>CAZFJS010000011.1:13190-15438 GCA_964519605.1 uncultured Gammaproteobacteria bacterium
GACCCCAATGCCGCGGATGCCCAGGTGAAGACCGCACTCAATGCCCTGGATGGTTTTTCCACGATTGCGCCCGTTTCGGCCGATTTTTCCTCCGCCATTGATGCCGGCACGCTGGTCGCCGGGAAGACCGTCAGGCTGTTTCAGGTCAATCTGTCCAGCATTCCCGGTGGGGCAGTCACCGGTATCGTGCGTGAATTGACCGCCGCGGAATATACCGTGGGCTTGTCCTCCGTCGATACCAGCCAGAGTAAGCTGGTGATCTCTCCTCTACAGCCACTGGCACCCAAGACCAGCTATCTGGTGGTATTGACCACGGGGATCCAGTCGCTCAGCGGCCAACCCGCTCATGCGGCTTTGCCCTATGCATTGGCACAAAGCACTAACCCGCTGGCGGATGGCAGTGGCAACAGCCAGTTCACGGCTTTAAGCGATGCCCAGGCGGTGGCCCTGGATCCGGTACGCAAGTTAACCAATGCCGCTGAAACAGCTGCCACATCTTTCGATGCTCAGTTACCGCGCAGCGCCATCGTGCTCAGCTGGACCTTCAGCACCCAATCGATCAGCGATGTGCTGGTTGCCGTGAGAAGCAAGGTGCAGACAGATGCTCCCCCGGTATCGGCCATCAGCACCACCCCGGTCAGCGTTTCCCCTCTGGGTGCCGCGGATGTCTATGTGGGTACGATTGACCTGCCCTATTATCTGGCGGCAGCCACTGGCAAGAATGATCCGACGCCGCTCAGTACCTTCTGGACTGGTGCCGGTGGCAGCAATCTCACGCGCTTCAATACCCAGCCGGTGGCCACGACCACGATCAAAATTCCTCTCATGGTGACGGTTCCCAGGACACCACCCAAGCCGGCAGGCGGCTGGCCGGTCGTGCTCTATCAGCACGGCATCACCACCAATCGGGCGACCTTGTTGGCAGTGGCGGATGCTTTGGCGGGTGCGGGTTTTGCGGCAGTGGCTATTGATCTACCCCTGCATGGTTTGACGGGTAATGAAACGGATGGCACCCAGGCCTTCTATCAGCCCGGTTTGGAGCGGACCTTTGACCTTGATTTGATCGACAATACGAGCGGTGCGGCGGGTCCGGATGGGGTGACCGATCCTTCGGGCAGCCACTTCATTAATCTGGCCAGTCCGCTGAGTTCGCGTGACAACCTGCGCCAGGCCGAGGCGGATTTGCTGGCGCTGACCCGCGCCTTGTCCGTGATGGATTATGATGGCGGTGGCGCCGACTTCGATACTACGAAAATACGTTTTCTCGGCCATTCTCTGGGAGCCATTGTGGGTGCCACCTTCCTGGCCCTGGAGCCCACGGTGGGTGCCGCCACCCTGGCGATGCCGGGCGGCGGCATCGCCAAGCTGCTCGATGGCTCGGCCCGCTTTGGCCCGCAGATTGCGGCGGGTTTGGCCGCCAGCGGTATCATCAAGGGCACTGCCGATTACGAGGCCTTCCTGGCCTCGGCCCAGATGGCCATTGATGCTGCCGACCCGATCAACTATACCGCCGCCATCGCGGCCAGTAGGGGCATTCATCTGGTAGAGATTGTTGGCGGCAACAGCGCGCTGCCGGATCAGGTGGTACCGAATAATGTACTGAATGTGCCGGGTACCGTCCCATCGCCTACCGCCGGCACCGATCCACTGGCTGTGCTGATGGGGATGGTGAAGATGAGCAGTAGCACCGCCGGTACAAATCTCAGGGCTTGGGTGCGTTTCTCAGCAGGACATCACGGTTCGCTGCTGACGCCTAAGGATGCAGCAGGTCAGGATGACCCCAGCTCAGCATTGGTGACCACCGAGATCCAGACTGAACTGGCGACCTTTCTGGCAACGGATGGCGCCACCTTGACCATTACCGACAGCAGTGTGATCGCTGCCCCGTGAGGCGGTGCTGACTACTATTTATTGCGGTTCAGGAGGCTGCCTTGGTTTCCGTGTCACAGGCTTCGGTGTAATCACAGTCCTGTTGGGGGCAGACCAGCTCCGTGCCCCGCCGCTTGGTGGTTTTCACAGTGAGCATGGGCCAGCTGCATTGAGGGCAGGGGGTGTCAACGGGCTCATTCCAGACTGCATATTTACAGTCCGGGTATTTCGAGCAGGAATAAAAGACCTTGCCACGGCGGGATTTACGCTGCAGCATGGTGCCCTGGCCGCACTCGGGACATTTAACGCCGGTGTCACTGGGCTTTTCCAGCGGTTCGATGAACTTGCACTCCGGGTAGGCGCTGCAGCCGATAAATTT
>CAZFJS010000011.1:15538-16833 GCA_964519605.1 uncultured Gammaproteobacteria bacterium
AAGCGCTTTTTCTCCAATAGCGCGTATTCGCGTTGCTGGAGCGTCGTCATAATGGAGGCGTAGGTTGAGGGGCGCCCGATGCCGTGTTCTTCCAGGGCCTTGATCAGGCTGGCTTCCGTATAGCGGGGGGGTGGTTCAGTAAAATGTTGATCGGTCCGCAGGCGTTCCAGCAGGAGGATCTCCCCTTCCTTCAACTCAGGCAGCATGCGCTCATCATCTTTTTTGGCAGCGTCATCTTCTCCTTCCTGGTAGACGGCCATGAATCCTGCTTTAGCGATCATGGAACCGGTGGCCCGGAAGCGGGCCAGCTTGCCGGCGCTCAGGTCAATAGCCACCGTATGGATGGTGGCATGGATCATCTGACAGGCGACAGCACGCTTCCAGATTAGCTGATACAGTTTGTATTGCTCGCTGCTGAGGTGCTGCTTGATGGCCTCCGGTTCAGTACCGACTGCAGTGGGACGAATGGCTTCGTGAGCCTCCTGGGCATTTTTGGCTTTGGTTTTGTAGACCTGTGGCGTTTTGGGGAGCTTGTCGGCACCATAGCGCTGGCTGACGTAGTCACGGATTTCATTGATGGCCTCCTGGGCCAGATTGACCGAGTCGGTACGCATATAGGTGATCAGACCGGCGGCGCCATCCCCAGTATCGATGCCTTCGTAGAGTTGCTGGGCGACGCGCATGGTGCGTTGGGCGGTGAAGCCCAGTTTGCGCCCTGCTTCCTGTTGCAGGGTGGACGTGATGAAGGGGGGCGCGGGATTACGCTTGCGCTGCTTTTTCTCGATTTTTTCAATCTGCAGTTTGCCGGCGGCGGCGGCCTGGATCTGCTTTTCGGTATCGCGGGCATCATGTTCATTATCGATACTGAATTGGCTGAGCTTTTTTTCCTTGTAGTGGGTCAGTCTGGCGGAGAAACGTTCCTTGTCCTTGGCGACATCCGCATCGATCGTCCAGTACTCGCGCGGCTGGAATATTTCGATAGCCTGTTCGCGTTCCACGATCATACGCAGCGCCGGGCTCTGCACCCGGCCGGCGGAAAGGCCGCGGCGAATCTTTTTCCATAACAGCGGAGAGAGATTGAATCCCACCAGAAAATCCAGGGCACGTCGCGCCTGCTGGGCGTTGACCAGCTCCATAGAGAGCTCGCGGGGGTGCGTCAGGGCCTCCTGAATGGCATTCCTGGTAATTTCATGGAATACGATGCGCTGGACGGGTTTGCCCTCCAACAATTTGTTGTCCTTGAGAATGTGATAAAGGTGCCAGGATATGGCCTCGCCTTCGCGATCCGGATCAGT
>CAZFJS010000011.1:16933-20091 GCA_964519605.1 uncultured Gammaproteobacteria bacterium
TTTTTGCTCATGGGCGTTGTTCTACCATCCAGTGATGATCGATTTCAAATAAAAAATTACCATGCCGGCTGTCCACATACTTAGTTGCAGCAACAGCGCAAAGCTGTCAACTTTGCGCATTAATGCCGGCAGGTCCGGGAGTTATATCGCTGTTTGGCTGGAATCCTTGATATAGACCGGCCGCCGGGCGCGGCCTGTTTCAGTGCAGATGTTTGAGAGAGTTGCCTTCGTCGAACACGAAGTCTTCCAGCCAGGTGTAAGCGGCCTCATATCCAGGTTGATTGAATAATACCATGAGAATCACCCACTTGACGCCTTCGTGATCGATTTCGTCGGTTTCCAGTGCCATGATGCGGTCGATGACGAGTTCGCGCATGGCCGGTTTCAGCACATCCATTTGCTCCAGAAAGAGAATCAGACCACGACTGTCGAGACTGATTTTTTCCATTTCCTCGGCGACATAGATACGCTGCGACTGCTGTTGGGGCTGGGCGATGGCCGTGCTGTTATCTCGCTCGCGCAGCTGAGCCAGGGATTCCAGCCAGTGGAAAGCCTTGGAGATCTCGGTATCCATAAATCCAGCAGCGCTGAGTCGGGTTTTAATGGATTCTTCATTGGGGTGGAGCGCCAGCTCATCGTCCACACAGTTTTCAAACAGGTACAACAGGACGTCCAGCATATTTTCCTTCATGATGTGTTCCTTTGTAGGAGACGGCAAAAGGCGCCTCCGGGATAGGACATAATCCGCTTCCGCAATTCCAGCACAAACAGGATGGAGGAAAGCCGCTCCGCCGTCAATCCAGTGCGTTCCACGAGCGTATCGATTGTTGTTGGGTCCCCATCAATATTATTCAATACTGTTTGTTGTATGGGGTCAAGCGCTGTGGCGCTGTTTTTTCCCGGCACTTGTCTGTCGGTTTGGCCGGCGGCTACGGCGGCTAATGGCAGTTCCTCGCTGATATCATCCAGGCAGGTGACCAGTTTGGCCCCCTGTTGCAGCAGGGCATGGCAGCCCCGGGCCAGCGGGTTATGGATGGTGCCCGGGATGGCGAATACCTCGCGATTTTGTTCCAGCGCCAAACGGGCGGTAATGAGAGAGCCGCTGTGGAGCGCGGCCTCGGTGACCAGGGTGCCCAGGCTCAGGCCGCTGATGATGCGATTGCGTCGCGGAAAATTGTCGGGTCGGGGCGGCGTGCCGATGGGTAACTCTGATACCAGAGCACCCCGGGTACTAATCAACTGGGCAAGTTTGCGGTTGCCGGGAGGGTATACGCGGTCCAGTCCGGTGCCGGTGACAGCGATGGTGGGTGCGCCGGCATCGAGCGCACCTCGGTGAGCGCTGCTGTCAATGCCTAAAGCCAGCCCGCTGGTGATGACCAGTCCCCGTGATGCCAGGCTGCGGGAAAAATCATAAGTGGTTTCTCTGCCGGTAGGGCTGGGATTGCGGCTGCCGACGATGGCAAGCTGTTGGCGAGAGAGCAGCGCGCAATCGCCGGTGATATAGAGCAGTGGCGGTGGGTCGGGTATCTCGCGCAGCAGAGGTGGGTAGCCTGGATCATAAAAGCAGATGATCCGATTTCCCTCCTGGCGTACCCAGTCCAGGTCGCGGTGGATGATGGTCTCATCACCTGGGTGATGCAGTTGCCGGATAGTGTTTTGACTGAGGCCGCAGGCAACCAGCTGTTGCCGGGGCGCTGCCAGTATGCGGTCAGGGTATCCGAAGTGGCTCAGCAGCTTGTGGTAGCTGCGGGGTCCGATCCCCGGAGTATGCAATAACAGTAACCAGTGACAGAGTTCCTTCTCCGAAAGCATTTGCGGTCTCCTCCCTGAGCATGTGCCTGGGGGAGATTATCCACTTTTGGGTGGGCGGGTGACAAGTGTTTCGTTCGCCAGGGAATGCTTGCAAGCGTTAAACTCGCTGGCAGCAGGGGTAGCCCAGCCGCTGTCGCATGTGGAATGGATCAGGGATTGCTGAAGGTGTCATAGACGCGCATATCGCGACTGGCTTCCATGACCAGCGCATAGCTGACGCGATCGAAGACGCGGATCACCATGATGGTGCCGGCGCGCTCGCTGGGCAGACGCACCGTTTTGCCGCGTTTGGGCTCGACCGTGTCACGGGCAAGTTCGCCGGTCTGGTCAACTGCCAGGACGTGGCCTGTTTCCAGGTGGTCCCGCTTGCCCTTGTTCAGCACGACGGTGTGGTATTGCCCGATTCGGGATACGCCATCTAGTACGGCGATGATGGTCCCTTTGACAGGCCTGTTGGGGGCATGAGGCAAAAAGTACTGGTCGAGCTTTTCTTCATTCTTCAGGGGTAGCAGGCGATCGCCGATGAGAACTTCACGCTTGGCCTGTTTGACAAGCAGTGTGCTGGGATCCCCTACAGCACTGACCTCGCCGAGGGCGATCTGGAGCGCCTCATAGCCGAGAATATCCTTCCTGGCGGCACCCGGGTTGCGGTAGGCATCACCGGGTCTGATAATACTGAACTGCTGGCCAAGCTTCGCCTGGATGCCGCGGACGTAGACTTTGTCGCCACTGCCGCTGATGAGGCGCCCTTCATCCTGGGCGAAAATATAGCCGGTCTGCGCCAATTCCTTCTCGCTAATGATCCGTGGGTACAGCAGAAACTGCTTGATGGCACCCAGAGGGATTGTGGGGATCGCACTGCTCAGACTGGAAATCTGTGCATGGGGGGACAGTTTAACCGTCGGGCGGCCGGATATCCCGCGCTTGAGACGCAGTGTGGGCTTGCCGTTGACGATCACCAGGCTGATGACATCACCGGGATAGATCAAGTGGGGATTTTTGATTTCCGGGTTGTTTTGCCAGATTTCCGGCCACAGCCAGGGGTTTTTCAGAAAACGACTGGCGATATCCCACAGGGTATCCCCCTTGACCACGGTATAGCGGTCAGGATGGTCAGCTTTCAGCCGCAGGGTATCCGCTACCGCGGTTGCACTGCCGATGCATAGTACTAGAGATAAACACAGGATCAACAATCGGTTATACATACTTCACCCTTAGTAAGCAGGAACCTTCGCCGAGTTTAGCGCAAAATAAGCGCATTACACCAAAGTATAGCGTGCAGCGGGTAGAATCCTTTAAGATCTTCAACTGATTCAGGAGCCTGTCGGACTTGGGTGGTCGTCGCG
>CAZFJS010000011.1:20191-23656 GCA_964519605.1 uncultured Gammaproteobacteria bacterium
CCATTTTTTCGATCGTTTGAGACGAATATTGAGCATATTTAACGAAAAGGATCGAAAAAATGGGCCAAAATGGCTTTTCCGCAGTAGATTCATCCTAAGTCCGACCAGGCTCCTGATGTCCCAGCAATAGCACAAGTTGACGGATCATTTATGGCGATACTTCACATTCTGCACTATCCGGATCCCCGTTTACGGATCAAGGCCTCCCCCATTCAGCAGGTCGACGATGAAGTTCGCCTGCTGATAGATGATATGCTGGAGACCATGTACGATGCCCCAGGAATCGGTCTGGCGGCCCCCCAGGTCAATATCAGCAAGCGCGTGATCGTGATTGATATCAGCAAGACCCGGGATGATCCGCTATGTTTGATCAATCCCGAAGTCGTGCAGCGGGCACGCTGTGAAATGATGGATGAAGGCTGCCTGTCAGTGCCTGGCATCTATGAACCGGTGGAGCGCGCTGCCTGGATACGGGCCCGGGGCCTGGGACGGGATGGCAGCCCCATGGACCTGGAGGCGGAAGGCCTGCTGGCAGTCTGCATCCAGCACGAGATCGACCACCTGGATGGCCGCTTATTTGTGGATTATCTCACTGAAATGAAAAGAAGGCGGATTCGAAAAAAAATGGAAAAGATACGTCGGCACACGATTTAACTTTGAAGGATTCGTCAGGTGATTCCTTGATGACAAAACTGAAGATCATTTTTGCAGGCACCCCGGAATTTGCCGCTGTCGCCTTGCGGGCGTTGGTAGCAGCAGATAATGAGGTGGTGGCAGTGCTGACCCAGCCCGACCGGCCAGCTGGCCGGGGGCGCAGAATTGTCCCCGGGCCGGTCAAGCAGGTGGCGCTTGAGTCTCAACTGCGGGTCATGCAGCCGGTGAGCTTGAAGGATGAAATGGTCCGGCAAGCGCTGGTGGCGCTGGATGTAGATCTGATGGTGGTTGCCGCCTATGGCCTGATTCTGCCGCCGACAGTGCTGACGATTCCACGCCTGGGCTGCATCAATATCCACGCTTCCCTGCTGCCCCGCTGGCGAGGGGCAGCGCCGATTCAGCGCGCGATTCTGGCCGGGGATCGGGAGAGCGGTGTGACCCTCATGCAGATGGACCAGGGGCTGGATACCGGCGCTATTCTCTCTCAGGCAGTCTGCGCACTGCATCCTGATGATACGGCCGGCTCAGTGCATGATCGTCTGGCCCAGCTGGGCGCCTGTGCCCTGCTGCAGCTCCTGCCCCGCCTGCAGACGGGAAGCCTGAGTCCTCGACCACAGAACGAGGCCGAGGCCTGCTATGCGCCGAAGTTGAGCAAGGAAGAGGCTGTTATCGACTGGTCGCAATTCGCCCATGAGCTGGATCGCAGGGTGCGTGCCTTCAATCCCTGGCCGGTTGCCTATACCCTGCTTGCCGGGCAGCGCATACGTATCTGGCGGGCACAAGCCTTGAACGAAGATTCTCCGGAGCTTGAGCCCGGCAGTATCGTGCGCTTGGGCCGGGCGGGCATCGATGTTCAAACTGGCAACGGCATGTTGCGCTTGCTGGAACTCCAGCCAGCGGGTGGCCGGGCCATGAGCGCAGGGGATTTTCTCAATGCCCGGCATCTGCCGGCTGGTATGCGCTTTGGTCAAACAGACTGATATGCAGGTCAGAGCTGCGGCGGCGGAAGTGCTGGTGGATGTCTGCTGCCGGGGTGTCTCGCTGGGCAATCGCTTGCCCCTGCAGCTTGAGCGGGTGGCTTCGGGTGAGCGGCCCCTGTTGCAGGAATTGTGCTACGGGGTACTGCGCTGGCAGCCCGCCCTGCAGCTGCTCAGCCGGCAGTTGGTCAGGCGGCCGCTGAAAGTGCGCGACCGGGACATCCATTATCTGATCCTGCTGGGCCTCTATCAGCTTATTCATATGAAGATCCCACCGCATGCGGTGGTGGCGGAGACCGTGCAGGCGGTCAAGGCGCTGGACAAAGCCTGGTTGGCAGGGATGGTTAACGGCGTGCTGCGGAATTTTCAACGCCACCGGGATGAACTGTTGAGTCAGATGGATCAGCAAGAGGAAGGGGCCTTTGCCCATCCGCGCTGGATGATCGAACAGATCAGGGCGGCATGGCCTGACGACTGGCGGGAAATTTTAAGCGCCAATAATCAGCGGCCACCGATGACCGTGCGGGTCAACAAACGACTGCTGACGCGCGCTGAATATCTGGAGCGTCTGGCGGAACACCACCTGCCCGCACGCCCGACCCCCTGTGCTGAGTCCGGTGTGATTCTGGCGCAGCCGGTGGCGGTGGATCGTTTGCCGGGTTTTCGGGAAGGGCATGTTTCCATCCAGGACGGGGCTGCCCAGCTGGCCGCCGGTTTGCTGGACCTCAGGCCCGGGCAGCGGGTGCTGGATGCCTGTGCGGCGCCGGGTGGCAAGACCTGTCATATCCTGGAGCGGCAGCCGGCACTGGAGGAGATGGTGGTGATTGACATCAGTGCCGATCGTCTGCGGCAGATCAGGGAGAATTTCCAGCGACTCCATCTGACGGCAACGCTACTGGTGGGGGATGCGGTGTGCCCGGATGACTGGTGGGATGGGCAGCCTTTTGATCGCATTCTCCTGGATGCCCCCTGTTCCGCCACAGGCGTGATCCGGCGCCACCCGGATATTAAGTGTCTGCGCCGGCCTGGAGATCTGACAGCGGTCATGGCTCAGCAGGCCCGGCTGCTGGCCGCCCTGTGGCCGCTGCTGGCGGTGGGCGGCTGTCTTGTTTATGCCACTTGCTCCATATTGCCGCAGGAAAATAGTGGGCAGATTGCGGCATTTCTGCACGTTCATCCCGACGCAGAAGAAGACCCAGTCATTGCGCCCTGGGGGCATGCCGTTGCCTGCGGACGGCAGCTGTTGCCGGGCGAAAATGATATGGATGGTTTTTATTATGCCTGTCTCAGGAAGCGGCCGGCTCATTCCGGTCTTGCAGTTGGCTGACTTCAGGCGATAATGTAGGTTTTTCGCGGCGATCGTGTCCATGTTCAGCAAAGTTGCACACAATGTCTGGAAGCAATCCCTGTTTTTCATGCTGGTGGCGGGGACCCCCCTATTGCTGAACGCCCCCGTCTATGCCCGGGGTATCACGGTCAACCAGGTGCATACCGAGGTGCTGGATGATGTGCTGTATCTCAATGCAGCGGTGGACATCAAGCCTGGCAAGGCCATGCTGGGCGCCTTACAGGAAGGTGTGCCCCTGACCTTTGCCTACCATATTTCTATTCTGCGTCGGCGAGACTACTGGCTTGACGACACCGTTGCCCGGCTGGAGCAGCGCTACCGCCTGGAATACCATGCCCTGACCCAGCAGTATTTTCTGGTTAATCTCAATAGCGGTTCGCAGTTCAGTTTTCCCTCGCTGGAAGCGGCGATCTCCGTGCTGGGTACCATCGTCAGATTGCCGTTGCTGGATGTTAATCTGCTGCGTGATAGAGAACAATATGTGGG
>CAZFJS010000012.1:0-5603 GCA_964519605.1 uncultured Gammaproteobacteria bacterium
AGATCACCGGCAATCAGCCCGGCAAGGCCGGCCACCCGCTCGCTTTTCTGCAGCAAATCGCCCAGTTTTTTCTGGAAAATCACCTGCTGCAGACGGGGGATCCGGTCGGCCAGGCGCGTACTGCGATCCTGCTTCCAGAAAAAGGCGGCATCGGCCAGGCGGGGGCGGATCACCCGTTCATTGCCACTGCGCACCAGCTCAGGCGACCGGCTCTCGATATTGCTGATGGTAATGAAACGCGGCAGTAACTGTCCCGCCTCATCCACCAGATGAAAATATTTCTGGTGCCCTTTCATGGCGGCAACCAGGGCTTCGGCAGGCACCGCCAGAAAACGGCGTTCAAAATGGCCCACCACCGCCACCGGCCATTCGATCATGCCGGTCACCTCATCCAGCAGCGCCTCATCGATCACTGCCCGGCCACCGGCCTCTGCGGCCGCGCTCATCACCTGGCCGCGGATGGCTTCACGGCGGCTGCTGAAATCGGCCATCACATGGGCGGTACTTTCCAGCAGGGGTGCATAAGCGGCAGGCTCTGGCAAATACAGCGTGGCGGGATGATGAAAGCGGTGTCCCCGGGTCTCGCGCCCGGCCTGCTGGCCAAACAGTTCAGTCTCGATCAGCTGATCACCAAATAGCAGCACCAGCCAATGCACCGGGCGCACGAAGGCCTCCCGCAGGCTCCCCCAGCGCATGCGTTTGGGAATCGGCAGCGCTGCCAGCGCCGCCTTGACCAGAGACGGTAACAGCGCCGCCGTAGGACGATCCGCCTGCTGCTGACGGAATACCAGCCAGGCACCCTTGTCGTTTTCCAGTGTTTCCAGCTGCTCCACCGTCACGCCGCAGGAGCGGGCAAAACCCAGGGCCGCGGGAGTCGGCGCACCATCGCCATCAAAAGAAGCCGTCAACGCCGGTCCACGGCGTTCCTGAAGCTGCCCGGCCTGACAGCGCTCCAGCCCCGTCACCAGCACCGCCAGGCGGCGCGGGGTAGCATAGCTGCGCAGCTCGCCATGAGAAAGCCCTGCCGTAGCCAGCCCCTCCCGCATGCTGGCGGCCAGCGCCTCACCCAGGCGTCGCAGCGCGCGCGGGGGCAGCTCCTCAGTACCGATTTCAAAAAGAAAATCCTGTCTGTCGCTCACGCGCCCGGCCCCCCTGTGGCAGCCGTTTCACGCGCTGCCGGCTGCCCTTCCCCGTTGCAGAGAGGAAAGCCCAGTGCTTCACGGCGTTCAAAATAAGCCGCCGCTACCGCCTGGGAAAGCGCCCTCACCCGACCGATATAGCGGGCGCGCTCGGTCACGCTGATCGCGTGACGGGCATCCAGCAGGTTGAAGCAATGGGAGGCCTTGAGCACCATCTCATAGGCCGCCAGGGGCAGTCCGGCATCAATCAGCCGGCTGCTCTCGCTTTCATCGTGATCGAAAGCGCTAAACAGCCCGGCGACATCGGCCTGCTCGAAATTGTAGGCCGACATCTCCACCTCGTTCTGGTGAAAGACATCACCATAACTCACCTTGCCCAGGGGGCCATCGGCCCAGACCAGATCGAAGATGCTCTCCACACCCTGGATATACATGGCAATGCGTTCCAGCCCATAGGTAATCTCTCCAAGCACCGGAAAGCAATCCAGGCCACCGACCTGCTGAAAATAGGTGAACTGGCTCACCTCCATACCATTGAGCCAGACCTCCCAGCCCAGCCCCCAGGCCCCCAGTGTCGGGGATTCCCAGTTATCCTCAACGAAACGGATATCGTGCACCAGCGGGTCCAGCCCCAAAGCACGCAAGGAATCCAGATAAAGGGTCTGGATCTCCAGCGGTGAGGGTTTAATCACCACCTGCAACTGATAGTAATGCTGCAGGCGATTGGGGTTTTCGCCATAACGGCCATCGGTGGGCCGGCGGCAGGGCTGCACGTAGACCGCGCTCCAGGGTTCCGGGCCGATGGCACGCAAAAAGGTCGCCGGATGAAAGGTCCCGGCACCCACCTCCATATCATAAGGCTGCAACAGCACACAGCCCTGCCTGACCCAGTACTGCTGCAGGGCCAGGATCAGTCCCTGAAAGGTCTTGATGTCGGCAGCATTTTTTTTCATGATTAAGAAAGGTAGTCTCCCGGAATTCGTGACCGCTCAGTATAGCGTGCCCGCTGACGCGGGGCATCCAAAAAATGCGCGCCGAGGGAACCAGAGTCCAGCGCCTCTACCGCCTTCAGCAAAAGGGAACAGCTGCCGATGCAGAAACTAAGGAGCTGTTACTTATGCCGGATTTAGTCATACACCCCACATCAACCGCCCAATGGCATGCCCTGGTCAACGAGGCGCAGTCCGCCTGTGACTGCATGCTCCCTGAAACACTGGAAAGCTATCTGGTCTTTCTGCTGATGCGCTTTGCCGACAAACCCCACATGCTGGCCCGGGTGCTGGCGCTGGACTATCTCAACAGCAATGCGACTGCGAGCAGCCATCGCCGCCATGAACAGCTGCGGGAAGTCGGTGATCACTGCCTGCTGTTTTCCGGCCTGTTCCCCCAGCAGGCCGAGCGCCGCATGGTGAAAGTCAGTTATTTCGTCGACCTCGGCCGGGTCGCCTACCAGCAGATCGCCGATCACGCCATCACCGGGATGACCACTATTTATGCCGAACTGGCTCGCGAATTCGTTGCCCTGATGGATGTCCTGCAGACCATGCGCGAACTGCAGGGTAGCCAGTCCGGGCTGACGCCCATCCATGCCTTCGACCTGTGGAACGACACTGGCAGTCAACACGCCTACAGAATCATTCGCTCCATCACCGGCGCCTGCCCGGTACGATCGACCCAGCCCCGCGGCACGAACAGACTGAAGGATCCCAAGCTGCACTAAAACGGCAACCATGCCGGAGGATGATTTTGTTCATCCGTCTGGTTTGTTATGATTGCCCGCTATGCTTCAATCCATAGCGACAGACAGCCCGATGAGCAAAACGAGAAAAGCAATCTCCCTGATTTCCGGTGGCCTGGACTCCATGCTGGCGACCCGTCTGATACTCGACCAGGGGGTGCATGTCGAGGGGATCAATTTCTACACCGGTTTCTGCGTCGAGGGTCATACCCACGCCATCCGCCGCCAGGACCGCGAACGCCCCAAGCGCAACAATGCCCTGTGGGTGGCGGAACAGCTGGGTATCAAACTCCACATGATCGAGGTCATCGAGGAATACAAGCAGGTCGTCATCAACCCGCAGCACGGTTACGGCGCCAATCTGAACCCCTGCCTGGACTGCAAGGGTTTCATGGTCAGCAAGGCCCGCGAGTGGATGGAGGCCAATGACTTTGATTTCATCATCACCGGCGAGGTCATCGGCCAGCGCCCCATGTCCCAGCGACGCGACACCATGCCGGTCATTGCCCGGGAATCCGGAGCAGGAGACCGGCTGCTGCGCCCCCTGTGCGCCCGGCTGTTGCCAGCAACGCTACCGGAAACAGAAGGCTGGGTGGACCGTGAGCGCCTGCTGGCTCTGAACGGCCGCAGCCGTAAACCCCAGATCGCCCTGGCACAGTCCTATGGCATGGATGACTACGCCCAGCCCGCCGGCGGCTGCTGTTTTCTGACCAACGAGCAGTACAGCCACAAACTCAATGATCTGTGGCAGGCCCGCGGTGAGCGGGACTACGAACTGGATGACATCATGCTGCTCAAGGTGGGCCGTCACCTGCGACCAAGGCCGCATTTCAAACTCATCATCGGCCGCGAGGAAGGAGAGAATAAATACCTGGAAGGCTACCGCAACAGTTACACTCACCTGCATGCACTGAGCCATACCGGACCGCTGGCCCTGCTGGATGGCAAGGCGGATGAGGATGATTTACATCTGGCGGCACGCCTGGTGGCCCGCTTCGGCCAGGGACGCGATGCCACCACGGTCTGCGTGAGCATCACCCCACCAGGGCAGGATACCCGCACGCTGGAGGTCGCCCCAATGCCCAGCGGGGAAATTCCCCAGGGCTGGTATCTCTGATGGCTGAGTATCGCCTGGACGCCAGAAATCTGCTGTGCCCGTTACCGGTGATCCGCACCCAGAACCGCCTTCGCGAGCTGGCCAGGGGAGACCGGCTGACGGTCACCTGCACCGACCCTGGCGCCCTGCATGATATTCCCGCCTGGTGCCGCATCCATGGATACCCGATCATTGAAAGCCATCAGGAGGACGATGAGATCATCATTAGCATTGAGGTCATCGCTGTCGAATAAGCGCACCAATCATGTGCGCATACGCACTATTTTGGTGTATATTACCGGGGGTTTATGAGGACAGAAACAAGCATCCACTTATAATTGCAGCCGTTTTTATCTCTGGCATAGTTCATGCTATAAACGGGCAAGACTATTTTTTAACCGCAAAAAATATACTGACAAGCACTCTTGGAGGATCCCGATGTCTGCAACAAAAGTCTTAAAAATGATCAAGGACAACAACGTCAGGTTTGTGGACCTGCGTTTTACCGATACCCGCGGCAAGGAACAACATGTCACCCTGCCCACCCGGGAAGTCAGCAGCGGCTTCTTCAAGACGGGCAAGATGTTTGATGGCTCATCCATCGCCGGCTGGAAAGGTATCAACGATTCCGACATGGTGCTAATGCCGGATGCCAGCACCGCTGTGCTGGATCCCTTCATGGATGAGGCGACACTGAACCTGCGCTGCGACATCATGGAGCCGGTCACCATGAAAGGTTATGAACGCGACCCCCGCTCCCTGGCCAAACGGGCTGAAGCCTATCTGAAATCCACCAAGATCGCCGACACCGCCTTTTTCGGCCCCGAACCGGAATTCTTTGTCTTCGACGATGTGCGCTGGGGCGCAGACATGAGCGGTTCCTTCTGCAAAGTGGATTCCGACGAGGCCTCCTGGAACTCCGAAAAGGTCTATGAAGATGGCAATATCGGCCACCGCCCCGGGGTCAAGGGCGGCTATTTCCCGGTACCGCCAGTGGATTCCCAGCACGACCTGCGTTCTGCCATGGTGCTGGCCCTGGAGGAAATGGGCCTGGTGCCGGAAGTCCACCATCATGAGGTGGCCACTGCCGGCCAGAATGAAATCGGCACTCAGTTCAATACCCTGGTGCGCAAGGCCGACGAGGTGCAGATTCTCAAGTACGTAGTACTGAACGTCGCTCACGCCTATGGCAAGACCGCCACCTTCATGCCCAAACCGCTGGTGGGCGACAACGGCAACGGCATGCACATTCACCAGTCGCTGTCCAAGAACGGCAAAAACCTGTTCACCGGCAACAAGTATGGTGGACTCTCCGAGCTGGCGCTGCATTATATCGGTGGCATCTTCAAGCATGCCCGAACCATCAATGCCTTCGCCAATGCCAGCACCAACAGCTACAAACGCCTGGTACCCGGTTTTGAAGCCCCGGTGATGCTGGCCTACTCGGCACGCAACCGTTCCGCCTCGGTGCGCATCCCCTATGACTGCAACCCCAAGGCACGGCGCATCGAAGTGCGCTTTCCCGACTCCTGCGGCAACACCTACCTGACCTTCGCTGCCCTGTTGATGGCCGGTCTCGACGGCATCAAAAACAAGCTCAATCCCGGCGATGCCATGGACAAGGATCTGT
>CAZFJS010000012.1:5703-23140 GCA_964519605.1 uncultured Gammaproteobacteria bacterium
CTCGACGGCATCAAAAACAAGCTCAATCCCGGCGATGCCATGGACAAGGATCTGTATGACCTGCCACCGGAAGAAGAAAAGAAAATCGCCACAGTCTGCTGCTCCCTGGATCAGGCACTGGAAAGCCTCGACAAGGATCGCGCCTTCCTGACCGCGGGTGGAGTGTTCACCGATGACGTGATCGACGGCTATATCGAACTCAAAATGGAGGAAGTCACCCGCCTGCGGATGACCACCCATCCGATTGAATTCGATATGTATTACAGCCTGTAAAGCGTGACATTAAGCGTCACAAAATAGTTGAGTCAAGCCCCGCATTGCGGGGCTTTCTTTTTGACAAGCCTGCTTTTTAAGGTTACATAATATAAAGATGAGATGCGAAAACTATTTGTGGCCACTGTGTGGTCTGCTGTTGTTAGTGCTGAGCCAACCCGCAAACCAGGCCCAGGCGGCCATCTACAAGCAGGTGCTGCCCGACGGCAGCGTCATCTTCAGCGACCAGCAGGAAACGGGCGCCACGGAAATCGAGATCTCACCCGCTCAAGGCTATCAAGCCCCCCGCCTGCAGCCTGATGCGCGCCCGGGCAAGACAGAGCGTCGCAAACCACAGCCTGACAAGCTCTACAGAGAATTCCAAATCACCTCACCCGAAGACGAGACCACCATCCGGCAGAATGCCGGCAATGTCGAGGTGAATATCACACTGCAACCCGGACTGAATCAACGGGCGGGACATCGAATCGTCCTCACCCTGGACAACAAGCTCATCCAGAGCCCCACAGCCACCACCCATATCCTGCTGAAAAATGTCGATCGGGGCACCCATAAACTGCAGGCACTGATCGAGGATGCCCAGGGCAAGATGCTGATGCGTTCACCCATTATCACCTTTCACCTGTTTCGCTTCTCCCGCTTGCTAAAGCCCGCGCGACGCCCTTAAAGGCCTGCTAAAAGTTTTCACCCCCTCCCCGGAAAACGCACTATAATGGTGCGCACCACTTCTTGAGGCAGTGCGTTTCCCCACATGGAAACAGCGACCAAACCGCAGCATCCACCAGGAGCATGCACGCCTGTAACATGCCATGTTATTGATAAATATCATAATCTGCGACGTACTTAGCCTAAGCATGGCGCTTAAAAAGCACGCGCCGCCAAACTGGTTTGCTTCTTGCAATATAGGCTGACATTGATATGAATCAGACTGATACTTCCCACTGCATTCTCGACAATCTCAATACGGCGGTATTGCTGTTCGACAACACACTACAACTGCAAGCCATCAATCCTGCGGGAGAGATTTTCTTCGCCATCAGCGCCCGCCATCTGCTGGGGCAGTCCATTGAACAACTGTGGCCGGATGATGTGGATTTTCTCAAAGTCCTGCGGGACGCGCACCGTAACGGACATCCCTTCAATGAGCGCGAGGTCCCGCTGCGCCTGTTTAACGGCGGGACCACCACCGTCAATATCAGCGTCACCCCCTGGCTGGAATGCCGCCAGGTCCATGGGCTACTGCTGGAGATCCTGCCCATGGACCGCCACCTGCGCATTGCCCGGGACGAAAGCCTGCTGGATCAATACCAGACCAGCCGGGCACTGGTACGCGGGCTGGCCCATGAGATCAAGAATCCCCTGGGTGGTCTGCGGGGAGCCGCCCAACTACTGGAACAGGAACTGGATGATGAGGCACTGCGTGAGTATACCCAGGTCATCATCGGCGAAGCAGACCGCCTGCAACAACTGGTGGACCGCATGCTGGGACCCCACAGTCTGCCCCAAAAGCGCCCTATCAACCTTCATGAAATATTGGAGCGCGTCCGTCTGCTGGTGCAGGCCGAAGTACCCGCAGAAATCATCATCGAGCGTGACTATGACCCCAGCATTCCCGAAATCCATGCCGACCCGGACCAGCTGGTACAGGCCCTGCTGAACATCGTCCGCAACGCCATGCAGTCCCTGAATGGCCAGGGTAAAATCAGGCTCAGCACCCGCACCCAACGCAAATTCACCATTGGCCACCGGCTGCACAAACTGGTGGCACGCATCGATATCAGCGATAACGGTCCTGGTATTTCCAGTGACATGATCAACAGCATTTTCTACCCCATGGTAACCGGCAGGGCCGATGGCACCGGGCTCGGTCTCCCCATTGCCCAGTCCCTGGTCAGCCAGCACGGCGGCCTGATCGAATGTGACAGCCAGCCGGGCGCAACCACTTTTTCCGTTTTTCTTCCCCTGGAGTCCGACACATGAACAACAGTGCACAAGTCTGGGTCATTGATGACGATCGTTCCATACGCTGGGTACTGGAAAAGGCGCTGAGCAAGGCGGATATGGCAGTCAGCTGTTTTGCCAGCGCTGCCGGCATCCTCGAACAACTGGAGCACCAGCCGCCGGAAGCCATGCTGATCGATATTCGCATGCCGGGTATGGACGGGCTGACGCTGATGGAGCGCATCCAGGAACACTATCCCGAATTGCCAGTCATCATCATGACCGCCCATTCCGACCTCGACAGCGCCATCGCCGCCTATGAAGGCGGTGCTTTTGAATATTTGCCCAAACCCTTCGATGTGGAGGAGGCCGTCGACCTGGTCAAGCGCGCCATCAAACAACACCAGCGTCACGACACCCAGCAGCATGAGGCGCTACCGCAGGCACCGGAGATCATCGGCAAGGCACCGGCCATGCAGGAAGTCTTCCGCGCCATCGGCCGCCTGGCAAAGTCCAATATGACCGTGCTATTGACCGGTGAGTCAGGTACCGGCAAGGAACTGGTGGCCCTGGCCCTGCACCGGCACAGTCCCCGGGCCAAACACCCCTTTATCGCTATCAACACCGCCGCCATCCCCAGGGATCTGCTGGAGTCCGATCTTTTCGGCCACGAACGCGGCGCCTTCACCGGGGCGCAGAACCTGCACCGCGGGCGCTTCGAACAGGCCGATGGCGGCACGCTGTTTCTCGATGAAATCGGTGACATGCCGGTGGAACTGCAAACCCGTCTACTGCGAGTGCTGGCCGATGGCGAGTTCTACCGGGTCGGCGGCCACAGCCCCATCAAAGTGGATGTACGCATCATTGCCGCCACACATCAAAACCTGGAACAGCGCGTCCATGACAAATTATTCCGCGAGGACCTGTACCACCGTCTCAATGTCATTCGCATCCACATCCCGGCGCTCCGGGAACGACGTGAGGACATCCCCATGCTGACCCGTTACTTCCTAGACCGGGCCGCCGCCGAACTGGACGTGGACAGCAAGTCACTCCATGCCGATGCGGCGAACTATCTCTGCCGGCTGGCATGGCCCGGCAATGTCCGGCAACTGGAAAACACCTGCCGCTGGCTCACCGTCATGTCACCCGGGCAGGTGATCCATCGTGATGATCTGCCCCCCGAGCTGCAAACCGACAAGGAAGACGGGCGTGAGGAGCGGGCAAACTGGGAGCAGGCGCTGGCACAATGGGCAGCGGGCAGACTCGAGGCAGGAGAAAACGAGCTATTGAATGACGCCCTGCCACGTTTCGAACGGATCATGATCACCACCGCGCTGCGCCGCACCGGCGGCAAGCGCCAGGAGGCCGCCAAGCTCCTGGGCTGGGGCAGAAACACGCTGACCCGGAAGATCAGCGAGCTGGGACTGGAAGGCGAGGCTTAACAGGTTGTTGAAATTCTCAGGTGAGTACGAAACAAGGCAAAATTGAGCGAGAAAGCGCGGTTTACTCAAGTAAATGAGCATTTTTAGCCCGATTTTAAGGCCGGATCGTGCCACATAAGTAGAATTTTAACAGCCTGTCAAGGCAGCTCAGTCGTTCAATACCAGCGTGCCGGTAAGCTGGGCGACTTCGCTGAGTCCGTGGCGCTCCAGGTAGTCCACAATCCCGGCATTGATGCGTGGGCATATCAAAGGGTCGTAGAACAGTGCGGTACCGACACCCACTGCACTGGCCCCGGCGATAATGAACTCCAGGGCATCCTCCGCGCTGGTGATACCGCCCTGACCGATAATGGGGATGCTGTGCTCCCGGCACACCTGATAGACCTGATGTACCTTAAGCAAGGCCACCGGCTTGATGGCCGGGCCGGACAAACCGCCCTGATTGTTGCCAATGATGGGGCAACGCTGTTCCACATCGATGGCCATGCCCATCAGCGTGTTAATAACAGCAAAGGCATCGCTACCCGCTTCGATACAACGGCGCGCATTACCGGCGATATCGGTCTGATTGGGTGACAGCTTGGTGATCAGGGGCTTGTCCGTCACTGCCCGGCAGGCCGCCACCACCCGTGCAGACATATCGGGATCATTGCCGAAGGCCACCCCACCCTCCCGCACATTGGGACAGGAGATGTTGATTTCGATGGCATCGATGGGAGAATCATCGAAGGCCTGAGTCACCGCCGCATATTCTTCCACGGTTGAGCCGGAGACATTGGCAATCCAGCGGGTTTCCGCGGGATCCAGGCCGGGAAGAATATTATCCACCACCTGACGGACACCGGGATTCTGCAGGCCGATGGCATTGAGCATACCCATGGGGGTTTCCCAGATTCGATGGGGCGCATTGCCCAGGCGGGCCTCCAGCGTCGTCCCCTTGAGACAGACCGCGCCCACATCCCGATGAGAGAAGCCTACCACGCGGGGGTATTCGTCACCGAAGCCGACGCAGCCGGACAACAACACAAGGGGGGTGGCCAGCCGCAGGCCGCAAAATTCCAGCGCCAGCATCTCCGCACGCTCAACTGCCATGGCTTGACTGCGCTCTGTCATTGCATGAATACTCCTGTGCTTGCCCTCATCAGCCACTCATTGGCGGAAAATATAAATGTTTCATATTGTCCTTTATCAACCGGAAATTCCACCGAATACCGGCAACATTATACGCCTTTGCGCCAACAGCGGCGCGCAGTTGCATCTCATTGCACCCCTGGGATTTCAGCTCGACCACAAAGGGCTGCGACGTGCCGGCCTGGACTACCACGATCTCGCCAGTGTGCAGCATCATGAGCACCTGCAGGCCTTTGTGGAACAGGTGCAACCCCGGCGCTTGCTCGCCTGCTCCACCCGTGGACAGCATTGCTATACAACACTGCGCTTTCACCCTGACGATGCCATTCTGTTCGGCCCGGAAACCCGAGGGCTCCCAACCTCCATACTGGAGAATCTGCCGGAATCACAGCGGATCCGCCTGCCCATGCGACCAGGCAACCGCAGTCTGAACCTCGCCAATACCGTCGCCATCGTTCTCTACGAAGCCTGGCGCCAGCAGGACTTTGCCGGTAGTCACGAAAGCGATTAAAAGCGACGCTTCGCCCGGAATGAAGATGATCAGCGTTTTCCATAGACGATAAGATGACGGTCACTGACCGTCTCGACATGCAGACCGGACAAGCCCGCCTGCTGTAGTTGTAGGCTGATTTCTTCCGGCCGGTAAGCCGCCAGCAGGGAGTGATAGAAGTCATGACGCAATAGATCAGGTTCATCTCCGGCATAAACCGTCACCAGCTCGGCAGCCCTGGCCGGACTCGCCGGGCGTAGCAAGTCCATAATGAAAAGTGGCGCACCACACCGGGCCGTCTGCCGGATGGTCTGCCACAACACCTGGGGATCACACAGATGATGGAGCAGACTGTTGCTGATGACCACATCATAAGTGCAGCCATCCAGTACGGTAGCGGGAAGATAAATTTGTCGCAGACGGATACGGCCGGACAACTGCGCCTGTTCGTTAAGCCGTCGCCCCCAGGCCAGCATCGCAGCGGACCCATCCACCCCTTCCAGACAACAGTCGGGGCAGGCCCGGGCAAAGCGCCGGGTAATATCTCCCGGGCCACAGCCCAAATCCAGCACCGTGCCAGACACCCCCTCCCCCGGAAAACATGCCTGAAACAGCGCCACAAAACGGTCATGGGCAGCGCTGAAATCCGCCGCCGCATAGGCCTGTACCTGAGCCTCATCATCCATTAATTCAGCTTCCGGTATACGTTTCATGCAAAGCTCGGGATTGCGGGCGCGCAGGACCGCTTAAGGCAAAAGCCTTTCGCCGGCGAACAGATCCGTCAGCTGCTCCCGCTCCCGGATGATATGGGCCTGCCTGCCATCCACCATCACCTCGGCAGCGCGTGGGCGGGAATTGTACTGGGAACTCATGCTGAAGCCGTAGGCCCCGGCGGAACGCACCGCCAGCAGATCGCCTTCCCGGACCGCCAGCTGCCGCGCCTTGCCGAGGAAATCGCCGGTTTCGCAGACCGGCCCCACCACATCATAACAACGAACAGCCTCGTCAGCGCGCGCCACTACCGGCACAATTTCCTGCCAGGCCTGATACAAAGCGGGCCGCAGGAGGTCGTTCATGCCGGCATCCACAATGGCAAAATCCCGCTCCGCCCCCTGCTTCAGGTACTCAATCCGGGTCAGCAGCACACCGGCATTGCCGGCAATCGCCCGCCCCGGCTCGATGATGATCCGGCAGCCGCTGTCACCCAGATGCGCCAGCAGTGCCCGGGCATAGTCCTCCGGCAAGGGCGGTGTCTCGTCCCGATAGCGGATACCCAGACCACCCCCCACATCCAGGTGCCGCAAGCTGATGCCGTCCTCCCGCAGCCGGGTGAGCAGTGCCAGCAGGCGTTCCAGAGCCGCAACGAAGGGCGCCGTATCCGTCAGCTGTGAACCGATATGGCAATCCAGGCCCAGCACATCGAGGTGGGGCATACCGACGGCGTGGCGATAGGCCGTCGGGGCCTGGGCGATATCGATACCAAACTTGTTTTCCCGCAGGCCGGTGGCGATATACGGATGGGTATCGGCATCCACATCGGGATTGACACGCAAGGACACCGGTGCGCGCACCCCCAGACTGCCGGCAACCTGATTGATACGCTGCAACTCACTTGCGGATTCGACATTGAAACAGTAAATGCCCACCTCAAGGGCACGCCGGATCTCATCGCTGCGCTTGGCGACACCGGAAAAAACCACCTTGGCGGGATCACCACCCGCCCTGATCACGCGTTCCAGTTCCCCGACAGAAACAATATCGAAACCGGAGCCCAGGCGTGCCAGCAGATTGAGCACCGCCAGATTGGGATTTGCCTTGACGGCATAGCAGACCAGGTGATCATGGCCACTGAAGACCTTATCAAAAGCGTGCCAATGGCGCTCCAGCGTGGCGCGGGAATAAACATAACAAGGCGTGCCAAAAGTGGCCGCAATCTCGTCCAGACTGAGTTCCTCGGCGTATAAACTACCATGACGGCGAATAAAATAATCCATAGTGGAAAAGTGCGCTGTTTAGGCTATGAGCCTGAGCTGATTGTGGTAAGACGCGTGGCCGGCCTGGGCAGCGGCATGCTGGTCAGGCAGATAGAGATCGCCCTTCTGCCCGCAAGCGGTCAGCAAGACGAGCGCCAGAAAAAGCAGCAGGATTCTGCCGAGCTTCAGGTACAATCTGCGTGTTATCATGTCAGGGCCTTGCTGTCGGAAGGAAAAGTATAAACGCTTCCCCGCAGAAAACCCAAAAAAACAACCCTTTTCCAGCACCAGAAAGAGCATGCCGCTAAAACCCGTACCTGCTGTTGAAATCGAACCACAGACATCGGCCACCGCCAGCATCATCTGGCTGCATGGCCTGGGTGCCGATGGCAGTGATTTCGTTCCCCTGATCCCGCATTTGCAGTTGCCGCCGCACAGGGCGGTGCGCTTTATTTTCCCCCATGCTCCGAAACGGCCGGTCACGCTCAATGGTGGCATGGTGATGCGCGCCTGGTATGACATTCTCAGTGGAGAATTCACTGCCCGGGAAGATGAGCATGGCATCCATGAGTCGCAGCGACTGATCACGGCACTGATCGATCGTGAACTGGCGCGCGGCATCCCGGCGCACGCTATCATCCTGACAGGTTTTTCCCAGGGCGGCGCCATAGCCTTGCATACCGGCCTGCGTTACCCACAGCCGCTGGGCGGCATCGCCGCCCTGTCCACCTATCTCCCACTGCCGCACCGCCTGGCTGGAGAGATCCATCCCGCCAACCGCCATCTGCCCATCCTGATGGTGCAGGGCGCTGAGGACAGCGTCGTACCCCCGGCCCTGGCCCGCCACAGCCGACAACGACTGGAAAATGAAGGCTATGCCATCGAATGGCATGAATATCCCATGGGTCATGAGATCTGTCAGGAGGAGATCACCCTGCTGTCCGACTGGTTTTCGCGGTGTCTATCTGACCACCAGGCCTGAATAAAGGAAAGACTACAGCCGCCGTTACATAAGGGAAGAAGATCACCCTGATAAGAGGACCCCCATGGGCGCGGCGAAACAGCTCATTGACGAGAACCACCTGAACCGGTTCACCCCCCTAAGCACACTCACTCCCGCCCTGCTTGATGAAGTCATCAGGCACGCCAGTATCGAGCGCTTTCCTCCAGGATACCGCCTGTTTAACCAGCACCAGAGGGATCAGCAGACCTTCTTTCTGCTCTCCGGACAACTGGCACTGATTAGCGACGGGGAACCCTCCAGCATGCTCAGGGCCGATGGTCCGGAGGCTCATCAGCCCATTGCCCCGGACCAACCCCGACGACTCACCGCACTGGCCAGTACCAGCGTCACGGTACTCAGCATCGACAGCGCAAAACTGGATGAATTGCTGCAGTGCAACCAGGGCAATCATGGCGAGGCTGTCGCCGAATCGGCGGCAAATGACCGCCCACTGTCGCCGGCGCTGACCTCACCGCTTTTTTCCCGCCTGCCCAGGCCTCATCTGCAGGTATTGAGGAAACGCCTGACTGAAATCCCGGCCTGTGCCGGAGAAACCATCATCCGGGAAGGCGATCCCGGCGATCATTACTATTTGATTGCCGCGGGACGTGCCCGTGTCAGCCGTCACAGCGGCAAAAGCCGGCGTCCCGCCATACTGGCGGACCTGGAAGCGGGTGATGGCTTCGGTGAAGGTGCGCTGATCTCCCATGACCATCATGACAGTACCATTACCATGCTGGAAAACGGCCGGCTGTTACGCCTGTCCAAAGGGGAGTTCCTGACCTTGCTGGTCCGGCCGTTCATCAAGTGGATCCCGTTTACCCGGCTGCTCAGTCTGCAGTCCCGGGGCGCCATCCTGCTGGATATCCGCAGTAGCGGCGTGTTCCGGAAAAGACACCTGGACGGCAGCATCAATATCCCACTGAAGACACTGCGGCAATGCGCCTTCCTGCTGGATAAACGCAAAAACTATATCATCTGCAGCGACATCAGCCGGCGTGCCGCCACCGCCGCCTTTATCCTGGCGCAGCAGGGGTTAGAGGTTAAAATACTTGATGAAAGCATGCGCACGGCATTACGAAAGACGGCCCACTGAGGCGAAGCAATAACCCAGGCTTATACTAAAGATAAACCGCCACAGCGCCGAAACAATATAATAAGAAACTTCTGATTTATTCCGGGAGCGGCCTGAAAGGCAGGGAAGTTCCGCCAGCTGGATGTAACTTGGCTGATAGTGCAATATGCTACATTACTACATAGGCAGGCAACCGATCTATGACAGCAAGCTGAATGTCATCGGTTATGAATTGCTCTACCGCCCCCAGGACACCCACACCGCCGGCGCGCTTGATGGCGATGGCGATGCCGCGACCTCCCAGGTACTCTATAACAGTTTCATGGAAATCGGACTGAGCGAGCTGGTCGGCAAGCATAAGGCCTTTGTCAATCTGACCCGCAACTTTATTCTCAACCACGCCCTCATCCCGCCGGTTAACGAGCAGCTGGTGCTGGAAATCCTCGAGGATATCGAGGTCGATGAAGAAGTGCTCAGCAGCATCAGGATACTCAAGGAAAACGGCTATGTGATCGCCCTGGACGATTTTATCTACCAGGAGAAAATGCTCCCGCTCATCAAACTTGCTGATATCATCAAAATCGATATCCTCGCCATCAGCAGGGCAGAGTTAATTCAGTATGTCGCCAATCTGCGACCGTTTCATGTCCAGCTGCTGGCTGAAAAAGTCGAGACTCATGAGGAATTCGAAGCCTGTAAAAGCCTTGGCTTCGATTATTATCAGGGCTTCTTCCTCAGCCGCCCCAAGACACTGAAAGGCCGGCGCATCCCGGTCAACCACCTGAATACCCTGCAGATGCTGGCAAAGCTTCAGGACCCGAATATCGCCATCAATGAACTGGAAAAGCTCATCAGCCAGGATATCACCCTCAGCTACCGGCTGCTCCGTTATATCAACTCCGCGGCCTTCTCGCTGCGCAATAAAATCGAATCCATTCACCACGCTATCGTCTTCCTGGGACTCAAGGAAATCAAGAACTGGGCCAGTATGATGGCGCTGGTCAATGTGGATGACAAACCCAGTGAGTTGTTTGTCACCGCACTGATCAGGGCAAAGATGTGTGAACTCTTTGCGGACTACAGCGCTACCGGCAACCAGGGCATGGCCTTCATGACCGGACTGTTTTCCAGCCTGGATGCCATTATGGATTCCCCCATGGAAAAACTACTGGCATCCATCCCCGTGGCAACAGAGATCAGTGCAGCGCTGCTAACCCAGGAAGGAATCTATGCGGACATCCTGCAGCTCACCCTGGCCTATGAACGCGGCCAGTGGGACGAAATCCATTGCCCGGAAGCACATCGCCTCGCGCTCCCGGATATCTATCGGGAAGCAGTCAAGTGGGCCTCGGATGCGGAGAAACTATTGGCTGCCTGAGAACCAGCCCTGCAAAGGCTCAGACCGGAATGACGGTACCCACAGCGATTAACAGGCCCTAAAACAAACCGAGAAACCCCTTGTGCTGCTTGTGATAAGTATCGATCAGCTGTACCAGGTCATTGCGCCCGGCGGCGGCCGCCACGGTGCGTGCCTGTTCCCGCTGTTTGTTTCTGAGATTGGGATTGGCGCCACCGGCCAGTAAAACACGTGCCGTTTTCAGGTGGCCGCTGGATACCGCCAACAGCAAGGCTGTATTCCCTAAATTATTGCGCAAATTCAGTTGTGCACCACTGGCCAGCAGGCGAACCACAATCGCGCTATAGCCCCGGTCAGCTGCAAGCATCAGGGGCGTATTCCCTACCTGTGAGCGGACATTCACATGGGCACCGGCCTCAACCAGACTGATCACAATCTCTGTATGCCCCTGGATCACCGCCCGCAACAAAGGGGTATTACCCTCGACATCGCGATGTTCCAGCCCGGCATGGTGTTGTAACAGGACCTTCACGGCTGCCAACCCGCCCTGATTGGCGGCATACCACAAGGCCGTGTGACCCTGCCTGTCTGCGCTATCCAGCCGCGCACCCCGTTTCAGTAGCAGCGTGATCATGCGGCTATTACCCGCCTGGGCGGCCATCATCAGGACCGTCTCCCCGTCCGGCCGGGCATCATTGACATCAGCACCTGCCGCCAACAACAACGGCACCGTTTGCACATGACCTTCGCGCACCGCCATCATCAGGACATCATCGCCGTTCTGCTGCTGCCTGGTGACCTGGGCACCTGCCGCCAGCAGTACCCTGACCGTGGCAGGGTGCCCGGCCTCCGCCGCCCACATGAGGGCTGTCTTCCCCGTCGCTTGTGCTGCGCCGGGGTCCGCTCCCTCGGCCAGCAGCAGGCGGACAATCTCGCTGTAACCGCGCCAGGCGGCGCGGCTCAAGGCAGTAAAACCATCAGGATCACGGGCATCAACGGCTACTTTTCTGGCCAGTAGCACCTTGACTGCATCACTCTGACCACGCCAGGCAGCCAGCATCAGCACGGGCCAACCTGCATAGGGCGCCCGTTCCTGCGCAGCGCCACTGCCCACCGAGGTTTTAGCGCTCATTGCCTCCAGCGCCACCAAAGCACGTTGCCTGCCAGCATTTTTCGCCTTTCTCTCCATGCGGGCACCGTGCGCTTTCAGGGCGGCGATGATATCAGCAGACTTGCCGGCACGGGCGTACTGCAAGGCCGTCCAGCCTTTTTTATTGTGCAGATTAACCTGTGCCCGATGAGCGAGCAGCAGCTTGACTAAATCATCAAATCCCCGCGCAGCGGCGATCAGCAGTGCCGTATTACCGTTCACATCCCGGGCATCAATCGCCGCTCCGGCGGCCAACAGCTTACGGATCATCGTCGGACGCCGGGCACGGGCGGCGATCAGCAGTGGCGTATCACCGTATTCATCCTGCAGGTTGACTGGCGCATGATGCTGTAGCAGCAGCGCAAGCACCGTATTGTCTCCCTGCTCCACTGCATCGAACAGCACCGTTCTGCCATGCCGGCCAGGTACATCTAAGGCGAGCCGCGTCTCCCGCAGCAGCTGGCGCACTTTTTTGTGCTCGCCCTTGCGTACGGCCCAACGCAAGGCTGCCTGTGGATCAATGCGGCTGCGAGTAGACTGCTGGACAGACTCCTGGCGCGGGCGCACACCCTGCCGCCCCGTCCTGCCAAGCTTTGCCAGGGCCATAGGATGCCCCTGGGCTGCCGCCTGTTGAAACCAGTGCCGTGCTTTCCCCTCATCCGGCCGGGTGCCCCAGCCATTTTCATACATAATGCCGAGATTGTACTGGGCCTTGGCATGGGCCTGATGCGCCGCCTTCTGCAGCCAGCGGAATGCAGCCTGATGGTCTTTGGGCACACCCCGCCCAGAGCGGTACAGACTGGCAAGCTGATATTGCGCCTCTGCATCACCCTGGCGGGCCATGGTCTGCAGCAAAGCGGCCGCACGGTGGTAATCCCGGACCCGAAAGGCCCCCTTGACCTCGTCCATGGAGGCGGCCGCCATGACACTGCAACTGGTCAAAAGCAGGGCTAACAATAGCCACTGCAGGGACTTGCGCTTAGCCCGCATGATGCTCAGGCAGTGCCATATTTAGTCTCAACCTCGATCCCGATTTCTTTCAATAAAGGGGTGGGCAGAATGCCACCGGCGCAGACAATCATCCCATCATTGGGAATATCCACCTGTTTCCCATTGTGATCGATCACCACCCTGTCCGGGGTAATTTCCTTGACCTGAGATTTCATCAGCACCTGCAGGCGCCCGGCTTCAGCTGCCTCCCTGATTTTCTGGCGGTTCTTTTCCTTGGCCCGGGAAAAGGCCTCCGAGCGGTAGGCAATGGCCACCGTGGTCCCCGGCTCTGCGGCAATACTGGTAGCCGCCTCCAGGGCACTGTCACCCCCACCCACGACCAGCACATGCTGACCCCGATATTGCTCGGGATCGATCAGACGGTAGACCACCTTTGGCTGTTCCTCTCCAGGGACACCCAGTTTACGCGGAGTACCTCGCCGCCCGATGCATAGCAGTATGTTGCGGGTCTCGTAGCTATGCTTTGAGGTCTTGACGACAAAGCCATTTTCAGTGCGGCTAATGCACTCCATACGCTCATGGTAGTTGATCTGCACCCCGGTCTGGGCCTCGATCTCCTCCCACATCGCCAGCAATGCCTCCTTACTGGTCTCCCGCAGCTTGACCTGACCGTAGACCGGTAACTCCACCGGCGCCGTCATCACCACCTTGCCGCGGGGAAACTGGAACACCGTTCCCCCCAGGGAATCCTGTTCGATGGTCACATAACGCAACTGATGCTGCATGGCGCCCAGCGAGGCGGAAAAACCCGCCGGCCCCGCACCGATGATCAACACATCCAGCTGTCCATCACTGGCACGCGCTCCCCGTTTTTTGATGGACGCCATGGCCTGGCGCCCCTGTTCCACCGCATTGCGGATCAGGCCCATGCCCCCCAGTTCCCCGGCAATATAGATACCGGGGACATTGGTCTCGAATTCAGGGCTGACAAAGGGAATATCCACACCCCGTTTTTCGGTACCGAATACCAGACTAATGGCATCCGCCGGACAGGCTTCCTTGCAGGCACCATGGCCGATGCAGGAGGTCGGGTTGATCAACTGCGCCTTGTTGCCGATCAACCCCAGGACCTTGTGCTTGCTCTCCGGGCATGCACTGATGCAGGAAGCGCAACCGATGCACTGGCTGGCGTCGATCACCGGATGCAGTGAAGCCGGTTCCGTCAAACCAGCCTGGCGGGCCTCTTCCTGGATGGCGCGGCTCTGTTTCTGCGCCCGGGCATGCAGCAGCACATAGGCCAGCCAGATCAGTGCCATTGGTGTGAAATAGATCAATAATTTCAGATTAAGCATGGGTTTTAATCTCACTTCAAAAAGTCTGGTTCACATCCGAGGGAAACAAAACCAGCCATTCTGACGTTAAACATAGGTCGATAGCACGCGTCTGGCTAATAACAATGACGGCCGGTTGCCCGCTTTTCTACAACGTCGGCCACCGGGCTAAAAGTTCCCGCACAACGAACGATTGCTTGCAATCATACAGGAAATATTTTAATAATATGGGATATATTTCCCAAATTATTTTTTGTGTCAGTCGATATCAAAAACTAGCTGACACAGAAAAAAACGATATTTATATGTATTACATATGGTTACCTAATTATGAAGGCATGGAACAACGCTGGAACGACATGAAAAAGCAAAAAAACAATAGCCCAGAATCAGGAGTCCATCATGGGATTGAATGAAGCAACCCTCCCTACTGAGAATGCGACGGCAACCAAGCCGGCAAGCGGCACAAAGCAACGACAAAGGCAAACCGCAGGACTGGGGCCCTTACTATTCAGCCTGATCGTGATTGGCCTGCTCTACGCCGGCTGGCAGAACCGGGAAGAAACCATGCTGACAGCCGAATCCGGCGCCGGTTATGCCCTGGGCATCATCGGCAGCGTGCTGATGCTGCTCCTGTTGCTGTATCCCCTGCGCAAGAAACTGCGCAGCATGTATCGTCTCGGGCCGGTAAAATACTGGTTTAGAACCCATATGATTTTCGGGGTCATCGGCCCGGTATGCATCATTTTTCACGCCAATTATCACCTGGGCTCCCTGAACAGTAATGTTGCCCTCTTCTGCATGCTTCTGGTGGCCTCCAGCGGTCTGGTCGGGCGGTATTTTTACAAGAAAATCCACTTTGGCCTCTATGGCGGCAAGGCGACGCTTAAAGAACTGGGACAGGCCACCCGAATCAGCAGAGAGGCGCTCTCCGACTCGGCACACCTGAATACCCGGATGCAGAAGATGTTGCAGAAGATCGAGCGGGCGTCGCTGGCGGAACACAAAGGCATCCTGAGCTGCGCCCTCCATGTGGTCCGCTTCGCCCTGCTGAGCCGCAGCTATCATTTCCGGCTGCGCCGGATCATGAAGCGGGCACTGCAATGCGAGGCCAGGCGCCAGAACTGGCAAGCCAGAGAATTTCGTCGGCACTATCGGGCACTACGCCGGCACCTGAGGAAATATCTCGCCGTTACCCGCAAGATCGCCGAACTCGGCTTCTATGATCGACTGTTCTCCCTGTGGCATGTACTGCATCTGCCGCTCTTTCTGATGATGATCATCTCCGGTGTCATTCACGTCTATGCGGTACATGCCTACTAGGGCCTGCGCACACTAACCGACACGATCTGATTGCTATGAATGCTCACACCGGACCCTGGCTGCCCGTTATGCTTGCCCTGATGCTGCTGTCATCCGCAGGAACAGCCTACGGCAGCATTAAAACACTCATGATGCCGGGTGAACTGATCAAGGGGCACGCCAAATATGAGTCCGACTGCAGCAAGTGCCATGCCCAGTTCAGCAAACTGAAACAAAGTCGCCTGTGCCTGGACTGCCACAAAAAAGTCGCCGCGGATGTCAAGCAACAGCGCGGTTTTCATGGCCGCATCAAGGGTATCGCAGATGGCGAGTGCAAACGCTGCCATACCGACCATAAAGGACGCGCAGCGGATGTCGTCAGACTGGACCGGGAAACCTTCAACCATAAACGCACTGATTTTGCGCTTAAGGGCACCCACACCATCACCCCCTGTGCCAGCTGTCATCAACAGGGACACCGCTACCGCGATAGCCCCTCAGACTGCTACAGCTGTCATAAGAAAAAAGACATTCACCGTGGCCGGCTGGGGAAAAAATGCCAGAAATGCCATAACGAACAACGCTGGGCCAAGGCGCGCTTCGATCACGACAAAACTGACTTCCCCCTCAAAGGGAAACATCGCAAGGCGGCCTGCAACAGCTGCCATCCGCGCGAACAATACAAAAAAGTCACCACCGTCTGTTATGACTGCCATCGCCTGGATGATGATCATAACAACCACTATGGGCATAAATGCCAGGATTGTCATCGCGCCAAAGACTGGAAAAAAACCCATTTTGATCACGATAAAGACACCAAATATCGACTGACGGGCAAACACGGCAAGGTGGGCTGCGCAGACTGCCATCACAACGACGATATCTATAAAAAGAAACCTGGCAAGTTGTGCGCCGATTGTCATCACAATGACGATGAGCACCGCGGACGCTACGGTAAAAAATGCCAGGACTGCCACAGTACCCGTGGCTGGAAAAAATCCCGCTTTAACCACGATAAAAATACGGACTATCCCCTGCGTGGCCAGCATAAAAAAGTCCGCTGCGATACCTGCCATCAGGGGAATCTCTATAAAGAAAAATTATCCGGCGACTGTTTTTCCTGCCACCAGCCTGATGATGTACATCACGGCCAGGAAGGTAAAAAATGCGCGCGTTGCCATAATGAGCGGGGTTGGGGAAAAAAGGTGATCTTCGATCATGGCCTGACCCGTTTTCCACTCATCGGCCTGCATGCGGCCACCCCTTGCGAAGAATGCCATCTTGACCCGGCCTACAAAGGGGCCGCACTGGCATGCAATCGTTGCCACCAGGCGGATGATATCCATAAAAGCACGCTGGGGCCTCATTGCGAGCAGTGCCACAATCCCAATGGCTGGGACCTGTGGCGCTTCGATCACGACACCCAGACGGATTACAAGCTCACCGGCGCCCATAAGAAAGTGGCCTGCAGCGACTGCCACAAATGGCCGGTCAAGGACAAGATTCATTTATCCCCGACCTGCGGCAGCTGCCATGGTGACGACGATCCTCATCAAGGTGGTTTCGGGCGACATTGCGAGCGTTGTCACAACACCACTGCATTCGATCAAATAACATTTATCCGCTGAAATCCAAATGCAACCATTTCATCACACAAATACGTTATTCCAAGGGAGAATATCTATGTCCTGGAGATCCAGCATGGCAAATAACCCGACTTCATCCTCCAGCCAGAAAGGATTCCTCTGGAATATACTCATTGTCCTGATCATGGCACTGTTTCTCGCCAGCAGCGCACAGGCAGCCCCGCAGACCAGTAAACGATTTGATCATTTCATGACCGGATTCCCTCTCACCGGTGGTCATGCGCGGGTCAAGTGTGAAAGCTGCCACCAACGCGGCATCTTCAAAGGCACACAAAGACGCTGTGCCAGCTGTCATAGCCGCTCATCACGGGTCGAAGCCCAGGCCAAACCTCGCAACCATATTGAATCCTCCAACAATTGCACGGACTG
>CAZFJS010000013.1:0-4906 GCA_964519605.1 uncultured Gammaproteobacteria bacterium
CGCGGGGCGGACTATGTGGACGAGATCCGCCAAATTATCCGCGGCAACCATCTGAATAGGCTTAATGCTGTGGAGCTGTCACCAGCAGGTCCTCACTTGAAGACTTTGGCAGGACGGGTGGCAGGATCCACAGATGGCTGAACCAGTAATAGCGCCCTGAACGGGCGGCGGGGGCCGTGCAGTTGTAGCGGCTGCGACCGGGAGGGAGTGCCGCGAGAGCCTGGACGGCGAAGCGTCGTTCTGCCTGCAGCCAGCGGGGGGCGACCGATCCCTGCCCGCTGACATAGCAGCTCAGCTGTTGCAGTTGGACGTCGCTGTCCGCCAGGGTGATGGTCATCAACGGGCGGCGATCAGCAGTCAGCTCGGGATCCCAGGGGATGACATCCACTACCGGCAGCGCCAGGGAGGCGGCCTTGATGCGGAAATCGGCCAGTCCAGCGAAAGACTCGGACATCGGATAGCGCGGCAGGGCTCGCAGGTCGGAGTATAGGCCGATGGCGCCGGACTGTTGGCCGAAAGCGGCAAATCCCATGTCGGTCACCAGTTCGGCCAGATCACGGTTGTATTCCCCATAAGGATAGGCGAACAACATTGGCGCCTGGCCCAGTTCCGTGCGCAACCGCTGCTGGGCATGATGAATATCCTGGCGCATGCGTGCCTGCCATTGACGCCGGGATTCACCCTTGCGGTGGCGGATGAGATGACCATGATGACTGGAATGGTTGGCGAAACTGGCTCCATGTTGTTGCATTTCACGCATTTGCTGCCAGTTCATAAAGGCCGGGAATTTGTGATCCACCGGGTTAGTGGCAGTGAATACTGTGAATGGCCAATGCCGTCGCCGCAGCCGCGGGTAGGCCTCTGTGTATACCGACAGGTAGGCGTCATCGATGGTGATGGCGACACTGCGGTCAGGCAGCGGGCGGTGTTGGCGCAGACTCCGGACAATTTCTTCCAGTGGCAGAATCTGATATCCTGCCCGCTGCAGATAATTCAGGTGGGCCTCGAACTGTTCGAGCCTGACATTGGTGCTCGGCAGATCTGATCTACCGAAATGATGGTACATAAAGATAACGGCGGCCTTAGCGGGCATGGCCATCAGCCATAGCAGTAGGGTGATCATGGCAAAGAGGCCGGTCTGTCTGTTGGCAGACCTTGCAGTTGGCAGTTTTATCATCTTGCCCTTAGCTGCGGTTTTCCTGGTTTGTCATCAAAATCTGCGGCACATCAATCCATACCACATGACATGAAGGAAGCATTATGAATTTAAAAAACATATGGGCCATTATCCTGCTGGTCTTTGTATGCACAGCTGCCAGCGCCAAGGCGCTGAAAACGGACCAGGAAAAGTTCAGCTATGCCGTCGGTGTGCAGATTGCCGCCAGTCTGCGGCATGACGGTCCCAAATTCAACGTCGAAGTGCTGACTCAGGCCATCAAGGATGTGCTGGGTGGTAACAAGCTGGCGTTGAGCAAGGAAGAGATGCAGCAGGCCTTCCAGGTCTACCAGCAGAAAGTGATGAAGGTGCGGACGGCCAAGGCACAGGCAAATGACCAGCGGGGGAAGGCCTATCTGGCCAGCAATAAAAAGAAAGCGGGTGTCGTGACGCTGCCCAGCGGCTTGCAGTATCAGGTGATCAAGGCCGGTACGGGAAAAAAGCCCAAGCTGGATGATACGGTGACCGTGCAGTACCGGGGGGTCCTGATCAATGGTAAGGAATTCGACAGTTCCTATAAGCGTGGTCAGCCCGCTACTTTCCCCGTCAACGGAGTCATCCAGGGTTGGCAGGAGATTCTTCCGCTGATGAAGACCGGCGCCCACTGGAAAGTTTTCGTGCCGGCTGATTTGGCCTACGGGCAACGCGGTGCCGGCACCGATATCGGCCCGAATGAAACCCTGGTGTTCGATATCGAACTACAGGCCATCAAATAGGATTGCCTTCGAGTATGTCATACGGCCGGTTTTCCTGAGGGTATGCCGGCCGTATTTTGTAATATCATAAGCTCCCCGTTTTCTGCAGGACCACAGCAAGACCATGTCGATTAAAACAGAAACTGCCCGGCGGCGTACATTTGCCATTATTTCTCATCCTGATGCCGGCAAGACCACCTTGACAGAGAAGCTGCTGCTCTATGGTGGTGCGATTCAGCTGGCCGGTACCGTCAAGGGTCGCAAGGCAGCGCGCCATGCAACCTCCGACTGGATGGCGCTGGAAAAGCAGCGCGGCATTTCAGTGACCACCTCGGTGATGCAGTTCCCCTATAAGGCGTGCATCATCAATCTGCTGGATACTCCGGGGCACGAGGACTTTTCAGAGGATACCTACCGCACACTCACCGCGGTGGATTCCGCCCTGATGGTGATTGACAGTGCCAAGGGGGTAGAGGCACGCACCATTAAATTGATGGAGGTGTGCCGTCTGCGTACCACGCCGATCATCACCTTCATTAATAAACTTGACCGGGAAGGCCGCGATCCCATCGAGTTGCTGGATGAAATCGAGCGTATCCTGAATATCCGCTGCGCGCCGTTGACCTGGCCCATCGGTATGGGTAAAGGCTTCAAAGGCGTTTTTCACCTGGAGAGCGACCGGATTCATTTGTTCAGTGCCACACACGGCGGGAAGATTCAGCAGGGTGAAGTGATCAGCGGCCTGGATAATCCACAACTGGATGCGCTGTTCGGCAGTCAGACAGAGGCCTTGCGGGAAGAAATCGAGCTGGTTCGGGGCGCCAGTCACGATTTTGATTTGCAGGCCTATCTGGCAGGGAAACTGACACCGGTCTTCTTCGGTTCCGCCATTAATAATTTCGGTGTCGAGGAGCTGCTGGATGCCTTTGTCGACTATGCACCGCCGCCCCAGCCACGGGAGACAAAAAGCCGTGTCGTCTCGCCGGAGGAAGTAAAATTCTCCGGTTTTGTGTTCAAGATACAGGCCAATATGGATCCCGCCCACCGTGACCGTATCGCCTTTCTGAGGGTTTGTTCGGGAAAATACAGCAAGGGTATGAAGTTGCGGCATCTGCGCATCGGCCGCGATGTGCAGATTGCCAATGCGCTGACCTTCATGGCTAATGACCGGGAATGTGCCGAGGACGCCTATCCGGGGGATATTCTCGGTCTCCACAACCATGGGACCATTCGCATCGGCGATACCTTCACCCAGGGTGATGACCTCAAGTTTAGCGGTATCCCCAATTTCGCTCCCGAGTTGTTTCGGCGGGTGATCCTGCGGGACCCCCTGCGTACCAAGGCCCTGCAGAAGGGGCTGGATCAGCTCTCGGAAGAGGGGGCTACCCAGGTGTTCCGCCCCCTCACCAGAAACGACCTGATTCTTGGCGCCGTGGGTGTGCTGCAGTTCGATGTGGTGGCCCATCGCCTGAAACACGAATATGGTGTGGACTGCAGCTTCGAAAACGTCCAGGTGTCCACCGCACGCTGGGTGAGTTGTGCTGATGCGAAACGCCTGGAGGAATTCCGCCGCAAGGCCGCCGACAACCTGGCGCTGGATAGCGGTGGCGAGCTGAGCTACATTGCCCCCACGAGGGTTAATCTGGAGTTGACGATGGAGCGTTGGCCGGAAATCGACTTCCACGCCACACGGGAGCATTGAGCCGGGCTATGGGCTGATCAGGATATCGAGTAGGAATAATGACCTGGGAGCACACCCAGGCATGTTTTCAGATCACGGAGCCTTCTTCGAGCAAGCGGTCGATCAGTTTACGGCGGCGCAAGCCTTCGCTATCACCACCGCGGAATATCAGTGCGCCCGAGCTGTAACCGTGGCGGAAACTCAATGCCAGATTGACAGTTTGTCCGAGGCCGGATAAAAATTCACGCTTGCTGAGTATCGCCAGAGGATGGATAAAAGCGCTCCACAGAATACCTTGCGCCACCGCATAGCGGGCATCCAATGAAGTATCGAAATTGGCCTGCATGAGCCGGTAAAGTTCGTCTTCCTTAAGCGTGTTAGCCTTGACTACTGGCACCAGAATACGCATGCGGTCGGCCTTCTCGTCGGTAATGATGGTAATTGCTTTTCCTTCAATACTAAAGCGCCAGAAACCGGGCTTACCCTGTGCATGGCCATCAAGTCGGTGGATGATTGCACCGAGCCGTTGGTTGTTCATGGTGCCGGCTTTCTTTGGCATGGGTTCCGCCAGTGTACTGCGACCCCCGAGGAAGAGGCTGAGCAAGAAGAATGTAACGGCTGTGGCATGATTCATGATGCTTCTCCTCTATGATGCTGGTGTGCTAAAAAGCACTAAAGAATCTCAATGCGTGTCCGCTGTTCCCGCAGTTTTTCCAGAGTAGCGCGCATTTCGCTGACCCGCTGCTGTTCGCGGGCGACGATATGGCTGGGTGCCTTTTCCACATAGGCCGGATTAGCCAGTTTTTTCTCGCCCTTTTCGAGCAGACCCGCAAGTTTGTTGATTTCCTTGCCGAGCCGGGCAAGTTCCGCTGCCTTGTCGATGAGACCCGCCATGGGGATCAGCAGTTTCATGTCGCCTACCAGGGCGGTGGCGGATTCCGGGGCGTCGGTATCCGCCGGCAACCAGGTGATGGAAGCAAGTCGTGCCAGGCTCATGAGATAGGCGCGGTTGGCTTCCAGCCGGTGCTGGTCATCAGGGCTGCCATGCTGCAGGAGTACCGGCAGGGCTTTGCCGGGGGCGATGTTCATGCTGCTGCGAATCTTGCGCACGCCGAGGATGAAAGTCATGACCCATTCCATTTCCACGACGGACTCATGGTCGATGGTGGCCTCGTTTGCACGGGGGTAGGGTTGCAGCATGATAGTCTCTCCGGTGCTGCCGGCCAGTGGAGCGATGCGCTGCCAGATTTCTTCGGTAATGAAGGGGATCAGCGGGTGCGCCAGGCGCAGGATCGTATCCAGCACCTGTACCAG
>CAZFJS010000013.1:5006-9903 GCA_964519605.1 uncultured Gammaproteobacteria bacterium
TGAAGGGGATCAGCGGGTGCGCCAGGCGCAGGATCGTATCCAGCACCTGTACCAGCGTCTGGCGGGTGCCGCGTTGTACCGCCGGGGTACTGTGCGCATCGTTGAGCAGGGGCTTTGACAGCTCCAGATACCAGTCGCAATACTCGTTCCAGGTGAATTCATAGATGGCCTGGGCGGCCAGATCGAGGCGGTAGCTGTCGAGCCCCTCGGCCACCTGGCGGCTGATGATTTGCAGCCGCGAACGAATCCAGCGATCGGGCAGGCTCAGTTCGATCTCCCCGCCGTGGGTGCCGGTGTCGTGTCCTGCGGTATTCATCAACACATAGCGGGCGGCGTTCCACAGTTTGTTGCAGAAATTACGGTAACCCTGGATGCGGTTGAGATCGAATTTGATATCCCGCCCGGTGGAGGCCAGGGAGGCGAAGGTGAAGCGCAGCGCATCAGTGCCGAAGGCGGGAATGCCATCGGGAAAATCTTCGCGGGTGGATTGGACTATTTTGCTTGCCATCTCCGGCTGCATCAGTCCGGTGACGCGCTTGTTGGTCAGGTCCTCCAGTTCGATGCCGTCGATGAGGTCAATGGGGTCGAGGACGTTGCCCTTGGACTTGGACATCTTCTGACCGTGGGCATCCCGCACCAGACCATGGATATAGACTTCATGAAAAGGTACCTGGCCAGTGAATTTCAGCCCCATCATGATCATCCGCGCGACCCAGAAGAAAATGATATCGAAGCCGGTGACCAGGACGTTGGTGGGATAAAAGTTTTTCAGCTCGGGGGTCTGCTCGGGCCAGCCCAGGGTGGAGAAAGGCCACAGGGCCGATGAGAACCAGGTGTCCAGCACGTCTTCGTCCTGATCCAGGCGGAGGGCCTCATCCAGGTGGTGTTTTTCACGCACTGCCGCTTCCGAGTGGCCCACATAAATGTTGCCTTCCGCATCGTACCAGGCCGGGATGCGGTGCCCCCACCAGATCTGGCGGCTGATGCACCAGTCCTGGATGTTGCGCATCCATTCAAAATAGGTGTTCTTCCAGTTGTCCGGCACGAAGCGGATGGCGCCGCTTTCCACTGCCTGAATGGCGGGCCCTGCCAGCGGGGCCACCTTGACGAACCACTGGTCGGTGAGCAGGGGCTCAATCACTGCGCCGGAGCGATCGCCGCGTGGTACCATCAGCTTGTGGTCTTCGGTCTTTTCCAGCAGCCCTTGCGCTGCAAGGTCGTCGATCACGACCTGGCGGGCCTCGAAACGGTCCAGACCAAAGTATTTTTCCGGTGCCGCTTCGTTGATGCGGGCATCGATGGTGAAGATATTGATGATGGGCAAATGGTGGCGCTCGCCCATGGCGTAGTCATTGAAATCGTGGGCCGGGGTGATTTTGACGCAGCCGGTGCCGAAGGCGGGGTCCACATACTCGTCAGCAATGATGGGGATGCGCCGCTCGCTGAGTGGCAGTACGATCTGTTGACCGATCAGATGGCGATAGCGTTCGTCTTCAGGATGCACCGCTACCGCGGTGTCGCCCAGCATGGTTTCCGGGCGGGTGGTGGCCACCACCAGTGCCTCGCCGCTGTCCGCCAGGGGATAGCGGATGTGCCACAGGTGACCGCTTTCTTCCTGGGAAATGACTTCCAGATCAGAGACTGCGGTATGCAATACCGGATCCCAGTTGACCAGGCGCTTGCCGCGATAGATCAGCCCTTCATCATAGAGGCGCACGAAAACCTCTCTTACTGCGGCCGAAAGTCCTTCATCCATGGTGAAACGTTCCCGCGACCAGTCAAGCGAGCTGCCCATACGGCGCAGCTGGCGGGTGATGGTGTCGCCGGATTGCTCCCGCCATGCCCAGACCCGCTCAATGAACTGCTCCCGGCCCAGATCGTGGCGGGATTTCCCCTCTGCAGCCAGTTGCCGCTCCACTACCATCTGGGTGGCGATGCCGGCATGGTCCGTGCCGATCTGCCAGAGGGTGTTTTTCCCCTGCATGCGGTGATAGCGCGTCAGGGCATCCATGAGAGTGTCCTGAAAGGCGTGTCCCATATGCAGGGTGCCGGTCACGTTGGGCGGTGGGATCATGATGCAGTAGGCTTCACCGCTTCCCTGGGGGGCGAAATAACCCGCCTGTTCCCAGTGCCGGTACCAGCGTTGTTCGATGTCTTGAGGGTGGTAGGTCTTGTCCATACTCTTGTTTTCTATCGCGGGTGAAGGCGGTGCATTATTGCAGTCTCCAGGAGGAATTTCTAGCATTCTAACGGTCGGCCGGGATCTTGTGGGTGTCAATAGGATAGCCACGGTCGTGGTAGAAGCGATAACGCTCCCGCCCGCTATGTCGTTCATCCTCCTGTTGGCCGATGATTTCCGCCACGCGTTCATACTGGCTGAAGAACAGTGGTACCTCCGGTGCCAGATTGAGCAGCACATCGGCTGGCGGGCTGTCTCCGGAGGCGCAGCCGATGAGCACGTGGCAGTCGGGCGCCGTTTCGTTCTTCAGGCATTCATGGGGCAAAAAACTGCCCGCCCGGAAGGTCCAGAGTAGCTCATTCATGAAACGGACCTGATCCGGGCTTGCTGCATGGATGTAGACCCGGTGTCCCAGCTTGTAAATCTTTTCCGTCAGGCGGCAGGAGAACTGCTCCCGGCCGGTATCCTCCGCGGTAGACAGCACATAGAAATCGACCTGGGTCATGCGCTCAATGTTTTCTGCAGCGATCAAGCAGGTATTGGGTCAACAGAGGGACAGGACGGCCGGTGGCGCCCTTGTGGTGGCCGCTGTGCCAGGCGGTGCCGGCGATATCGAGATGGGCCCAGCGGTATTTCTCGGTGAAGCGGGAGAGGAAGCAGGCAGCGGTGATGGTGCCGGCCTCCCGGCCGCCGACGTTGGCCATGTCGGCAAAGTTGCTGTGCAGCTGCTGCTGGTATTCCTTGCCCAGGGGCAGCTGCCAGGCGACATCCCCGCTGTGCTTGCCGGCGGCCAGCAGGTCTTCAGCCAGGGACTCATCATTGCCCAGCAGGCCGCTGAAATGTTTACCCAGGGCAATTACACAGGCGCCGGTCAGGGTGGCGATATCGATGATGGTCCGTGGCTTGAAGCGTTCGCAATAGCTGAGGGCGTCGCACAGTACCAGGCGGCCTTCGGCATCGGTGTTGAGCACTTCAATGGTTTGTCCCGACATGCTGGTGACGATATCCCCCGGTTTACTGGCATTGCCATCAGGCAGGTTTTCGCTGCTCGGGATAACGCCGATGACATTGAGTGGCAGCTGCATGGCCGCCACTGCCGCCAGTGTGCCCAGGGTGCTGGCAGCACCACACATGTCAAATTTCATTTCATCCATGGCGGCTGAGGGTTTGATGGAAATACCCCCTGAGTCGAAGGTGATGCCTTTGCCGACCAGGACATAAGGACGGTCCTGTTTTCTGCCGCCCTGGTAGTCGATCACGATTAATTTGGCATCCTGCCGGCTGCCGCGGGCTACCGAGAGCAGGGCGCCCATGTTCAATCGTGCCATTTCCTTTTCACCCAGCACCTTGACCTTGATGTGTTCGGACTGGCGGGCCAGTTTTTTCGCCTGGCTGGCAAGGTAGGCCGGGGTGCAGATATTGCCGGGCAGATTGGCCAGGTTCCGTGCCAGGCTGGTACCGGCAGCGATGGCCTGTCCTTCTGTGACCGCCTGGCGAATGGTCTTCCGCTCGCGGCTTTCCGCAACATGGAAATGGAGTCTGCGCAGGCGGCCTGCACGCTTGTCAGCTTTGCTCTTCAGTTGGTTGAAATGATACAGCGTATGCTCAAAGACCTCCACGGCCTGACGGGTTTTCCAGTGCAGGTCCCGGCCCGGGATGGCTAGTTCCAGCAGATAGCAGCAGGCTTCTCTGATACCCCGTTGATCCAGGGTGGTGGCAGCACGGGCGAGTATTTTGCGGTAATTGTTGTCATCCAGTTCTTTTTCCGGACCGCAGCCCACCAGCAGCACCCGTTCGCAGGCAGTTCCGGGGACATCGTGCAGCAACAGACTTTGATCCAGCTTGCCCTGAATATCACCCCGTTTGAGAATGGCTGTCAGGTAACCACGGCTGCTTTTGTCCAGCTGCTGTCCTGCCGGACTGAGACGGCGGGCCTCATGGACCCCGACAATGATACAGGGTGTGGCCTGGCCGCCGATGGCGGTGCTTTTGACTGAATATTCCATATCGACTCCTGCAAAAGTAAAGACTGGAATGCCTCTATGGAAGCAGAGTGTACAACAAAAGGGGATGTTTTACCGCTGGGCGCAGCAAAATAGGCGCTTGATTCCCGAACAGCTATTTGTCAGGCTTTGATGTCGATGAGGCTGCCGAGGATTTCGTCGGTTGTTTTGATGATCCGGGCCGCTGCCTCGGCCTGGTTGCGGTCCGCTATCAGTCTGAGCAGCGGTCGGGTGTAATCAGAAGGCCGGTCGGAGGCAGTGCCTGTGGTTGCGGCGATTTTGGCAACCTGGCGGCTGGCGGCTGCCAATGCCCGCCGCAGACCGAGGCGCCCGCTGTCAAATGGTGATATCGTATTCATGGTGTGGGTGCTTTTGATGGTGGTTATGAGCCTCACGGACGCATTTCAAAGCTTGCGTCCCGGGGTGGAGGTGCCCTGTCATTGTCAGTCATGCACAGGGGGAATACTGTGGCTCCGGTCACAAAATCGTAGCTGAACAAAGCGGTATGCGAGGTGTTTTATGAAAATCTGGCTTGTGGTGATGATTAACCGGACGGAACCGGAACAGAAGGTTTATCTGCTGGGCGCACATTCATCTGCTGATGCTGCCGGTGGTCAGCGGGATGCGCTCGATGCAGCCGTCAGGTCATCTGCCGCCATTGTTGAGATGGAGGTGGATGGTAAACAGCCGCCCGTACTGGTTGGGGTGGCACCAT
>CAZFJS010000013.1:10003-22458 GCA_964519605.1 uncultured Gammaproteobacteria bacterium
GTTGAGATGGAGGTGGATGGTAAACAGCCGCCCGTACTGGTTGGGGTGGCACCATCGACGTTGGGTGACTGCAAGAAAAACACGCCCAATGGCTGAGCTGAATGCCCGTTTTGTTCCCCGGCCTGTTGCGGCCGGGACACAACAGGCAGTTTTGGATGAAGCCGCACTGTTGCGGCTACTGGAACGCCGCATGGGGGCCATCCATCTGCGTCAGCGGCTTGGCCTTGAGTCCGAAGGTGGGCAGCATGTGTTCGGTTATGGGCGGAACTTTTTTCATCCGGAAAACTGGTTTTCCTTCCATTCTCTGCTGCGCAAGACGCTGCGCCTGTTATTGCTGGAGGCGCGCGCCCGGCGTAACACCCTGGCTGTCCGTCTGACGCATAACCGGCTGCAGTTGGCGGGATTGCCGGCATCCTTTGAGGGTTTTCGTATCCTTCATCTGAGTGATTTGCACCTCGACGTGAGCGCTGCCTTTGTGCAGATGCTGGTCGAGCGTGTGCAAGCACTGGAATATGACCTGTGTGTGATTACCGGAGATTTTCGTTTCCGCACGCATGGCGCTTATGAGGCGGCACTGGCCGGTATGGCACAGCTCATGCCGCAGCTGTCGGGGCCGGTCTACGGGGTGTTGGGTAATCATGACTGCATCCGTATGGTGCCCGGCCTGGAGGCCATGGGGATAAGGATATTACTCAATGAGTCTGTAGTCCTGCGGCGAGGTGAGGATGAACTTCATCTGGCGGGTGTCGATGACCCTCATTATTACCGGGTAAACAATCTTGAGCGCGCCTGCGGTGATATTCCTCCGGGTGTCATTGCCGTGTTGCTGTCCCATTCTCCAGAGATTTATAAGCAGGTTGCTCATGCCGGGATCGCACTGATGTTGTGCGGGCATACCCATGGTGGGCAGATCAGGCTGCCCGGCGGGATTCCGCTGATGACGAATGCCGATTGTCCCCGGCGTTTCTGCGCCGGTCCCTGGCGTCATTGCCACTTGCAGGGGTATACCTCGCTGGGTACCGGTTCCTCCATTATCGCTGCGCGTTTCAATTGTCCTCCGGAGATGACGATTCATCACCTGCATGCTGTGCCGCATCAATAAGGCTGTTTGCGGATGCCGAGTCGGTACAGCAGCCTGGACAGGCCCAGTTCAATAAAGAAAAAGAGCGTCACGACCATGGCGACATCTCCGACCGACAGGGCCAGGTGCGGTGCCACCACCAGGGTAGGCAGCAATGCTTCCGGAATCTGGTCGAGGCCCAGCGCCATGCTGCTGGGCGCATAGGCCAGGCGACGTTTGGTGAAACTCGACAGCAAGTCGCCGCAGAGTGCCAGCAGACCGATGAGGAAACCAGTGAGCGGATCAATGCCAAGGGGAAGGGCGGTGAGTGTGGTCAGTATCAGCGCGGCAAGCAGACCACGCCAGGTCTTGGTGGCGCCAAACAGCGGTCGCCCGTCCCGGAAACAGCGGCCGCCATCGATGGCCAGGTTGCCATGTTCGCGAAACAGGTACTGTGCCAGGATGGGTGCACCGTTGGCGATGATCAGTAACAGTAGCAATTGCAGAACCACCATGACTGCTCCCGTTTATTATTTTTGTTATCTTGTCAGATACCGGCCAGAACAGGGCTGAAAGATGGTGATAGCCCGGCCAGGCCTCTCTATCATTTCAGATATAGCGCTGTGAATCCACTGCGTAATCAAGGATAATCATGCCTTGTGGCAGTATCTTCTGAGACTATGAATCTGTGAATCCTGCACGTACCCGTATCAAGATCTGTGGCATCACCCGTGTGGATGATGCTCTGCAGGCCGCCTGGTTGGGGGCCGATGCCATTGGCCTGGTATTTTATCACCGTAGTCCGCGCCGGGTCCGTGTTGAGCAGGCGGCGTCTATTGTGGATGCCCTGCCGCCCTTTATCAGCGTAGTGGCGCTGTTCGTCGATGCCGGGCAGGAGGAGATCAAGCAAGTACTCTCTGTCGTACGGGTTGATTATCTACAATTTCACGGCGATGAATCTCCGGCCGCCTGCCGGGCGTATCGGCAGCCTTATATTAAGGCCGTACGTATGCGTCCTGGCCAGAATGTGGCCGCCTATGCCGCCCGCTATGATGATGCCGCGGCCCTGTTGCTGGACACCTATTCCCCGGGTCTGCCCGGCGGGACTGGTGAGCCCTTTGACTGGTCCACGATACCGCAGTCACTGTCACGGCCACTGATCCTGGCGGGTGGTCTGCACGCCGGGAATGTGGCAGATGCTGTGGCGGCAGTGCATCCCTACGCTGTCGATGTCAGCGGCGGAGTAGAATCCGGGAAAGGGATCAAGGATGCTGCTAAAATGACTGGTTTTATCCAGCAGGTATGGGCAATGCAGGGGTGTGTATGATGGTGAGGTGGCTATGAATGTTCCTGATTCGAAAATTGATTGCAGCCAGATTGATCTGGCGGCACAGCCGGACGCGGCGGGGCACTTTGGTGTCTATGGGGGACAATTTGTTGCGGAAACACTGATGGCGCCGCTGGAGGAATTGCGCTGTGCCTATGAACGCTATCTGCAGGATCCCGCCTTTCTGGCGGCGCTGGATACTGACCTGAGCCAATTCGTGGGACGTCCCTCTCCCCTGTATCACGCCGAGCGCTGGAGTCGGCGACTGGGCGGTGCGCAGATTTTCCTGAAAAGGGAGGATCTCAATCATACCGGCGCCCACAAGATCAACAATACGGTGGGTCAGGCGCTGCTGGCACGCCGCATGGGCAAGCGGCGGGTGATCGCCGAGACCGGTGCCGGCCAGCATGGCGTGGCGACCGCAACGGTTGCTGCCCGTTTCGGTATGGACTGTGTGGTCTATATGGGGGCGGAGGATATCCAGCGCCAGGCCATCAATGTCTATCGTATGCGCTTGTTGGGCGCGGAAGTGGTGCCGGTGCATTCGGGCTCGCGCACGCTCAAGGATGCGCTTAACGAAGCCATGCGCGACTGGGTGACCCATGTAGATGATACCTTTTACATCATCGGCACCGTTGCGGGGCCTCATCCCTATCCGGTGATGGTGCGGGATTTTCAGGCGATTATCGGACGTGAGGCACGCAGTCAGATTCTCGCCCAGGCGGGGCGTCTGCCGGATGCGCTGGTGGCTTGTGTGGGCGGAGGCTCCAATGCCATGGGCCTGTTTCACGCCTTTATGGAAGATGATGTCCCCTTCTACGGTGTGGAGGCTGCCGGCGAGGGCCTGGACAGCGGCCGGCATGCCGCGCCGCTGTGCGCCGGACGTCCCGGGGTGCTGCATGGCAATCGTACCTATCTGATGGAGGATGATGATGGACAGATCATCGAAACCCATTCCATTTCTGCTGGTCTGGACTATCCGGGGGTAGGGCCGGAACACGCCTTGTTGAAGGACTGCGGCCGGGCCCGTTACGTCGCGGTGACAGATGATGAGGCTCTGGATGCCTTTCATGAATTGAGTCGGATAGAGGGCATTATGCCGGCACTGGAATCCAGCCATGCGCTGGCTTATGCCGCACAGCTGGCGGTGACCATGACGCCGGAGGAAATTATCGTTGTCAATCTGTCGGGTCGGGGTGACAAGGATATTCATACGGTGGCGGCACATGAGGGGATCAGCCTGTGAGTCGGATTGGTGAATGTTTTGTGAGGCTGCGAGGGGCGGGGCGCAAAGCCCTGATCCCTTTTGTTACCGCCGGTGATCCGGCGCCTGAGATTACCGTGCCCCTGATGCACGCCATGGTGGCAGCCGGCGCCGATATACTCGAACTGGGTGTGCCTTTTTCGGATCCCATGGCCGACGGGCCGGTCATTCAGCAGGCCAGTGAGCGGGCTTTACGACATCATGTCAGTTTGCGGGATGTGCTGGCGATGGTGACTGAGTTCCGCCGCCGCGACGCGGAGACCCCGGTGGTGCTGATGGGCTACCTGAATCCCATTGAGGTGATGGGCTATGAGGGATTCGCCCGGGGTGCTGCCGAAGCCGGCGTGGACGGTGTGTTGACGGTGGATATGCCCCCGGAAGAGGCGCTCGGTTATATCGCTGCGCTGGAGGCGGCGCGGCTGGACCCCGTATTTTTACTGGCGCCCACCAGTACCAGGGAACGTATTGAGCGGATCAGTGCAATGGCGCGCGGTTTTGTCTATTATGTTTCCTTAAAAGGGGTTACCGGTGCCGCCAGTCTGGATGTGCAGTCTGTCGAGGAGGCCGTGGCGAGGATTCGTGCGGTCACTGGCGTACCGATCGGGGTGGGCTTCGGTATCCGGGATGCCGAGACTGCTGCACGGATCAGCCGGGTTGCCGATGCCGTGGTGGTAGGCAGCGCCGTGGTGAGCCGGGTTGCGGCGGCGGGCGAGGTGCACGATCAGGTTATTCCCGCGGTTGCCGGATTGCTCGCTGAAATGCGTCAGGCGATTGATGAAGCGGTAGACAGGCCCTGATGGGCCAGGAGTCAAAGGGGAAAGTCGTAGTATGAGCTGGTTTGAGAAACTGCTGCCTTCGAAAATCAGGACTGAGGGCGGGAAAAAGAAGGCGGTGCCGGAGGGCCTGTGGGCCAAATGTCAGGGATGCAGTCAGGTGCTTTACCGTTCCGAGCTGGAGCGCACCCTCGATGTCTGCCCAAAATGTGGCTTCCATCATCGCATCGGCGCCCGCCGGCGGCTGGATTTTTTTCTCGATGAGGAATCGCGGGTTGAGATAGGTGCTGAGATTGAGCCCGTAGATGCGTTCAAATTCAGGGACACCAAGAAATACAAGGACCGCCTGGCCCAGGCGCAAAAAGCGACCGGTGAAAAAGATGCCCTGGTGGTGATGATGGGGCAGGTCAGGGGGCTGGCTGTCGTTAGTGCTGCTTTTGAATTCGGCTTCATGGGCGGCTCCATGGCATCAGTCGTGGGGGAACGCTTTGTGCGTGCTGTCAATATGTGCATGGAGCGCTCGATACCGCTGATCTGTTTTTCAGCCAGCGGTGGTGCTCGCATGCAGGAAGCGCTGATTTCCCTGATGCAGATGGCGAAAACCAGTGCCGCCCTGGCCCGCATGAACCAGCAGAGCATCCCTTATATTTCCGTGCTGACCGATCCTACCATGGGTGGGGTGTCCGCCAGCCTGGCCATGCTGGGCGACATCAATATCGCCGAGCCCAGGGCACTGATCGGCTTTGCCGGTCCGCGGGTGATCGAACAGACGGTCAGGGAAAAACTGCCGGAAGGTTTTCAGCGTAGTGAATTCCTGCTGGAGCATGGCACCATTGATCTGATCTGCGATCGACGGGAGATGCGTGATCGCATTGCCAGTCTTTTATCCATGATGTCCCAACGGCGGCCGCCGGATGAAACCGCGGCGGATACGCCGGCGCCGGATGCTGAGGAAGAAACTTCAGCGGGCTGAACAGCGCGCATCGACCAGGCTGTATCCCGATTCTTTCCCCTGTGTACCAGCAAACGATGAGTCGTCCTGTTGACGATGCGATTTGACAAGCTCGCAGACTGGCTGGCCTGGCAGGAGCAGCTGCATCCCGTGGCGATTGAGCTGGGCCTGGAGCGGGTGCAGGCGGTTTTTAGCCCCCTGTTCCCCTCCCCGTCGACCTTTGCCGTGGTGACGGTGGCGGGCACCAACGGCAAGGGTTCCAGCGTGGCGATGCTGGAGGCCATTCTCAGGGCTGCCGGTTACCGGGTGGGGGCCTATACCTCGCCGCATCTGCAGCGCTATAACGAACGTATCCGCATAGGCGGGCAGTTGGTATCCGATGCTGCATTGTGCCGGGCCTTTGCGCGCGTGGATCAGGCCCGGGGCGATATTTCCCTGAGCTATTTTGAGTTCGGTACCCTGGCAGCCATGGATATCTTTTATCACGCCGCCCCGGATATCGTCCTGCTGGAAGTCGGCATGGGCGGCCGGCTGGATGCCGTCAATGTGATGGATCCCGACGTGGCCCTGGTGACTGCCATCGGTCTGGATCATATCGATTGGCTGGGGACTGACCGGGAGACAATCGGCCGGGAAAAGGCGGGGATCTTCCGTGCCGCTCGTCCCGCAGTCTGCAGTGATCCCCGGCCGCCCCACAGCCTGGTTGCTCAGGCGCGCGCGGTGGGCGCCGAGCTGCATTTGCTCGGTTGTGACTACAATTATGCTATTGACGGACAGGCGGAAAATCGCCCGTCGGCCTTTATGCCGCAGGGTGTCACGCCGGCATCTTCCTGGACCTGGCAAGGTGGTGGTCGGCATTTGAGGGAGTTGCCGATGCCGGCTCTGATCGGTGAATTCCAGCTGCAGAACGCCGCCGGTGTCCTGATGACGCTTGCATGCCTGCCGGATTCGTTTACGATAGAGCGGCAGGCGATTGCTCAGGGGCTGAGAGAGGTCTGTCTGCCGGGCCGTTTCCAGCAGCTACCCGGTGCTGTTCCCTGCATCCTGGATGTGGCTCACAACCGGGAGAGCGCTGCAGCGCTGGCGACGACCCTGGCCGCCCGGCCCTGCAGGGGGAAAACCTATGCCGTGGTTGCCATGCTGCGGGATAAGGATATCGTCGGGGTGTTGGCGGAGATGCAGCGGGTAGTGGATGAATGGTATCCTGCAGCGCTATCCGGCGAGCGCGCCGCGCCGGTGGAACAGCTGCGCGGGGTGCTGGAATCGCAGCTTCATTGCCCGGTGGCCTGGCGTGGCGCGAGGGTCAGAGCGGCCTACCAGGCGGCTGTGGACCGGGCGCTACCAGGAGATCGTATCGTCGTGTTCGGTTCTTTCTATACGGTCGCGGAAGTGATTCATTGCAGCGGTGCCCGATTTTGAATTTCAACGGTTATGCAGGATAAATCAACAGAAAACGGTTCCAGTCATACTGCCCAGCGTGTGGTCGGCGCCCTGGTATTGCTCGCCCTGGCAGCGATCTTTGTTCCTATGGTCCTTGATTTCAACAAAGGCTACGAGCACGGCATCAGCAAGAGTAACATTCCGCCCAGACCGGGAGATATCCGGGTGGAAACCCTGAGCTTACCCGGTGATGAGCCATCCTCGGTCGTCGGTGGGACGCTGCCACCGGTGCCACCGCTGCCGGCAAAGGCGCTGCCCCTTGAGCAAGTATCGGCGGCCGGTAGCACTGTAATTCAGGTCGGGAAAGATCAGTCGGCAGTTGCCCCGGAATCATCCTCCACCTCGCCACCTGGTCCGCAAGTGCCCCCGGTTCATCAGGCTACGCCTGCGAAACAGCCCGCTAAACCGGGCGCGGTGCCCGCGCCTGCTGCCTGGGCGGTGCAGGTGGGTAGCTTTAACAACGCAAAAAACGCCCGGGTTTTACGCGATCGGCTGCGTCGGCAGGGTTTTCATGCCATGGTTGACCGGCTCACTGCCAACGGTAAGGTGATTATTCGGGTGCTGGTAGGGCCGGAGCTGACGAAAAGTGCAGCCGCCGACCGCCGCCGGGCGTTGAAAAAAAAGCTGCAGTTGTCCGGTCTCGTTGTTCGTTATCGATGATGCAGGCTCCCCGCCGGCGGGTCCTTTTTCATGAGCAGCCTGTGCAATCATGATAAAATCAAGCCCCTGTTTTCGGGATGTTGTGCGCTTGACAGATGCGCGCCTCCTGGCCGGGTGTGCTGTATTCGCCGGGCGGGCACCCATATCAATATGTTTTATTCAGTTATGACAGCGATGGCCGATGGTCTGGATTGATGCTTTGCTGCTGGTGGTGCTCGTTTTGTCGGCGCTGTTGGGACTATTCCGGGGCTTCGCCAGGGAGGCGTTCTCTCTGGCGGGTTGGTTGCTGTCTTTCTGGGTGGCAACGCACTATACCGATGTGCTGGCCGATGTGCTTCAAGAGCAGATCGCCTATGATGAACTGCGTTATGTGTTGGCCTTCGTGGCGATCTTTCTGGCCACGCTGTTGGTCTGTATTTTATTCAGCCGTCTGGTGGTTGGTCTGGTACGCGCCAGCGTGCTCAGTGGCACGGACCGCCTCCTGGGCATCCTGTTCGGCCTGTTGCGGGGTATCGTCTTGATTACTATTGTGGTGTTGCTGGGAGGTATGACGCCGCTGGCACAGGAAAAACTGTGGACCGACTCTGTATTGGTAAGCCATCTGCAGCAGCTGACCGGCTGGATTACCGATCAGATGCAGTTGGGTCTGACAAGCAACTGGCAGGATGCGCTGAAGCTGGAGGGTGAAGTATGTGTGGCATTATCGGAATGGTGTGTAAATCCAATGTCAATCAGGCTATCTATGATGGCCTGACAGTATTGCAGCATCGTGGCCAGGATGCCGCCGGCATCATGACATGCAAGGGGCGTAAATTTTTTCTGCGCAAGGAAAACGGGCTGGTCCGGGACGTTTTCAAGACTTCACACATGATCGGTTTGCAGGGAAATTGCGGGATCGGGCACGTGCGTTATCCCACTGCCGGTTGCGCTTCTTCTTCGGAGGCCCAGCCTTTCTATGTCAATTCACCCTATGGCATCGCGCTGGCACACAACGGTAATCTGACGAATGCAGCACAGCTGAAGGACGAGTTGTTCCGTGATGACAAACGTCATATCAATACGGATTCCGACTCGGAAATTCTGCTGAATGTTTTTGCCCATCAGCTGCAGAAGTCGGGCAAGATGCATATTGACGAAGAGGATATTTTTAGCGCCGTGGCCAGCGTGCATCGGCGTTGTCGCGGTGGCTATGCAGCCATCGCCATGATCACCGGCTATGGTATTGTCGGTTTTCGTGACCCCTATGGTATCCGCCCGGTAGTCTTTGGCAAGCGCGATAGTGCACAGGGCATCGAGTATATGATCGCCTCTGAAAGTGTGGCGCTGGATGTGCTGGGCTTCGAACTGATTCGGGATATTGCTCCCGGAGAGGCGGTTTTTGTCACTCTGGATGGCCAGCTGCATAGCCGCCAGTGTGCACAAAACCCGGTTTCCTCACCGTGCATTTTCGAATATGTCTACCTCGCCAGGCCCGATTCCATCATCGATGATATCTATGTCTATAAGGCACGCCTGCGTATGGGGGAGCGGCTTGCGCACAAGATCAGCCGCGACTTTCCGGATCATGATTTCGATGTCGTGATCCCCATCCCGGATACCAGCCGCACCGCGGCACTGGCACTGGCCAATGTGCTGGGCGTCAATTACCGCGAAGGTTTTATCAAGAACCGCTATATTGGTCGTACCTTCATCATGCCTGGTCAGCAACTCCGCAGGAAATCGGTGCGCCAGAAGCTCAATGCCATCGATATCGAATTCAGCGGCAAGAACGTCATGCTGGTGGATGACTCCATCGTGCGCGGTACGACTTCCCAGCAGATCATCCGTATGGCTCGGGAAGCGGGGGCCCGCAAAGTGTATTTCGCCTCGGCGGCGCCGCCGGTGCGTTTTCCCAATGTCTACGGGATCGATATGCCGGCGGCACATGAACTGATTGCCCATAACCGCAGCGATGAGGAAGTAGCCCAGCTGATCGGTGCCGATCGCATGTTTTACCAGGAACTGGATGATCTGGTGAATGCCGTCAGTAATGACAAGTCCAGGATACAGCATTTCGATACGTCCTGTTTCAGTGGCGAGTATGTTACGGGTGATATCAGTGCAGCTTACCTGGATCGCATTGAAGCCTTGCGTTGCGAGGCCAATAAAGCAGGCATTGTTGACAATGGCGGTGATGTGGTCGGTTTGTGAGGCATTGTTTTTCAGTTGCAGCCCGGGTAGGATGTGAGCTTGATTGAAGGGATGGCGCCGATTTGATTTCAGCTTGCGGGCGCCCAATAAATACGGCTAAAGAGGATCGCCTGCTTTAGCGCAGCCTGCCGACAGCTCAATATGGTACGCCTTCCCGCCCGTTTTATCAGCGCATTTTCAGGAGGTGTGCAATGCCAGAACATCCAGACCGCTATGGTCCGGCCACCCGGGGGGTTCGCAGTGGCCAGGTCAGAAGTGCTGAAGGGGAGCATTCGGAGCCCATCTTCACGACTTCGAGCTTTGTTTTCGAATCCGCCGAACAGGCCGCTGCGCGCTTTTCCGGCAGCGAGGCGGGCAATGTCTATTCGCGCTTCACCAATCCCACAGTGCGTACTTTTGAGGTCCGGTTGGCGGCCCTGGAGGGTGGTGAACGTTGTGTGGCCACGGCTTCGGGCATGGCGGCCATTCTGGCCACCTGCCTTGGGCTGCTGCAGGCGGGGGATCACATTGTCTCCGCCAACGGCATTTTCGGTAGTACGGCCCTGATGTTTAATAATTATTTGTCCCGTTACGGGATGACTACCGCTTTTGTGCCGCTGACCGATCTGGCGGCCTGGCGGGCTGCCATTCAACCGCAGACCCGGTTGCTGTTTCTGGAAACACCGGCCAATCCCCTGGCGGAGGTGGCGGATATTCAGGCGCTGGCGTCCCTGGCCCATGAGCATGGTTGTCTGCTGGTGGTGGACAACACGGTGTGCACGCCGGTGCTGCAACAGCCCCTGGCGCTGGGTGCCGATGTGGTGGTGCTGTCGGCGACCAAGTATATCGATGGCCAGGGGCGCTGTATCGGTGGTGCTGTGGTGGGCGATGAGGCATCCGTCGGCGAGCAGGTCTATGGTTTTTTGCGCACCGCCGGCCCCTGTCTGAGTCCTTTCAATGCCTGGGTGTTTCTCAAGGGGCTGGAAACCCTGCAGTTGCGTATGGCGGCCCACAGTCGTAGTGCGCGACAGATCGCTACCTGGCTGGAAGGGCAGTCTGCCGTGAAACGGGTGTACTACGCCGGCCTGGAGAGCCACCCCCAGCATGAACTGGCCCGGCGGCAGCAGCGTGATTTTGGCGGTTTACTGGCCTTTGAGCTGGAGGGTGGTCAGGCGGAGGCCTGGCGCTTTATTAATGCGACCCGTTTCATCTCCATCACGGCCAATCTCGGGGATGCCAAAACCATGATTACCCATCCAGCCACCACCACTCACGGCCGTTTGTCCGTGGAGGCCCGGGAAACGGCTGGTATCCGGGATGGCCTGATACGGGTGGCTGTGGGGCTGGAGGATGTCGAGGATATTATTGCCGATCTGCAGCATGGCCTCGATGCCCTGGCTGCATAGTGTCACTTGACTGCGCGACGCGCCCGGCAGCGTGCGCAGCTGCTGCAAATTTACCACACGGCGCTCGGGGCGGTTGAGGGGCGGTCCTGTGTGGCTGCCTGGCTGGCCCGGCACCCCGTCCCCGCGCCGGTTTATGTGATTGCCATTGGCAAGGCGGCTGCCTCCATGGCCGCCGGTGCGCTTGATGGCTTGCCCGCTGACGTGGCGGAGGTGCTGATCATTACCCGTCATGGATACGGCCAGGCGCTCGCGGCAGCCTGTGCCGGAGTCCGCTGTATCGAGAGCGGTCACCCATTGCCCGACGCGGCCAGTCTTGAGGCGGGTCAGGCCTTGCTGGATTTTATTGCTGCGGCACCCGCTACGGCATCCCTGCTGTTGCTGATTTCCGGCGGGGCATCCTCATTGGTGGAGGTGTTGCCTGCCGGGGTTTCGCTGGCGGCACTGCGCCGTAGCAACCAGTGGCTGCTGTCTTCAGGCCTGCCGATTAACCAGATGAATCAGGTGCGCCGTGCCTTGTCCTGCATCAAGGGTGGACGGCTGATCCGGCATCTGCAGGGGCGTGCGGCCTGGAACCTGCTGATTTCGGATGTGCCGGATAATGATCCGGCCATCATCGGTTCCGGGCTGCTGGTCGCCAGTCATCGGCAGTCCACCGATTTTCTGGTGTCTCTGCCCGTTTGGCTGTTGAAGCTGATGGCGGTGGCACCGCCCCTGCCTGTCCCGTCAGCAGAAAAACCCTGCATAAAAACTTGCCTGCTGGCCGATTCCCGTACTGCCCGGTTGGCCGCCGCGCAGGCGGCAGAGAGGCTGGGTTACCGGGTCCATCTGCACCCTGAGATGATCACCGGGGATGTGCGGGAGGCGGCGGCTAAACTGGCGAAGGCACTGGTGACGGGCCCGCAGGGTATCCATATCTGGGGCGGTGAAACCACGGTGCGCCTGCCACCTGCGCCAGGCCGGGGCGGGCGTTGTCAGAGCCTGGCCTTATTGGTGGCGCAAAACTTGCAAAATAATTCTGAGCTGCTGTTTCTGGCTGCCGGAACGGATGGCAGTGACGGACCGGATGAAGTGGCCGGCGCGCTGGTAGATGAGACTACGGTGGCGCGGGGACTTTCCCGGGGTCTGGATGTAGTACATTGCCTGGCCCGTGCGGATGCCGGCAGCTTTCTGGCAGCCAGCGGCGATTTGCTGGCGGGAGGGGTGACCGGCACCAATGTCATGGACCTGATGATCGGGATGAAGTGTGGCTGAGCGCGTGCTGGTGTCCAGTAACGAACGGCCGGGTTACTCGCTGCGCTCGCCCCGGGGCGTTCAATGCACAAGCGCTTTTGTTCGCTCTGTGTCGGAATGACGATGCGCGCAGCAAGCTGCGAGGTATTGAACCCGCAGCGATTAAAGAATTAT
>CAZFJS010000014.1:0-2956 GCA_964519605.1 uncultured Gammaproteobacteria bacterium
ATACTCACCATCACCCTGCAGTAGCGCAGTGACCACCTGTTCCATCTGCATGTTGCGCGAGCCTTTGACCAGGATCGTTGTCCCAGCCCGCCTCAGCACCCCATTGGCCAAATCCCGGTTGATAGCAGCGATGAGTGACTGGCGATCGCCGAAGTGGGCGCCGCCCTTGCCGAAACTACCGGCGGTGATACAGGCGCTTTCCCCCAGCGCATAGACCCGACTGATACCGATGACCCGCGCCTGCCGGCCCACCTGCTCATGCAGGGCCTGGGAGGCATTCCCCAACTCGCCCATATCGCCCAGCACCAGCGCGGTCTGACCTCGGGCAGCGCTCAGTTTGAGCACTTCCAGAGCCGCGCGGACCGACCCGGGATTGGCATTGTAGGTGTCATCAATAACATGCAGCCCCCCGGAGCCTTTCCGCAACTGGAGGCGACCCTGCACCGGCGACATGTGCTCCAGTCCCTGCTTAATCTCCGCATCCTCAAGGCCCAGGGCATGGGCGGCGGCTGCCGCCGCCAGGGCATTCATGACGTTATGCCGTCCCGACAGCTGCAATGACACCTGCAACTGCCCACCCGGCACGCTCATATCGAAGGCACAACCGTAATCATTGCCGGGCGTCAGCGCCGCAGCACGGAAATCCGCTGACTGACGAATTCCGAAACTCAGACAGGCATGCGTCCCTGTCATCACCCGCCACAAACCGATACGGGGGTCATCGTTGTTGAGAATGGCAGTGCCCCCGGTTTCCAGACCGGAGAAAATTTCCCCCTTGGCACGGGCAACACCGGCGATATCGCCAAAACCTTCCAGATGAGCGGGGGCGGCATTGGTAATCATGGCCACCACCGGGCGAGCGATACGACTCAGATATTCAATCTCACCTGGACGACTGGCGCCCATTTCAACCACTGCATAACGGTGCTGACTGCGCATTTTCAGCAGTGTGAGCGGCAGACCAATATCATTGTTCAGATTACCCCGCGTCACCAGCCCACTCCCGCGCTGCGCCAGGATTGCCGCCAGCATTTCCTTGACGGTGGTCTTGCCGTTGCTGCCGGTCACCGCCACCACCGGTATATCGTAGCGACTGCGCCACAAACCGGCCAGGCGACCCAGTGCAATGCGGGTATCGGCCACCTGCAGTTGCGGCAGCGCAGTCGCCACCGGGCGCTCCACCATCACCGCCGCAGCGCCACGATCACCGGCATCAGCGATAAAATCGTGGGCATCAAAATGCTGCCCGCGCAGGGCGACAAACAGCTCGCCGGGCTGCAGGCTGCGGGTATCCGTGCTGACAGCGTGAAAAGCAATATCCTCACCTGCCAGCCGCCCCTGAAGGGCCTGCAGGGTAGCAGACAGGCGCATCGCATCCGACTGCCTCATGCCACCTCCTTCAGCACCTGCTGCACCTGCTCACGATCGCTGAAATACAACTGCCGCCCACCGATTAACTGGAAATTCTCATGCCCCTTACCGGCAATCAGCACCACATCATCAGAGGACGCCTGCCGGATTGCGCTGTTAATCGCCGTGGCACGCTGCGGCTTTAGCTCCACACCCTGCGGGCGGCGCATTCCGGCGCAGATCTGCGCACGGATCGCCGCGGCATCCTCGCGACGTGGATTGTCATCAGTCAGGATCACCCGGTCGGCCAATTCTTCCGCGATCGCGCCCATCAAGGGTCGTTTGCCCTGGTCCCGATCCCCGCCACAACCGAACACACACCACAGACGCCCCCGGCAGCCCGCCCGGAGCGCCTGCAGCGCCTGCTGCAGCGCATCCGGTGTATGGGCATAATCGATCACGACCAGTGGCTGACCGTGCTCACCACCGTAATATTCCATCCGCCCGGGCACCGGACGACTCAGGGCCAGCTGCGCCAGTGCCTGTGCCATTGACCAGCCCATCAGCAGCAACATCGCCAATACCGCCAGCAGGTTTTCAGCGTTGAAAGCCCCTAGCAAGCCACTCTGCAAAACACCTTCACCCCAGGAGGAATCGATCCGTATTTCCAGACCCCGTGAATCCGTATGCCGCCATTGGCCATAAACATAGTGATAAGAGGATAATGATGCTGCATTCGCCATCCTCCGGGTATCCTGATGATCAAACAGGCGATAGCCCGCCACCTCCAGGCCAGCCGGCAATTCCGCCTGTAGCGTACGCCCGCAGTCATCGCCGACATTAATGACCGCATAGCGCAGGCCCGTCACCTTAAACAGGCTGCGCTTGACCCGACCATAGCGGTCAAAATCGCCATGATAATCCAGATGGTCACGACTGAGGTTAGTGAAGATCGCACTGTCAAAGGCCACACCCGCCACCCGCCCCTGAGCGAGCGCATGGGATGACACTTCGACCACTACCTGGCGTACCCCGTTAGCGCGCATCTCGGCCAACAGGGCATGCAAGCTCAGGGCATCCGGCGTCGTATGACGCCCGGCGTGCAACTCGCCATAGAGTCCATAGCCCAGGGTGCCCACCAGCCCGCAGGGCGGCTGTACCGCTGTCATGGCCTGGGCCAGATAATGACTGCAGGAGGTCTTGCCATTGGTACCGGTAATTCCGATCAGAAGCTGCGTCTGTGACGGCGAGCCGTAAAAGCGATCGGCAATAATCCCCATCTGCTGCTGCAAACCGGCTATGCCGATGAGAGGAACACCCGACGTTTCCGGCAGCATGCCCTCACCCAAGCCCTCGGTCTCATAGAGTACCGCGGCAGCACCGGCCGCCAGCGCCTGGCCAATAAATGCCGCGCCGTGATCACGCTCACCGGCACAGGCAAAAAATAGATCTCCCGACACCACTTGACGGCTGTCTGCCCTCAAGCCGTAGATAGCCCTGTCCGCTGAGGCATCCACCACCGCCAATCCATCCACCAGATAGCTGAGCAGACAGGTTCCGGTCGGGGAGTTCATGGTGATCTCCTGCCAATCGTTGAGACACTGCT
>CAZFJS010000014.1:3056-7755 GCA_964519605.1 uncultured Gammaproteobacteria bacterium
GTTTCCATCATGGCCAGCACCTGGGCGGCGGTACGCCCGCTCATGACCGCCTTCCCCTCCGGGGGCTGTTTAACCGACAGCAGGCTAAGCGGTCTGAGCCGGCCACCGGCTGCCAGGGTGCTGTAGGCATGGGCCAGCTGCAAAGTAGTCACCGACAAGCCATACCCGAAAGACAGGGTAGCGCGTTCAAAGTCATGCCAACGCCAGTAGTCTGTCAACAGGCCACTCACTTCGCCGGGGAAACCACAGCCGGTCAGGGCACCGAAGCCCACCTGGGAAAACATCGACCACAGCCGTTCCGGCTCCAGAGACAGGGCAATCTTGCTGGCGCCCACATTACTCGATTTCTGAATCACCGTGGTCACATCAATGGCGCCATAATTGACCACATCCCGCACACTATTGCGCCCCACCCGGTAATAGCCCGGCGACGTATCGATCACACTGTCAGGCCGGTATTTTCCTGATTCCAGCGCTGCCGCTATCGTAAAGGGCTTGACGGTGGAACCGGGCTCAAAGACATCTGTCAGCGCCCGGTTGCGTAAATGGTCACTACGCATATGGCCACGATTATTGGGATTGTAGGACGGCTGGTTCACCATCGCGAGGATCTCGCCCGTGCGTGCATCCAGGATCACCACCGATCCCGAGCGGGCACGGTGCAGGTGCACCGCGGTTTTCAGGCTCCGATAGGCCAGGTACTGCAAGCGCAGGTCAATACTCAGGCGCAGATTCCTGCCCGGCGAGGCGGCGGCGAGGCGCTCCACATCCTCCACGATCCTGCCCAGGCGATCCTTCAGCACCCGCTTGCTGCCTGCGGTACCATGCAGCCAGTCATTATAGGCCAATTCGACCCCTTCCTGCCCACGATCATCGACATCGGTAAAGCCGATCACATGAGCAGCCACCTCCCCGGCCGGGTAATAACGCTGATACTCGCGCTGCAGAAAAATCCCGGGGATGTTAAGGGCCATCACCTGCTGTCCGAGATCCGGGTTGATATGGCGCCGCAGATAGACAAATTCACGCTGCGCACGGGTCATGATGCGCTTTTTCAGATAAACGGGATCCATATCCAGCAGGCGGGCCAGCTGTGGCCATTGTCCACGTCCCATGATGGCAGCCTGTGGATTGGCCCAAACGGAATCCACCGGCGTGCTGATCGCCAGAGGCTCACCGTTGCGATCGCTAATCATCCCGCGGTGCGCCGCTATGGTCACCGTACGCAAATGGCGGGCGTTACCCTGATCCTGCAGGAAATCCTGATTGACCACCTGGAGATCGACCGCCCGCCACACCAGGGCAGCCACCGCCAGGCCCAGACACAGCAGGATAACCACTAGACGGGCAGGGTGGATCAAGGCAATCTGCCGTGCGCTCATGGCGCCACAATCACAATCGTTTCCGGAGCGGGCGGGCGCATCCCCAGCCGCTCACGGGCAATCCGCTCCACCCGTGCAGGCGTCGCCAAAGTACTTTGCTCCAACAACAGTCTGCCCCATTCGATGTTCAATTCATCTCGAGCCATCTGCAGTGCCTGCAGATGCACAAATAATTTCCTGCTCTGATGCTTGCTGTAAACCAAGCCCAGCGCGCTGGCCAGCACCAGCAAACTTAGCAACAGGATGCCGCCGCGCAGCCCTGTCATGCCTGCTTCTCCGCCACCCGCATGATGGCACTACGTGCCCGCGGGTTACTCGCTACTTCCGCAGCAGACGGCCGCAAGGCGCGGCCTATCCGTCTCAGGCTGCGGTGACGCGCCACCTCCATCACCGGCAGACGCCGGGGCAGAGGCGCCCCTTCGGCCTCATGGCGCATAAAACGCTTGACGATACGGTCTTCCAGGGAATGAAAACTGATCACCACCAAGCGACCGCCCGGCGCCAGCGCGGCAAGCGCCTGCTGCAAACCACTACGTAATTCTTCCAGCTCATGATTGATATGAATACGGACGGCCTGAAAGGTGCGGGTGGCGGGATCCTTACCTGGTTCACGGCCGGGGCTGGCCGCTGCCACAATGGCTGCCAGCTCAAAGGTGGTCTTCACGGGCCGTACCCGGCGCGCCTGCACAATTGCCCGGGCAATGCGCCGGGCATAACGTTCTTCACCATAATCACGCAATACTGTGGCGATCTCAGCCTCTCCCGCCTGTGCCAACCAGTTCGCGGCACTCACGCCGGCAGCGGGATTCATGCGCATATCCAGCGGTCCCTCCCGACGAAAGCTGAAACCGCGATGGGCGTCATCCAACTGGGGCGAGGACACCCCCAGGTCGAACAATATGCCATCGATTCCACCGCTCAGGCCCAGACCGCCCAGGGTCCCGGCTAGTTGAGAAAATGCGCCCTGAACGATCATCACACGAGGGTCATCACCCCACTGCGCCTGCGCCGCCTGGATCGCCTGGGGATCTCTGTCCATCATAACCAGACGTCCCCGGAAATCCAGACGCTCCAGCAGGCATGCAGCATGTCCCCCGCGACCAAAAGTCGCGTCCACATAATAACCGGTTGCCTTAACGGCCAGGGCCTCCATAGCCTCGGCCGGCATCACAGGCTGGTGACGATACTCACCCACCATGATGCTACAACGATAAGGATTCCAGTTCTGCCGGCAGGGCCTGCTCATCCTCATCGGCTGCCAGCCACATGTCGCGCTTTTCATTCCAGATCTGTTCATCCCAGAGTTCAAATTTATTACCCTGCCCAATCAGCACCACCCGTTTGTTCAAATCAGCGAACTCACGTAGCGGTGGGGGCAGCAGAATACGGCAGTGCCCATCCATATCGCATTCCGTGGCATGACCGATCAACAGACGTTGCAGACGCCGGGTTCTTTTGTCCAGATTGGGCAAACTCACCAGCTTGCGTTCGATCGCCTCCCATTCCGGCAGGGGGTAAAGCAACAGACAGTAGTCACGATCAACGGTAATGATCAGCTTGCCATTACAGAGATCCTGGATACGCTCCCGATAGCGCGTGGGAACCGCCAGCCGCCCCTTGGCATCCAGACTGATTGTATTGACCCCCCGAAACAAGAAACTGAACCCTCCCAGACACCAAATCCACTAATTCCCACTAATTCCCACTTTTCGACACTATATACCCGTCTCCCACCCTGTCAAGCAAAAAACCACCTCGGGTTGAAATATTTATTCCTTACCACACAGTAACTTAGGGAAACTTTCCCTGTCTGGCATTGAACAGACAGAGGCGCCTGAAGACATAAAATCAGGGAAATCATGGAGTTGATCTTGAGAGCTTGCGTACAATCTCATGCGACGGGAATTTCCCAGCCTGCCGGGAGCCAGGATCCCACTTGCGACAGGCGCAGCGGGCAGGGCTGCCGCACTGCATTACGACCACCGACGGCCAGCGAAAAAAAAAGGAGTCGGCCTGTAAGCCGGGTTCTGTCAAGGACAGCCATTCATCTGGGATCTATGTCGCCACAGACCTCAAGCGACCTACCCGGGGACAGTGCGGGCCGCACCATCGTCCCCCTATTTGGTCTTGCTCCGGGTGGGGTTTACACTGCCACTACTGTTGCCAGTAGCGCGGTGCGCTCTTACCGCACCATTTCACCCTTACCTGCCCCGCCCACCTGGCGGCGGGAGAAAACAGGCGGTATATTTTCTGTTGCACTGGCCGTCGGCTCACGCCGCCCAGGCATTACCTGGCACCCTGCCCTGTGGAGCCCGGACTTTCCTCCCCCCTGCCAGACTGATAAAGACCGGCGGAGAGCGACTGCCCGGCCGACTCCCACGGGCAATCTACCGCTTTTCGGGATCGCTGTCCAAACGTTTTTCATTGAGCCTGATTGCCAGCTCATAGAGGCGATTCCGCCCCGCACCACTGATCTCTGCCGCCAGGGAAACGGCCTGTTTAAGCGAATGAGAGGCCAGCAATACGGTCAAGAGATGCTCATGGGAAACGCTGGCTTCCCCTTCCTCCCTGGACTGCACCCGACCGCCCACCATGATGACAAATTCTCCCCGCCGCTGATTTGCGTCCCCTGCAACCCAGGACAATAATGATCCCAGCGTGTCATGGCGTACTGTTTCGAAGGCTTTGGTCAGCTCCCGGGCGATCACAGCCTCACGTTGATCACCCAATATTTGTTTCATATCCGCCAGCGTAGCCTGTATACGGTGCGGCGCTTCATAAAACACCAACGTGCGACATTCCACCCGCAATGCCTCCAGCCGGCGTTGCCGGGCAGCGCCGCGGGCGGGGAGAAAGCCCTCGAAGACAAAACGTTCGCAGGGCAGGCCGGCCACCGACAGTGCCGTAATGACGGCGCTGGGTCCCGGTATGGGAATCACTGGAAAATCCCGCTCCCGCAGCCGCCGCACCAGCTCAAAACCGGGATCGCTGATCAGCGGTGTACCCGCATCACTGACCAGGGCGACCGCCTGACCGGCCTCCAGACGGGCCAAAATACGCGGCACCATCTGATTTTCGTTATGCTCATGCAGGGCCATACAGGCCGTAGTGATACCCAGGTGCTGCAGCAAACGTCTGCTATGGCGGGTATCTTCCGCAGCAACCAGGTCGACCTCCGCCAGTGTTTTGACCGCCCGGCGGGTGATATCCCCCAGATTGCCCAGCGGGGTCGCCACAATATATAAAGCACCCTTAACAATTGACACCCAATCATCCCACCCCGATACTTGTCGGGCTACAGCATAGCGGTTTTACCG
>CAZFJS010000014.1:7855-9804 GCA_964519605.1 uncultured Gammaproteobacteria bacterium
GGCCGTGAGCGTCCTGCTGCATGGCAATTTCATCCAGCAGGCGCAACATATCCTGAAGGACATCGACACCCGCCAGCTGAATCCGCTACAACAGGCACAAAAACGGGCCCTGGCAGCACGCATCGCATTGATACAGAACCAGCCACACACCGCTATCGAACTACTGGCTCCGCTCAACACGACCCTGCTGCCCACACCGCTAGCGGCCAAGATTCAGGAATTGCGTGCCCAGGCTTTCCTTAGAGAAAACAAGCTCCTCGCATCCATTCGTGCGCGGATAGCACGGGAATCCCTACTACCTGCCACGGATAGCGAGCAGATCCACCGTAACCAGATCCTGCTCTGGCAAAGTTTGCAACAGCTCCCTGACAGCACACTGCAACAACTGCACACCACCCCCCCGCCGGGTGACACCCTGACTGGCTGGCTGGCCTTGGCCCGGATCGCTCGGCAACTGCAAACCCAACCTCAGCAGGTGCAACAGCTGCTGGCCGACTGGCGACAAAGCTACCCCCATCACCCCGCTGCTGCGGATATTATCGCCGCGCTGCGCGCGCGGCAGAGTGACACCTTCCGCCGACCCCGGCAGATTGCCCTGTTGCTGCCTCACAACGGACCGTATGTAAAGCCCGCTGCCGCTCTGCGTGACGGTTTTCTGGCTGCCTACTACCGACGCACTGACCAACACTACCAGCCAATCATCCGCATCTATGACACAGGAGATGATGCCACCACCATGGCGGTGTACGCACAGGCTGTACGGGATGGCGCTGATTTTATCGTCGGCCCACTGAAAAAGGCTGCGGTGACACGACTGGCAGCCCAGGATCGACTACCTGTCAGTACGCTATCGCTGAATTACAGCCCGCAAACCGGTCACACACCCGAAAATCTGTACCAGTTCGGCCTGGCACCCGAGGATGAAGCCCGTCAGGTAGCCGAGCGCGCCTGGCTGGATGGCAACAACCATGCGATTGCACTGGTACCGGAAGGAAAATGGGGCCAGCGTCTGCTGAATGCCTTTAGTGAAGACTGGGAGTCCCTGGGCGGTAGCCTGCTGGAATTTCAGGCCTATCCGCCAGCCGATAATGATTACTCCCATCCAATCCAGGCAGTACTGAATATCGATGACAGCGAACGCCGCCATCGGGAGCTTGAAACGATTGTCCAGCAAAAGCTGGCATTTGAGCCGCGGCGACGCCAGGATGTGGATTTCATCTTTTTGGCAGCCTTCCCCAGGCAAGCGCGTCTGATCCGCCCGCAACTGAAATTCTATTACGCCGGTAAACTCCCGGTCTATGCCACCTCACATATTTTCAGTGGTCAGGCAAAACCCAATCGCGACCGTGATATGGATGGGATTATTTTTTGTGACATCCCCTGGGCGCTGGCCGCTGGACAGCCCCCCCCCCCACTCAGACGGACCATCAATCACCTGTGGCCGGAAACCGCCGGACAGTACAGCCGCTTCTATGCCCTCGGGGTGGACGCCTACAGGATCATCCCCTTTCTCAACAACATGAGAACCTACCGCCACGAGCGTTTCAACGGTCAGACAGGCACCCTGAGCCTGGGCGAAAACAACCGCATCTTTCGCGAACTGTCCTGGGCACGTTTCATTCACGGCGTCCCGCGCACTTACTGAACATCATGTCAGACACCACTATGAATTTATCCTCTGCCTCAGCTGGATCCCGGCTAAGCGGCAGAGAAGCGGAAAACCTGGCCTGCCGCCATCTGCGCGCGCGCGGCCTGAAACTGGTTACCAGAAACTTCCTGTGCCGACGCGGGGAAATCGATCTGATCATGCGCCACGGGGAATTTTTTGTGTTCGTGGAAGTGCGCTTGCGAAACAATCCACGTTTCGGCAACGGCGCCGAAAGCGTGGATCGCCGCAAACAGAAAAAAATCATCATTGCGGCGCAATATTATATACAATTGCACCGCCT
>CAZFJS010000014.1:9904-11196 GCA_964519605.1 uncultured Gammaproteobacteria bacterium
TCCCTGCATGTCAAGGTGATTACTGAAAACCGGGTCACCTATCTGATGGGCATCGTGACGCGGGACCAGGGCAAGCAGATCGCCCGAGTGGTGCAACAGGTCGATGGGGTGAAGCGGGTCGTCAAGGTCTTCGAATATCACGACTGATGGCGCTCTCGCCGGAGATACTGGCACGTCTCGCAGCCATCACCGGTGAAGCCGGGCTGCTCTACGATCCCGCGGACTGCTGGGTATACGGTTACGACAACAGCAGACGACAGCAGCAGCCCGACGCCGTCGCCTTTCCCCGTTCGCACCAGGCCGTGGAACAAATCATCGGTCTCTGCAACCAGGAAAACATCCCCCTCACACCGCGCGGGCGTGGTACCGGCACCACCGGTGCCACCGTACCACTACACGGTGGCCTGGTGCTCTCCATGGAACGCATGAATCAGATTATCAAGCTCGACCCGGACAACCGTCTCATGGTTGTGGAACCCGGCGTCACCAATCAGGAAGTACAGGATGCCGCGGCGCAATTCGGGCTTTTCTGGCCACCGGACCCCACCAGCGCCGCCTTCTGCACCATCGGTGGGAACCTGGCCTATAATTCAGCCGGACCACGGGCGGTTAAATACGGCACGCCACGGGAAAATGTCCTGGGGCTGCGCGCAGTCACCGGGGGCGGTGATTCATTTCGCTGCGGCGTCTACACCACCAAGGGCGTGGTGGGTTACGACCTGACCCGCCTGCTGATCGGCTCGGAAGGCACCCTGGCGATCATCACCGAAGCCATACTGAAACTCACGCCCCTGGCTGAAAGCAAGGCCACTATGCAGGTGATCTACCAGGATATCGCCAGCGCTGCGCAGGCTATTGCTGCCATCATGGGCCAGCCTGTCACACCCTGTGCGCTGGAATTTATCGATGGCCGGGCCATCGACATGATCCGCCATCATGCCCGTATACCACTCCCCCTGGATGCCGCCGCTATGTTGCTTATTGAAGTGGATGGCGCCCAGGCGGAAATCCCGCCGGCCATCGACAGTATCCGTCGGGCAGCGGACAATGACGGCATGGTGAGCTTCGCATCAGCCTGCACACGCGAGGAAATACTGGCCTTGTGGCAAACCCGTAAGGCCCTCTCGCCCGCCTTACGCACCGTGGCCCCGAAGAAGATCAATGAAGATATCGTCGTGCCGGTATCCAGTATTCCTGCATTGATTACCGGACTGGAAGCGCTTGCCAGCAAGTTTGCTATTCAGATCGTCAATTTTGGTCATGCCGGTAACGGTAATATTCATGTCAACCTG
>CAZFJS010000014.1:11296-21939 GCA_964519605.1 uncultured Gammaproteobacteria bacterium
CAACGGATCAACACAGCCCCCCGATTTCCCGCTCAATCTCTGACAGGCTGGCCTGAAAGGTATCACGCGCAAAAAGACGTCGGGCATAATCCTTCATTGGTTTCGCCTGGGAGGGCAGCTCGATACCATAGTGCGACAGACGCCATAAAATAGGGGCCAGACTGCATTCCACCAGGGCGAATTCATCGCTCATGAAATAAGGTTTTCTGGCCAGTACCGGACTCAGCAGGATGAGCCCTTCACGAATGGTCTTTCTGGCCTGGTCTGCGCGATGAGCATCAGCGCTGCTGATGTCATCGAGAATGCTGTACCAGTCCTTATCAATGCGGTAAAGCATAATGCGGGTACGGGCACGTGATACTGGATCCACCGGCATCAATGGCGGGTGGGGGAAACGCTCATCCAGATACTCCATAATAATCTGAGAGTTGTAAAGCACCAGGTCCCGATCCACGAGTACCGGAATAGAATTATAGGTATTCAGATCGAGCAGATCCTCCGGCGGATTATGGATATCGACATCAATGATATCTGTACCGATATTTTTTTCCGCCAACACGATTCTGACCCGATGGCTCAGGGGACACTCCGGTCGCGAATACAGGGTCATTGCAGGTCTTCTGGTGGCATTTGTCGCCATTACTTACGATTCTCCATATTCCTTTAGAAACAAGCGGCGATCCTCCGCCGTTCGGGACATTAAAGCCGGACAAGTATTCCGCGTACATCCAGGCTTGAAAACCATGGGAATATAACATATCCGGGCTGCTGTCGTCACAACAGGGCTCGGGAGGAGGTAATCGTAGCGAGCAGGCATCAAAGCCGCTTAGCGGAAACCCCTGGCCTCGCGGATACATTCATAGGCCTGGCGGATCTCACGGGTTTTCTGTTCCGCCAGTTTCATCATTTCTTCAGGCAAGCCTTTGGCCACCAGCTTATCCGGATGATGCTGATTCATCAGGCGGCGGTAGGCCTTTTTCACTTCGGCATCCGTGCCCTCCGGAGAAATATTCAGCACTTCATAGGCAGCGGACAAATCGATATTACGCCGCTGACCGGTCGCACCATCGCTGCCGTAAAACCCTCGGGCGGCACGCACCATAGAATCGAGGCGTTCAAACTCAAAGCGGGAATAGCCCAGATGTTCACAGATATTCAGTAGCACCTGACGCTCGGCGGGGTGCATGACACCATCCGCATAGGCGCACTGAATCAGAATTTCGATAAACATACGGATCAGAGTATGGCGATGGCGGCATTCGCGCTTAAACTGATCCAGCACCTCGTTCAGGGAAAATCCCGGCTGCCGGCCTTCCCGATACAACTCCTTGGCGAGCTTTTCCAGAGAAGGATTCAGCTGCATCTGATCCATCACCGACTGCGCCAAACGGATTTCATCCTCACTGACACGGCCATCTACCTTGGCGAGATGCCCCATCACTGAAAAGGTCGCGGTAAAGAAGGCCATCTGGATGCGCTCATGCCCACCCAGCAAGCGCTCATGTGAAGTAAAACGCTTGGTGCGGGCGTCTAGATTATGGCCCAGCGCCGCACCGATCAAAGCACCCAGCGGCCCCCCCAGCAGAAAGCCGAAAGTACCCCCAAACAGCTTACCCCACCAGCTCATTGTTCTTCCTGCTCCTCAGTTCTCCCATTGAACCTCACAGGATAACAGCACAACACCTGCAAGGTCACTCCCGACGGCAGGAGAAAAGCACCTGCATCAGATCTATGACAGGGAAATGGTGCCAGGCCCCTGGCATCACCCGCGATTCAGATCCGCAGTCCCGGGCTGGTCAAAACTGAAAAGTCTCTCAGAAGAATAAGTCTCCCTGCTCGAAACAGTCCCCCAGCACCTGCAGCAAACGACTACTGGCATCTTCCGAGGAATAATCAAAGACAATGCCAAACTGGTAGTTGCCATGAGTGGCAGCCCCGTCTTCGCACCAGATCACGGCGCCACAGATGACAATCCGGTGATCGTTATCTTCATAAATCACCTTTACCGGCGTTTCCGGAACCAGGTAGGATGATATTTCAAACCCCATGCCTGCCAGGGAAATGTCGGTTACCTCCTCAATCTCATATTCTTCATCCAGCGCCTCCAGGGTAAAAATACCGCGGCAGATATCCATACAAAAGCGCAGACGGTCATCACGACGCCGATCCGTATCCCACCTCATATCCACCGGGTTCCCTCATGTAATTTTTAGCTGTTCCACAGTGCCTTTTCGTCTGTAGACAAGGAAACTTTAGCCGGGATGAGTAACTGCTGCCCGGCAACATAAAAGCCCCAGTTTCTCAGCACACCATTTCCTGCTAGAATGTGCGCCGATCAGCCTTGGGACTGGATATCTTCTGTCATCATTTGCCCGCCTGAGATCTCTACACCCGCTGTGCCGGGTCAGACCCGGGAATTCCGTAAAAACTTAGATGGATAGCATGCCAAATACAGAGCCGGCGGCGGAAACGCCACTACAGGAACAGGAGCCCGTGCAGAAGGTCCGCATCGGCAACGCTACCGTCACCTTGCTGGGTACGGCACATATCTCACACGCCAGCACTGAAAAAGTCCGGGAATTAATCTGTTCCGGTGATTTCGATGCCGTCGCCATTGAGCTGTGTCCCAGCCGCCATCACGCCATTGTCAATCCGGACACGCTGGCCAGGATGGACCTGTTCCAGGTGCTGCGCGAGAAGAAAATTGCCATGGTCGCTGCTAATTTGGCACTGGGAGCCTACCAGCAACGCATGGCAGAACAGCTTGATATTCTGCCGGGCGCGGAAATGCGCATGGCGATCTCATGCGCCCGCGATGGTACCCTGCCCGTCCTTTTGATTGATCGTGAAATCACCATCACGCTCAAGCGAATCTACCGCAATGTCCCCTGGTGGCAACGCCTGCATCTGGTTTTTGGTTTACTCGCCAGCGTGATGTCCAATAGAAAAATCAGCGCGGAGGAAATCGAGCGGCTAAAAGAAGGCGATATCCTGGAGTCTACATTTACCCAGTTTGCGGAGCAGGCCCAGACGCTGTACGTCCCCCTGATTGATGAACGTGATCGCTATATGGCGGCACGCATTCGCCAGGAGGTCGCTCAGGACCAATACCGCAACATCCTGGTGATTGTTGGTGCCGGCCACCTGCGAGGCATGACACGCTACCTGGAACAGGAAGTCATGTCAGCGGATCCGGCCGGGGTCATCGCCGAACTCGACCAGGTTCCCCGGGCAAGCACCTGGCCTAAAATGATCCCTTGGCTGATCGTCCTGCTGATTCTTGCAGGTTTCTTTCTGGGCTTCAGCCACAGCACCGCACTGGGCTGGCAGCTGGTGGCAGACTGGGTGCTGATCAACGGCGCGCTGTGCGCCCTGGGGACGCTGATTGCGTTGGGACATCCGCTGACGATCATCGGCGCCTTTATCGCTGCCCCCATTACCTCACTGAATCCCACTATCGGCGCCGGCATGGTAACGGCCGCGATCGAGACCTTCCTGCGACGACCCAATGTAGGCGATTTCAGCCGCTTGCGTAAGGACACCACCCACATCAGGGGCTGGTGGCAAAACCGTGTTGCCCGCATCCTGCTGGTATTCCTGTTCAGTTCCCTGGGATCTGCTGTCGGCACCTATTTGGCAGGCTTCAGAATATTCGACCGCCTGAGCGGACTGTGACCGGCCGCCCGGATCATGATATGATTCGACGTTAATCGCTGACCATCGGAATCAGGCTTGCGGACATGGTAACAAGACCCGTTTTGGCATTGCGCTGTATGCTCTCCACCATAGCAATCCTGCTGATGGCGTGCCCGCCAGGCAGGGCGGCAGCCGCCTGCGACGACCCACCGGGCAAAAACGTCATCTGGATAGCCTGCGATAAACAGGGGGCCGACTTACGCGGCCTGGATCTGCGCGGCGCCATACTCAGCAGAAGCAATTTCACCAACGCAGATCTGCGCCGAACCAGGCTCAGCCGCGCTGATTTCAGTTTTGCCGATCTGCGTCACGCCAAACTGGATCACGCCAGACTGGACAAAACCCGCTTTCTCAGTGCCAATCTCAGCGGCGCCAGCCTGAAGCAAGCTTATCTATACAAGGCGGATTTCAGCCGTGCCAAACTTATCGGCGCCACGCTGGACAAGGCCAATTTGTCGGCCGCCCTGCTCTATCAGACAGATCTCACCAAGGCCTCGCTGCGACTGGCGCTGCTGCGTCGCAGCAATCTCAGCCAGGCGATACTCGATGATGCCGATCTCAGTGGCAGCGACCTGAGCCAGGCTATATTGGAACAGGCCTCTCTGGAAAATGCCCGGCTCGACAAGGCCTCGCTGCGCGGCGCTCAGTTGACCGACAGCAGCCTGCTGTCGGCCAGCTTCAAGGATGCCGATCTCAGCGAGGCCAATCTGGTAAACGCCGCCCTGGAAGATACGGTACTGAAGGGCGCGCGCCTGGATAAGGCACAATGGATCGACCGCCGGCGCTGCCGCGAGGATTCCGTGGGGGAATGCCGCTAAACATCGACGGCGATAACTCAGACCGGAAGCACATCGGGCAGCGTTTTCGCCAGAACGTGCCATTCCTGACAAGCTTCCCCGGTCAGGGCAAAACCCAGCAGCCGGCCCTGTTCATCCTCGAACAGCGAGCGTACCCCCCTGCTGAGCACAGCTTCATGCCACTCACCCTGAACCCGGGTTGCTGGTGGCGACACGACCACAGGACAGGCGGGAGTCTTCACCACCACCGGCATGGCCGGGTAATATACCGCCGTCGGCTGCCCCGTCAACGTCCGGGCCAGAGCGCGAGCGCCATGCATGATCGGCATGACAAAAGGCAACACCAGACCCTGCACTTCAGCACAGTCACCCAGTGCATAGATATCGACATGACTGGTCTGCAGTAAACGATCGACTACGATACCACGCGCACAGCTCAGCCCCGCCTGCTGCGCCAATTGTGTATTGGGCTGCAAACCAATGGCTGACAGCACTGCTTCGGTGCTAAGCGATGTCCCATCCGACAACTGCAGCCGCCACCCGCCACCATCCCTGACGAGCTGTTCCGCTACCGTTCCCAAATGCCATGTTACACCGCTAGCAGCCAGTGCAGCCTGTAGCGCTTGCGCGGCCCGGGGTGGCAGCAGTCGCCCCAATGGCTGCCGGTCAGGCCCGATGACGGTGACCTTTTTGCCATTACTCACAAGGTCATTGGCAAATTCACAACCAATCAGGCCCGGCCCGATCACCACCAGTTCATGCAACTGATCGATAATCGCCCGAAAACGGCTATAGTCGCCCAGGTTATTGACCGTCATCACCTTATTGGCCCCGGGGAATGGCGGCGTGACAGGCAAGGCCCCCACCGCCAGTACCAGCTTGCTGTACTCAATTTGTCTCCCGCCGGCAAGAACGAAATGGCCAGCAGCATCGATGCCAGTTACCCGCGTAGCCTCCCTGATGACCAAATCCAGATCCTCAGCCATTTTCTCCGCGCTGGCGGTAACCAGCTGTTGAGGGGAAAGTCCCTTGCTAAGGGCATTGGACAGCATAGGCTTGGAATAGAAACAGCCCTGATCTACGGTCAGCAGCCATATCGGCAGTGCCCGGTCGATTTTACGCAGCGCCCGCGCCAGGCTATAGGCCGCCAGTCCTGAGCCAACAATCACCAGCGGCTTCATAGGGCTAACCGGATACTTCGACCATCAGGAAACTGTCCTTGGGCGCACCACAGTCAGGACACACCCAAGCACCCGGCACATCCGCCCAGGGCGTCCCCGGCGCGATACCTTCTTCAGGCAAACCACTTGCCTCATCATAGATAAAACCGCAGATCATACATTCCCATTTTTTCATTGCCGCTTCCTTATCGTTTATCACTTCTGACTTCATTCCACGCAGCGATGACGACAGGCCAGAATCGCCTGTTTCAACAGGGCAATGGCTTCGGGACGCGGAAAACTCGCACGCCAGGCCAGCGCCACTTGGCGGCCCGGGACCGGTTTTTTAAACGGTCTCAGATACAGCAGCTGCTGTGCTTCATTATCTCTCCCGGTCGCCGTGCAAGGCAAAACGGTAATACCAATACCTGAGGCAACCATATAGCGAATCGTCTCCAGCGAACTCCCTTCCACGGTCTGCTGAATTTCATCCTGGATATGAGAGGCACTCCGGCAGGCAGGACAGGCATCCAGCACCTGATCTCGAAAACAGTGCCCCTCGCCGAGCAACAGCAGCGTCTCGGAGGCCAGCTCGTTGGCCGGGATAGCCTGGCGCTGGCGCCAGGGATGTGTAAGCGGCAACACCACCACAAAAGGTTCGAAATATAGCGGCTCCGTCACAATACCCGGCACCTCGAAAGGCAAGGCGACGATCACCGCATCCAACTCACCTCGGCGCAGACGCTCACTCAAACGGGCGGTAAAATTTTCCTCCAGTACCAGCGGCATATGGGGTGCCGACTGGTGTAGAAGAGAAACCAGAGGAGGTAGCAGATAGGGGCCTATGGTATAGATCGCACCCAGGCGCAATCTGCCGTGCAACTGATCCTGGCTCTGCTCTGCCAGCAGACGGATGGCGGTCGTCTCTTCCAGCACACGTAAGGCCTGCGCCGTAATACGCGCACCCACCGGGGTCACAGTCACTTCATTCTTGGCGCGCTCGAACAGCGTCACCCCCAATTCTTCCTCGAGCTTTCTGACAGCGACACTGAGCGTCGGCTGGCTGACGAAGCAGGTCTCGGCCGCACGCCCGAAGTGACACTCGCGCGCCAGCGCCACAATATATCGCAGTTCAGTCAGGGTCATGAAAAAATAGTAGCAGGAAACATGCGCTCATTCATATCTCCTGTACTGACAGACAATCCTGCAGCAGGCCTATCAGATGTCCCAACGGTATCTATTTTTCTTCACTGTCCCGTTAAAATCAGGTCATCATGCCGGAACAGCTCCGGAATAACGCGCGTGTCGATTCAAGCCCATGTCTTCCATTGCAACCAGCCGGCGGCTTGCTGCCGGCTATTGGCCAATAACCCCCATGCAAGCTTTTTAAGCTAGCGTTTAACAGGACGGCAGCGATTTATCGTATAATCCAGTTGTCGTCATCTGCTGCCGGCTCCCTGGCAGCCTATTTTCACCAAAAGAGAATCACTCGCATCACCATGTTAGCGATATCCCAAAGAGCCCTGTTCCTGAGTGCCTTTCTGCTTTGTTGCGTCCTGATCGCAACCGCCCTGTATTTTCAGTATGTCCAGGGACTGGATCCCTGTCCCTTGTGCATCATGCAACGTATTGCTGTCATTGGGCTCGGCGCCATCGCCCTGCTGGGGGCCCTTCACAATCCGGGCGAGACCGGCCGCCGGTGCTACGGCCTGGCGATGCTGCTGATTGCCAGCATCGGCGGCACCATTGCCGGACGCCATGTGTGGCTGCAGCATCTGCCTGTGGATCAGGTGCCTTCCTGCGGCCCCGGACTGAAATACATCCTGGAAACCTTGCCGTTGCATGAGGCGTTCAACATGATTCTGCGGGGCTCGGGGGAATGCGCTGAGACCCATTGGTCCTTTCTCGGCCTGAGTATCCCCGGCTGGATGTTAGTGATTTTTTCCGGCTTCATCCTTTTCGGCCTGTACCTGCTGCTACGCCCTGCTGCTGAACAACCGGCAAAGACACTGTCCTGAGCGGCACTTACTGCCAGGACAGGGGGGGCTCATCCAGTAGCGCTGCCTGTTCCCGCAGGCTGAGAATATGCGCCTCCCAGTAGCGGCTGCTATCGAACCAGGGAAAGGCCCGGGGGAAAGCCGGATCAGCCCAGCGCCGAGCCAGCCATGCGGCATGATGCAACATCCGCATGGTGCGCAGCGCTTCCAACAAGTGCAATTCCCGAAGATCAAAATCGTAAAACGCTGTATAAGCACTCAGAATCGTATCCAGTCCCGCAGTCATGTCGTTGCGTTCCCCTGACAGGAACATCCACAGATCCTGTATAGCCGGCCCCATTCGCACATCATCGAAATCAACGAGGCAGGGCCCCATGCCCGTCCAGATGATATTGCCGGCATGACAATCACCATGCAAACGCAGATTGCTGACCGTGCCGGCCCGTTGGAAACAGGCCCTGATGCGCACAATGAGATCCGCCGTCAAGGTCTCATAGGCCGGAATCAGATCCCCGGGAATGATGGCGTTTTCCAGCAGATAGCGGCGCGAGTCCACGGCGAAATGGCTAATATCCAGCAACGGTCGGTGCCGGAAGGGGCGCACTGCAGCAATGGCATGCACCCGACCGATAAAGCGCCCGAGCATTGCCAGGTGAGCGGGATCATCCAGCTCGGGTGCCCGCCCGCCACAACGCGGAAACAGTGCAAAACGATGGCCGGTGACACGAAACAGGGTCTGCCCTTCCTGACCCTGTAGCGGCGCAATCACCGGGAGTTCCTGACGATACAGTTCCAGCGTAAAATCATGCTCCTCCTGAATAGCCTCATCGGACCACCGCCCAGGACGGTAAAACTTGGCGATGACGGGTGGCTGGTCTTCCAGACCCACCTGATAAACGCGATTTTCATAACTGTTCAGGGGCAGCAGACTACCGTCACAACGAAAGCCGGCACTTTCCACTGCCAGCAGCACCTGGTTAGGCCCGAGGTCGGTGAAACCGGGTTTTTCAATATTGTTAGCATCTGGATTCCGCATGATCGCTGCAGCATACTGGCAAGGCAGCCAAAATGTAAGCTTAATCCGCAAGCTCAGATGTAAGCGATCCCTGCATCCGGCGACGAACAATAACACTGCCAGGCACCCTGTCAGCTATATGATGGAGGAAAACATAATTCCCTGAAATTCAGCAAATCGGAGCTGCTGGACATTGGCAGCGGCGACCAACGGGACGACTTCAGCGCCCTGGAAGGCGTGCTTACCGGCATTGCTCTGGTCGCGATCATTGCCGGAGCAATGATGGCAATCGCTGAATTGCTCTGATTCAGGCGCTGGCGATAAAGATGGCGCGGCGGGGCGCAGGATGCCCCTCCACGGTGTATTCGGGATTGCCAGGTTCCAGGAAATCGGCCAGCGACTCGAAGCGCATCCAGGGGGTGCGGCGCTGCTCGTCGCATAAGGTCATGCTCACATCCACCACATGAACATGATGAAAGCCGCAGCGCCCCAACCAGTCCAGCAAGGCCTGGCATGAGGGAATAAACCAGACATTCCGCATTTTCGCATAGCGGGCGGGCGGTACCAGCACTGTTTGACTATCACCCTCGATGACCAGCGTTTCCAGCACCAGTTCACCACCGGGAGCCAGGCAATGACGCAGTGCCATCAAATGGTCCAGAGGAGAACGGCGGTGATAAAACACCCCCATGGAAAAAACAGTATCGAAGGCAGCGAGATGCTGCGGCAAGGCCTCGAAACCCAATGGCAGCACATGAACCGGAATATCACCAAGATAGTGACGCAGGGCGTAAAACTGACACACATAGAGCAGGCCGGGATCCATACCGATGACCAGGGCTGCCCCCTCTCCGTACATGCGTAGGGCATAGTACCCATTACCACAACCGATATCCAGCACCCGGCGGCCCTGTAGTGGCTGAATATGGGGACGGAGGCGTGCCCATTTCCGCTCACAGCGCCACTCACTATCGATGACAACGCCAAAAACGGAAAACGGACCCTTCCGCCAGGGATGAAGCGCCTGCAAATGACGCTCGAGTTTAAGCACTGTCTCTTCAGAACAGTCTCCTATCCTGCCAATACGCACGATATCGCCACACAAATCAACCGATGAAGGGCTAAGCACCGGCAGTTCCGCGATCAACTGCCGCCACTCCGGCCAGCGACCATGTCCCTGTTGGAAGGCGGCTTCAAGCTGTGCCGGCAGGATGTCCAGCCAGGCTTCGAGGCGCGTATGCCTCAGGGCAAGATAGCAGCTACTGTAGTCAAACATAAGGATCGTAGGCCGACATGAGCAGCGCCACTACGCTGCATTGCCCCAAAAGAATACTTAGGGATGCTCCAACATGGCGATTTTCTCGTCCATACGCGCCAGCAGGCCACGCAGGCCTTCTTTTTTAACGATATCGCGATAACTGCTGCGATAAGTGCGCACCAGACTCACCTCTTCCACAATGACATCGTATACCCGCCAGTTGCCATCCTTATTAAGGTGCAGCCGGTAACGGATAGGGATATCGACATCACTGACAATCACCGTCGACACCAGCGCCTTCCGGCCCTTGATCCGCTCCCCCACATAATTGACCCGTTCATCTGTATAGGCTTCAATGCGGCCTATATAGCTCGCCAGAATCAACTTGGAAAAACGGTCGATGAAAAGCTTCCGCTCTTCCCCGGAAGCCTTCCTCCAGTTGGTCGCCAGAGCGCGTTGGGACATCGCGCGGAAATCAAAACGCCGATAAATGATATCGGCGATCTCCTGCCTTCTGACTGCCGTATCCAGTGTTTTCTTTTTCAGCAGGCCGATGACCTGTGAAATGGAACGACTGAGCTGCTGCGTCGGCCCGCCGGGATCGGCCAGAATCGGCAGGGCAGCGAAGCTAAGCACCATCATCAACATTAAGGACAAAGCACTGCAACGCATCAGGCTGAAGCCTTGTAATGAGCAATGAAAAAATCTGCACCTATGCAT
>CAZFJS010000015.1:0-8348 GCA_964519605.1 uncultured Gammaproteobacteria bacterium
GGCTGTCAGAAGGGACAGTATCAGTATCAGCTTGCTGTTTTTCATCTTCGCCGGTTCACCTGTCGATCTGTTAGCGCAGCATTTTTGTTATCAATGGAGATTCCATAGATAAGGCCATCGGCAGATAGCGGTGATGGTTGAGGTCGCTGCCTGCCTTCCCGGTGCTTGCTCAGACGGGATCTGCTGCCTGGATCACGGCAGTTTGCCGCGATGGATGATGCCCGCTCGCTCAATAGGCCGGTTGTGCCGGCATCTATTGCGCGCGAGTCGTCACTTGAGGGTGTTAACAAATGAGACAACAGAATGGGGGGATGGTTCCTTGGGGTTTTCCCGGTTATCAGGGTAGCCAGGCGATGATCGCATCCAGTTCGGAGTAATTAAGAGCGATATCAGCCGCTGTCTGTACGGCGGGTTTGGCGTGGTAGGCGACGCTCAGTCCTGCCAGACGCATCATTTCGAGATCATTGGCGCCATCACCTACAGCAATGGTCTGGCTAGTGTCTATTGCCAGCTGATCACAGAGTTCACGCAGAAAATCCGCTTTGCGCTGGGCGCCTACGATGGTGCCGTTGATTTGTCCACTCAGGCGCCCGTCCCGAATTTCCAGTTGATTGGCCAGGGTGTAATCCAGCTTGAGGCGTTGCTGGAGCCGTTGAGTGAATACGGTGAATCCGCCGGAAACCAACGCGGTTTTGATGTCACGGCGACGGAGTTCGGTCAGCAGGCTTTCTGCGCCGGGATTAAGCTGCAGTCGTTCGCGATAAACCTGATCCAGAGCTTCGGCAGGGATGTCCCGCAAAATGGCAACTCGTCGTTTCAGGGAGCTTTCAAAGTCGAGTTCCCCCCGCATGGCAGCGGCAGTGATGGCGGCAACCTCTGCCTTGCGGCCGGTGAAGTCAGCGATCTCATCCACGCATTCGATATTGATGAGAGTGGAATCCATATCGCTGATCAGCAGGCGGATATCGGCGGGCCGGAAACCTGCGGGCAGGCAGTTGATATCGAAATCCGCCTTTTCCCGTAGTTCATGGAGCAGCGCCTTGTCCACAATCTTTTTGGTGGTGATGCGCCAGCAGCCGGTGCCGGGCAAGGGTTGTCCGCTCAGGTCGCGTGCCAGAGTGTTGGCCTGTTCCCCGTTCAGGTGAGGCCCCTGAAGAATCAGCGTTGTCATGATGGCGTCATTTTGTTTGTCTGCTGCAGAAAAGCTGCACATCATAGCCTGATCGGTGACGGGAGGCTACGCTGTCATGATGGCGCCGGGTGAATGGCAATGTGGTGTCCCAGGGGTTTGTCAGTCGCCAGAAACAGGCCCAGTAGTTCGTTGAGAAACTGCTGGCCGCGATGCGTGGGCCGAATATTGAGGCTATCCCGGTGGATCAGTCCGCGTTCCTCCGCCTGCTGCAGGGGGGCTGCGACGATACCGATGGGCAGGCCGGTATGTTGGTGAAAAAGGGCAATGGGGAAGCCCTCACAAAGGCGCAGGGCGTTCATCATGAATTCGATCACGACGTCCTCTTTTTGCAATAGCTGCACGCCGCCGATGCCTTCTGGGCGACCGGCCCGCAGCAGATAGTCGCGGGGGTGTTTAATTTTCCAGCTGCGGCTGATCGTACCCTGGCTGGCATCGCTGATCTTGGCGTGGGCGCCGGCGCCGATGCCCAGGTAGTCCCCGAAATGCCAGTAGTTGAGGTTGTGTCGGCACTGGCGCTGTGGCTGGGCAAAGGCGGAGATTTCATAGGGCTCAAAATGTTGCGCCGTCAGCAGTTGTCGGCACTGTTGCTGCATCGCCCAGATCTCGTCTTCCGGTGGCAGGGTCGGTGGTTGGGCTGCAAAACGGGTGTTGGGCTCGATGGTGAGCTGATAATGAGAGAGGTGCGGCGGCTGGCAGTCGATGGCGATTCTGATGTCGTGCAGGGCCTGACGGAGATCCTGGCCCGGCAGACCGAACATGAGATCCAGGTTCCAGTTATCGAAACCCGCGGCCTGGATAGCGGCGATGGCATTCAGGGCATCTTTACTGCAGTGAATGCGTCCCAGCCGTTCCAGCAGGCGATCGTTGAAACTTTGCACGCCCAGCGACAGGCGGTTGATCCCCGCTGCCCGGAATTCGTTGAGTTTGCCTGCATCAAGGGCGCCGGGGTTGGCTTCCAGGGTAATTTCCAGCCCCGGTTGCAGGGACAGCCTGGCGCGTAGTGCGGACAGCAGCGCATCGATGCTTGCCGGGCTGAACAGGCTGGGTGTGCCCCCGCCGATGAAAATGCTGCTCACAGAACGTCCCCATACCGAGGGCAAATCCTGTTCCAGGTCAGCGGTCAGGGCGGCGATGTAGGCCTGCTCCGGCAGCACCACCCCCTGGCTGGCGTGGGAATTGAAGTCGCAATAGGGACACTTACGCACACACCAGGGGAGGTGAATGTACAGGGAGAGCGGGGGTAATGTGCTCAGCTCGAACATGGCAAGCCCGGCGTCTCCCTGAGAGGGCGGCTTACTGAATATCGGTGGCGACGAGCTGCCCGTCCTTGCCGGTGTAATGGACCACCACCTGACCTTTGGCGCTGCTCAGTTTTAGCAGCAGTTGGTCGTTGACCGAGAAGGTGATGGGTTTGCTGGTTTCTGCATCCATGATGGTGAGGGTCTTGGCCTGGCTGTTCACGGACATAATATTGCCGATATGGGTGTTGGCGCCCATGACGCTGCAGGCAAAGCTGCCGGGCGCAAGGCTAGCCAGGGCCAGCAACAGGCCGGTTCTCAGAAGTTGTTTCATGGCGGTGTCTCCGGTTGTGCTCTCGGTTAATTACCTTACCTCTTTAGGGCGGTATTGCCAATCTGAATCAACGCCAATGCCCGTTTTTCAGGACGCAAGGCCTGTTATCCTGTGCTGCTCAGGAGGCAGAGGCCTTTGCCACACCCTTGCCGGTGTCTTTGCTTTTCTTGTGCGCCTGCTGGATCAGTTCACTTGCCTTGTAGTCCTTGATGCGGTCCACAACCCAGCTGGCGACCTTGAAATAGTGCGGGTCGGTGCTGGTTTTCAGCACATAATAGGACTGCTCTTTGGGTTTGGAGAAGCGGTAATCCAGCTGTTTGCCGGATTTGAGCACCAGGTGATAGCTGAGTACGGGTTTTTTCTGGCCATAAGATGGCTTGTCCTGTCGTCCCAGCACCCCCTGGATGCTGAGATTGGCGAGACTGTCCAGCAGCAGACGGGCCTTGTCCTGACGGGTCTGCTCGCCCTTTTTCAGATCCGTCAGAATCAACTGGTCGGCTTTGCGCTGCAGGCTGAGGTGTGGCAGTTCGGCTCGCTGGATGTCCGTGGCCGGGTGTTGCAGCAACTGCTTGTCCAGCCAGTCCTCCGTGCGGGTGGCGGCATCGGCCAGTTCAAACTGCACCGCATAGATCTTGTCCTCTGCGCGCTTGCGGACATGGATCTTGCGGAAGCCCGGAGAACTGCCCAGGTACAGGACCTCCCGGGGCTGCTTGCCTTGCAGCAGGGTGATGCGGCGCACGAATTGCGTCCTGGCGAGCTTGAAATGTGCGGCGGCACCCGGGGTGGTTGCCACCGGCCAGCCCTTTTTCAGGTCAGCCAGTTTGTTGAGCATGTTCTGCACCGCCGTCGCGTCGGCCGGCAGATCGTCCAGTCCGGACAGGCGCCAGACCCCGTTTTGTTTCTTAAGTTCCAGCGCCCTTTTGTCCGACGTTGCGATGCGGATGCCATCCACGCTGTTCTTATCGAAGTTCAGCAGTTTTTCTGTCGCCCGGGAGGCGCCCTGTGGCGGGCGCTTGTTGTTCAGGGCAACGGCCAGGCCAAGCTGCAGTACCAGCAGCCCGCCCAGCAGGAGCGTCAGTTTGTGATGCATCTTCATGGCTTATGCCCTCCCTGCCTGCAGCTGCGCCTGGTGGCGCGCCTGTTTCTGTTTGTACCACTGATGGCGCAGCAGCCAGATCAGCAGCAGGCCGGCCAGCGCCAGGCCGTAATTGAGGTATTCCCAGAACATCTGGGCATTCCGGTCCAGGGGTTGCAGGGTACGGGAGAACTGGGCGCGGCCGCGGATGGCCAGTAGCCCCCGGTCTTCCAGCGACCAGTCGACCGCGTTTTCCAGCAGTTGCACGGGCTTCAGATAGCGAGTGCCCATGCTGGCGGAGACCAGATTCAACACGGTATCTGAAGGAAAGCTGTCGGAAGAAAACAGGATGATACGCGCCGAATCCGGTGAGTGTTCGATTACCCGGGTGATAATTGATTTGGCCTCTTTTTTTGCCTTGCCGGTGGACGCTTTTGCACCAGGCTGTGCCTCGGGCGGCTTTGCCAGCGGGGAGGCTTTACCCTTGTAGTAGGAATTAAATTCTCCTGTCACGGCTACCGCCAGCAGTTGCCGGCCTGTTTTTCCTTGCGGTGTGAAGCCCAGGGGGCCGTTAGCATTAAAGTTCGGCTGTATATTAAGACTGTCGCTGGTCCATGAAGCCTTGGAACTTTCCAGTAGCCGGGTCACCCGGCGCTTCTGGTTGGCACTTTTGTCGATGGTGATGGGGGCGGCCCAGGTGAAAGTTACCTGATCCAGCCCGCTGGTCAGGCCCTTTTTTCCGCCCATACCCGGACGACGGATATCGGCGAAATAGGGATAGTCCACCATCCGCGTCTCGCGAATGCGGAAACCCCCCAGATTGCGTTCCACCGGGATGGGAAAGGCCGCATTCTGGGGGTCGAGCACCAGACGCTGCGCCATTTGGATGCCCTGGTGTTGCAGCCATTTCTCTAGTCCGGTCTGGTGCTTACGGGCGCTGAGTGCGCTGCGCATGGTGATGTCATAAGGCGCCGCGGCCAGCACTACCGTACCGCCGCGCATCAGGAACTGGTCCATGGCGAAGCGCTGTTTGTCATCCAGTGACTCGGGAGCCATGACCATCAGCAGGTCGGCATCATTAGGCACCTGACCGTTCTTCAGATCGGTTAGTTGCAGGGTGTGCTCCTCCCGCAGTTTGTCTTCCAGCCAGCTATAGTGCTTGCCGCCCGGCGGCATACCGAAGCGCCCCATGGCTGGCGAGGGGGTGGGCGGGGTGTACAGGGCGATGGTCTTGAGAAAGCCCGTGGAGAAGCGTTTCAGACCGGCCTGGATGCCACGCTCCAGACCGGCTTTGTCCAGGTTCTCCGGCAGGGGAACCTGGACTGCCTGACCGTTGCTTTCCAGGGTGATATAGAACCAGAAGCTGTGGTTATCGAACAGGCTGGCTGCCATGGGGCGGAAGCCATACTCCTGTTCCAGTTGCCGGGCCAGTGCCCCGTCACCGGCAGCGGGATCCTGAAACGCAGCGGTGAACTTGCCGGCGGATTCCTGCTGCAGCTTGTCTGCGATAGCGTGCAGTTCGCTGGTCAGGGCTGTCAGCTGTTTGGGCAGTTGCCGCTCCGGGGAGATGTAGGCCTTGAGTATGACCGGGCGGGGGATATTGGCAAACAGCTGGCCGGAACCCTGATAGGCGTAGAGCACCTTTTTGATGGCGCGGGTGATATCGTACTCGGGGTTGCGCAGATCCACTTGCAGGTCGCTGGCGCCCTGGGATTTGACGTCGATGAGGTCGCGGAATCCCAGGGTTTCGTACTGATCCCCATATTTGATCAGGATATCAAAATAGGAATTGACCACCGAAGACTGGTATTTGCTGGAGAACTGGAAGGGTACCGGCCGGATGCCGTATTTTTCTCCTGCCTCGCGTTCCAGTTCCGGGTGCTCCTGGGGGTCGATGAATTCCACGCGCACCTTGCCGTGACCGGCGACGGCATATTCCTCCAGCAGGTCGTGCAGCCGGGGGACCAGCGGGGCCAGCAGCGGATGGGTTTTGGCGCTGAAATAGCCGCGGATCAACAAGGGTTCCTGCAGTTGTGCCAGGTAAGCGCGGGTGGCCGCGGAAATGGAGTAGATATGTCCCTGGGTGATGTCGGCGCGGGCAGCGGTAATGGGGGCCAGCCAGAGATTGCCGGCCAGGAAATTGGCGGCCAGCAGGGTGCTGAGCAGCGCCCAGCGCCGGTGATTGCTGTTGGTGCTGTTGCCTGCCCAGCGCAGTCGCTCCAGGGTGTAGACGTTGAGGGTCAGGAAAATGCCCACCAGGCTGAGGTAGTAGTAGAGATCACGCAGGTCGATGACGCCGCGGGTGATGGCATTGAAGCGCGTGCCGGAGCCCAGCAGGTGCAGCAACTCAGCCGTTTTGTTACCGAACAGGCCGGTGAGCGTGTCCGTGCCCAGCAGATAGAACAGACCACAGATCAGCGCAGTGGCGATCAGGCTGACAATCTGATTGTCGGTGCGGGCGCTGGCAAACAGGCCGATGGCGATATAGGCGGCCGCCAGGAACAGGGTGGCCAGATAGCCGCCGATTACCGGACCCCAGTCCAGGTCGCCGATCATCGAGATTGTGACGGGCAGCGGCAGGGTCAACAGCAGGGCGACGGCAACCAGCCCCAGACAGGCAAAAAATTTGCCCAGTACTAGCTGCAGCGGGTTGGCCGGTGAGGTGAGCAGGAATTCCAGGGTGCCGGCGCGGCGTTCTTCAGCCCACATGCGCATGGTAATGGCCGCTACCAGGAAGATCAGCAGGACGGGCATCCAGGCGAACAGGGGGCGGACATCGGCAATATTCCGGGCAAAGAAGGTGGCCACCCAAAAGAAAACGAACAGGGTGGCGGCGAGAAAGCTGCCCAGAAATATGAAGGCTACCGGTGATGAAAAAAAGCCGTTGAATTCCTTGCGTGCGATACGCAATACATTCGACATCAGTGTCTTACCTCCTTCCTGTTATGCGGTGATTTCACTAAAGATGGTTTCCAGGTCGCGCTGTTCGGGGTGGAGCGCATAAAGCCGGAAGCCCTGGTTCAGCACCGTGCTGGCGACCAGTGGAGCGGTCTCGGGAGATTGGCCGCCATCGTCCAGTGCCAGGGCGTAGCTGTGCCGGGCGCCCTCCGCCTGCAGCGGTTCCACCGCGGTGACGGTGGCCACATCCTGCAGGGCGTCGCGCAGTTGCTTCGGTCGGGCGTCACTGGTCAGCAGCAGGCGCCGGTTGCCCTGTAATTCGTCCAGCCGGGCGTCCAGCACCTTGCGGCCGGTGCGGATAATGATGACCCGATCACAGATGGCCTGTACTTCCGGGAGGATGTGGGTAGAGAGGATAACGGTAGCTGTCCGGGCCAGTTCCCGGATCAGCCGGCGCATGTGCTGGATCTGGGTCGGATCCAGACCATTGGTGGGTTCGTCGAGAATGAGAATCTGGGGTTGATGGAGAATTGCCTGGGCCACACCCACCCGCTGCCGGTAGCCGCGGGACAGGGTACCGATAAGCTGCAGCGCCCTGGATTCCAGTTCGGTTCTGAAAATGGCCTCATTGACCCGTGCTGCCCGCGCAGCGGGTGCCACGCCGTGCAGGGCAGCGGCGTAGTCAAGATAATCCATGACGGTCATTTCGGGGTACAGTGGACAGTTTTCCGGCAGGTAGCCGATTTTTTTCTGGATAGCTTCACGCTGGCTGCGGATGTCCAGGCCATCGACCCGGATCTCCCCGGCGGTGGCTTCCAGATAGCCGGTCAGCATTTTCATGATCGTGGTCTTGCCCGCGCCATTGTGTCCCAGCAGACCGACGATTTCTCCTTGCGCTATCTGCAGCGATACGTCATCGACAGCGGTGAAATCACCATAACGGCGGGTCACGGAATCAAACTTGATCATTACAGTCACTCCATTGTTATTCTGTGTACAGAAATCGTCTGCTGGAAAGACACCAGAAAAGACAACTTTTTTGCTGAAAAGTTCTGCATGATGATAAGCTGGTTTGTGAAAATAGCATTGCCGGATTGTTTGCCAACAGGCGGGGATTTACGGGGGCCGCAGATGGGCGGCGGCGGGTATGAGCGGGCGTCCCGGTAGGCGGGCTGGTCCATCAAGGCGGAGTCAATCATCGATGCATGAGATGTCCTTGTGTGAAAAGTTGCTGAAGACATTGGAACAGCAGGCGCAGGCGCAGGATTTCCGGCGCGTGAAGAAGGTCTGGTTGACGCTTGGGGCGGGTGCCGGCGTGACGGCGGATGCGCTACGGTTCAATTTCAGTGTGGCGGCGCAAGGCTCGCTGGCGGAAGGTGCCGAGTTGATCATTGCTGAGACGGCGCCAGGCCCCGCGGCGCAGCTGTCAGATATTTCCGCTGATGTGCTGCGTATCCGTGAACTGGAGGTGGTTTGAGATGTTTGCCGTCCTGTTTGAAGCTGCATTGACACAGGCGTAGTGACCGTCATGTGTCTTGGTGTTCCCGCCCGGGTAATCAGTATCAGCGATGAGGACAACTGCCTGGCCCTGGTGGAGACCGGCGGCGTGCG
>CAZFJS010000015.1:8448-17148 GCA_964519605.1 uncultured Gammaproteobacteria bacterium
TCAGTATCAGCGATGAGGACAACTGCCTGGCCCTGGTGGAGACCGGCGGCGTGCGCCGCGAGGTCAATATGCTCTGTGTCACCGATGATGCCCGGTCGCTGTCTTCCTGTGTGGGTGACTGGGTGTTGGTGCATGTGGGTTTCGCCATGAGCCGGATCGATGAGGAAGAGGCGCAGCGGACGCTGGCATTGCTGGCCGCAATGGATGAGATGGCGTCGGGGTCGGCCACCGTGGGTGATGTGTCCGGGCCGCATGAGGCCGGCGATGGGTGAACATCGGGATACGCTATGAAATTTGTGGATGAGTTTCGCGATCCGCAGCGGGCGCGCCGTCTGATTGCGGCGATTCGTGCGCTGTACCCTGCGGTTGGCCGGCCGCTGCAGCTGATGGAATTTTGCGGCGGACACACCCAGACCCTGTTGCGTTACGGCATCGAGCAGCTGCTGCCGGAGGGCATCGAAATGGTCCACGGTCCCGGTTGCCCGGTATGCGTACTGCCCCGGGAGCGGGTAGATGATGCCCTCGCTCTGGCGCAACGTCCGGAGGTGATTTTTGCCACTTTCGGTGATGCCATGCGGGTGCCGGGTTCCCGCCAGACGCTGCTGCAGGCCCGGGCCGGCGGGGCGGATGTACGCATGGTCTATTCCCCCCTGGATGCCCTGCTGCTGGCGCGCCGGCATCCGGAGCGCGAAGTGATATTTTTTGCTCTGGGTTTTGAGACCACTATGCCTGCTACTGCCCTGACGGTGTTGCAGGCGGCGCGCCAGGGGATTGGCAATTTTTCCCTGTTCTGCAACCACATCACGACCCTGCCCACACTGCGCGCGGTGCTGGAAGATCCGCACATGCGTTTGGACGGTCTGCTGGCGCCGGGCCATGTCAGTATGGTGGTGGGGATGCAGCCTTTTGTCCGCGTTGCCGCCCATTATCGATTGCCTATTGTGATCTCCGGCTTCGAGCCCCTGGATATGCTGCAGTCCCTGTGGCTACTGCTCGGGCAGCTGGTGGCCGGGCGCCATGAGGTGGAAAACCAGTACGCACGCGTGGTGCCCGCTGCGGGCAATACCCCCGGTCTGGCGGCCGTGGCCCGGGTTTTTGGTCTGCAGGCGGCCTTTGACTGGGATGGCAGCGCAGCACCGGAGGGCTCTGGGGTGCGGATGCGGGAAGAATACGCCTGTTTCGATGCCGAGCGCCGGTTCCCGGTGGCCGGACGCCCGGCGGCGGTGCCCGCACCGCCGCAATGCGAGCAGGTATTGATGGGACGCATCCGCCCCCAGGCATGTCGCTATTTCGGTAGCGCTTGCACCCCCAGGGCGCCTATGGGGGCCCTGATGGTTTCGGCGGAAGGGGCCTGCGCTGCCTGTTATCGCTATGGCGACAGCGAGCAGTGCGCATGAGCGCCGCTGATGCCATTGCGCAGTCCGGTGAACATGAGCGCTGCATCACCCTGGCCCACGGCAGCGGCGGGGCCTTGATGCATGAATTGATCCATGAGGTGTTCGTGAGCACCTTCGGCGCCGCTGCCCTGGGGGGGCTGGAGGACCAGGCCCGTCTTGATCTGGATGGCTTTGGCGCCCGGGGTGACCGCCTCGCCCTGACCACCGATTCCTATGTGGTTGATCCCTTGTTTTTCCCCGGTGCCGACATCGGCAAGCTGGCGGTCTGCGGTACTGTGAACGATCTCGCGGTGGGGGGCGCGCTGCCACGCTATCTGAGCTGCGGGATGATTATCGAAGAAGGCCTGCCCGTGGCGGTGCTGCAGCGGGTGGCGACCTCCATGAAACAGGCGGCGGACGCCGCCGGGGTCACCATTGTCACCGGTGATACCAAGGTGGTGCCACGCGGTGCGGCGGACAAGTTGTTCATCAACACCACTGGCGTGGGAGTGATCCCGGCGGGGATCGATATTGCGGCTGCTCATGCCCGTCCCGGCGATGTGCTCATCACCAATGGCTATCTGGGTGATCATGGTGCCGCCATCGTGGATGCCCGCGGCGAGCTGGCGCTGGAACACCGCATCGAATCGGATTGCCAGTCGCTCAATGGCCTGGTCGCCGTCATGCTGGCGGCCTGTGCCGACATTCACTGCCTGCGGGACCTGACCCGCGGCGGCCTGGCGACAGTGTTGAATGAGTTTGCCCGGGCCAGCGGCGTGTGTCTGCGTGTCGAGGAAGCCGCCGTGCCGGTACGCGACGCGGTGCGGGGCCTGTGTGAAATCCTCGGCCTGGATCCGCTCTATCTGGCCAATGAAGGCAAGTTGTTGGCGGTGGTGCCGTCGTCGGCATCGGCCGCAGTGCTGGCGGCCATGCAGGCCCATCCTGTCGGTCGCGACAGCCGGATTATCGGTGAAGTGGTGGCGCGTCCAACCGGCCGGGTGATCCTCGCCACTGTCTTTGGGGGTGAGCGTATCGTGGATATGCTGGTCGGCGAGCAGCTGCCGAGGATCTGCTGAGGCCTGTGGTGGCAGCGCCTTCTGCAGCCGATTGCCGGGATCTGCAGGGTCTGGCTATCCGTGTGACCGGCACGGTGCAGGGGGTGGGGCTGCGGCCCGCGCTATGGCGGCTGGCTGAGGATTGTGGCCTTCGCGGTGCGGTATGGAATGATGGCCAGGGAGTGTTGATCCATGTCTGGGGAAGTGCTGCCGCCCTGGCGAACTTTCGTGCCCGTATCAGGATGGAGGCGCCGCCGCTGGCCTCCATTGAAGGCTTCACCAGCCGCGTCTTGTCCGGGGTGCCACCGACGGCGGGCTTTGCGATTGTGGCCAGCCGGGCGGGGGCGGCGCGCACGGCGATTGCTCCGGATACCGCGCCTTGTTCCTCGTGCCTGGCGGAAATTTTTGATCCGGCTGATCGCCGTTACCGTTATCCTTTCACCAGCTGCACGCATTGTGGACCGCGCTTGTCCATCGTGTCCGCGATTCCCTATGACCGGGATCATACTGGCATGGCGGCCTTTCCCCTGTGCCCGGCCTGTCGGGCGGAATACGAGGATCCTGCCAACCGCCGTTTCCATGCCCAGGCCAATGCCTGTCCGGATTGTGGTCCCCGCCTGTGGCTGGAGGATCGTGATAGCCGGCCATTCATGCCGCCGGATGCGCGTGATGCTATCGAGGCCGCGCGTTGTCTGATCGAGGCCGGTCATATTCTGGCGATCAAGGGGCTGGGTGGCGTTCAGCTGGCCTGCGATGCGGGTAACCCGCAGGCGGTTGCAAGGCTGCGGGCGCGCAAGCGGCGGCCGCACAAAGCCTTTGCCCTGATGGCGCGCGATCTCGCCATGCTCAGCGATTATGTGCAAGTCAGTGCCGATGAGCGGCGCTTGTTGCAGGATCCGGCGGCGCCCATTGTGTTGCTGGCGGCGCAGGGCCAGGCGCTGGCGGCCGGTATTGCCTCGGACACGGACCGGCTAGGCTTTATGTTGCCCTGTACACCGCTGCACCACCTCCTGATGCAGGAGATGAAGCGGCCCATCGTGCTCACCTCCGGTAACTACAACGAGGCGCCACCCTGTCTCACTAATGAGACCGCCCGTAGCCATCTGGCCACTATTGCCGATTATTTTCTGCTGCACGACCGGCCCATCCTCAATCGCCTGGACGACTCCGTGGTGCAGTTCGCCGCCGGCCGGCTACGTCTGCTGCGGCGTGGCCGGGGCTATGCGCCGGCACCGCTGACATTACCACCAGGTTTTAGCAAGGCCCCACTGCTGATCGCCATGGGGGGCGGTCTGAAAAATACCTTCTGCTTCCTTCGCGAAGGCCGGGCGCTGCTTTCTCCGCATCTGGGCGATCTGCAGGAAGCCGCTACCTGCGCGGACTATCAGCACCATCTTGCGCTCTATCGCCGATTGTATGGTCAGGAGGCCGCAGTCATCGCCGTCGACCGTCATCCGGACTATCCATCCACCCGGCTGGGCAGGATGCTGGCCGGAGAGATGTCGGCCCGGCTTCTGGAGGTGCAGCATCATCATGCCCATATCGCCGCCTGCATGGCGGAGCATGGTCTGCCGGCAGGGACACCACCGGTACTGGGGGTGGCCCTGGATGGTCTGGGCCTGGGGGACGATGGCGCCCTGTGGGGCGGGGAATTCCTGCTGGCGGATTATTGTGGCTATACCCATCTGGCGGGTTTTCTGCCGCTACCTCTGCCTGGTGGCGACCGGGCAGTGTATGAGCCCTGGCGCAACACCTATGCCCATCTGCAGGCGGGCTTGGGCTGGGAGACCGTGCGTCAGCGTTACCCCGGGCTTGCCATCGTGCGCTTTCTTGAGGCGCGGCCGCTCAGCACCCTGGATGCCATGATGGCCCAGGGGCTCAATAGCCCCCGGGCCTCCTCTTGCGGCCGTCTTTTCGATGCCGTGGCTGCGGCGCTGGGGCTTTGCACAGCGACCGCCAGTTTCGAGGGCCAGGCTGCCATGGCGCTGGAGGCAGTGGCGGGCCCCTGGTTTGCAGGAGAGGTCGCGCAGGCCTACCCTCATGAACAGAGCTGTCATGACAGCCGGGTCGTGATTGGCTGGCGATGTATGTGGTTGCGCTTACTGGACGATTTGCAGGCGGGGGTCGCCCGGGGGGTGATCGCGGCGCGCTTTCATCAAGGCGTGGTGGTGGCCGTCACCACCACTCTCCTGCAGCTGGCGGAGAGAGATGGGGTTACTACTGTGGTATTGGGCGGAGGTGTGTTCCAGAATCGTCTGCTGCTGGCCGGTATCAGCGGGGTGCTTGAGGCGCGCGGGCTGAGGGTGCTGGCGCCCGAAAAGCTGCCGGCCAATGATGGCGGGCTTTCCCTGGGGCAGGCCGTGGTTGCCGCCGCACGGGTGTTGTCAGCGGGCACCCAGCAGGGCCATTAAGCACTGCAGGGCCTGGCCGCGGTGGCTGAGGCGGTTTTTGACGGCGGCAGGCAGTTCCGCCGAGGCGCAGTCATGAGTGGGGACATAGAACACCGGGTCATAACCGAAGCCACCGGCACCCCGGCTTTTCTCCAGGATGTATCCCTCCCAGGTGCCCTGACAGATGAGCGGGGTGGGATCGTGCTCATGGGCCAGGTAGACCATGAGGCACTGGAAGCGGGCGCGACGCTGCGCGGTGGGCACCCCGGCCAGATCGGCCAACAGTTTTTCCAGGTTGTCCCGGTCACTGGTCTCCTCCCCGGCATAACGGGATGAGTAGATGCCGGGTTGTCCCTGGAGTGCGTCCACCTCCAGACCAGAGTCATCCGCAATGGTAGGCAGACCGGTATGGTGACAGGCATGACGCGCCTTGAGCAGGGCATTTTCCACGAAGCTCAGGCCGTTTTCCTCTACCTCGGGGAAATCGAAGCAGGTCTGGGGCATGAGCTCGAGATTCAGCGGCGCCAGCAGTGCCTGGATTTCCTGCAGCTTACCGGGATTGCCGCTGGCCAGGACGATACGCCCTATGGCACCAGGGGTTTCAGTCATTCAGCACGGCCTGCTGTCTTTCGATCAGCGTGGTGATGCCATTTTTGGCCAGCCCGATCATGCTCATGAGTTCGTCCATGCGAAAGGCATGGCCTTCCGCGGTCCCTTGCAGTTCGATGAAGGCGCCGGCATCATTCATCACGACGTTCATATCGGTTTCTGCAGCGGAATCCTCGGCGTAGTCCAGATCCAGTACAGGGACGCCCTGGTAGATACCCACCGAGACGGAGGCGACGAAGCCATGGACGGGATCCTTGCGTATTCGCCCCTTTTGCTGCAAATGACGGATGGCATCCTCCATGGCCACATAGCCGCCGGTGATCGCCGCGGTGCGGGTGCCGCCATCGGCCTGGATGACATCGCAGTCAATGGTAATGGTGTGTTCGCCCAGGGCGCGCAGGTCGATCGCGGCCCGCAGGGAACGGCCGATGAGGCGCTGAATCTCCATGGTCCTGCCACCCTGCTTGCCGCGGGCGGCTTCACGATCCATGCGCTGGCCGGTGGAGCGCGGCAGCATACCGTATTCAGCGGTGACCCAGCCCTGGCCGCTGCCTTTGAGAAAACGCGGTACCCGGTTGTCGATGCTGGCATTGCAGAGCACCTTGGTATCGCCAAACTCAACCAATACCGAGCCTTCGGCATGTTTGGTGTAATTGCGCGTCAGTCGGATAGACCGCAGTTCATCGGGGGCACGGCCGCTTGGTCGCATGATGGCTCCTTGTTTTGTGATATCGGGCTGCCGATTATACCTATTTCCCGGCATCTGTCTGCGACGAAAATTCAGGATGCTTTTTTTCCGGTCGCGGAATCCGGGATATTGTTTGCACTCCGGGTAGGGTGTCAGTATAGTTTCCAGTTGCAACCGCAAACAGCCTTTTATTGCCGGTTTAATCCAGCATAATCAAGGGATTGAACCTTGCATCCGGAGCGGCCGGAAGAAGTCTGCGGAGACCGGGAAACTATCCATCATGATTAGTAGTATGACTGCCTTTGCCCGTCAGGAGCGCCAGACCCCCTGGGGTGTCCTGAGCTGGGAATTACGCACGGTAAATCACCGCTTTGCCGATATCAGTGTTCGCCTGCCGGAAGATCTTCGCGGCCTGGAGACCCGTGTGCGCCAACAGCTGTTGGCCCGGGTGCGGCGTGGCAAGATCGACGGCCAGCTGAAATTCCATGCCGTTGCCAGCGCCGGTGCCGAACCCACCCTCAATATGGATCTGGTCAGGATGCTGCTGGAGGCCAATAACCAGATTGAAGCGCTGATGGAGAATCCGGCCAGGATACGGACAGCCGATATCCTGACCTGGCCGGGGGTGCTGCAGCCGCTGACGGCCGATCTCAGCAAACTGCAGCGGGAGGCGCTTGAGCTGCTGAGCGCCTGTCTGGATGAACTGCAGGAAAGCCGTCTGCGTGAGGGGGCGAAGATGAAAGCCCTGATTGAACAGCGCTGCACAGCTATCCTGGCCGAGTTGGAGGCGGTGCGGGCCAGGTTGCCGGAAATTCTGGATGGCCAGCGTCGCCGGCTTCACGAACGGATTACTGTGTTGCAGGCCGAATTCGATACCGCGCGTCTGGAGCAGGAACTGGTCTATCTTGCCCAGAAAATCGACGTCGAGGAGGAGCTGGACAGGATTGTGGTGCATGTCGAGGAAGTGCGCCGGGTCCTGGAGCAGGATGACCCCGTGGGGCGGCGGCTGGATTTTCTGATGCAGGAGCTTAACCGGGAAGTGAATACCCTGGGCTCGAAATCCATTTCCACCATCACGACGCGGGCGGCGGTGGAAATGAAGGTGCTGGTCGAGCAAATGCGGGAACAGATCCAGAATATCGAATAGACATGCCGTCAGAGGGGAATACAAACATGACTGCTGCAGACAGTGTCGCTGAAGATACTGTGCCGGGTACCCTGTACATTGTCTCCGCGCCGTCCGGTGCAGGCAAGACCAGTCTGGTCCGGGGGTTAATAGCGATGGACGCCGGGATGGCGGTGTCGATCTCCTACACGACCCGTCCCATGCGTCCGGGTGAACAGGCTGACAGGGATTACCATTTTGTTAGCCATGAACAGTTCCGCGAGATGATCGCACAGGAGGCCTTTCTCGAACATGCTGAGGTATTCGGCAATTATTATGGCACCGCCCGCCACAGTGTCATGGCCCAGCTAAACCGGGGGCGGGACGTGATGCTGGAGATCGATTGGCAGGGTGCCCGCCAGGTACGCCAGCGGGCTGTCTCCTGTGTCAGCATTTTTATCCTGCCGCCTTCGCGGCGTGTGCTGGAGCAGCGTCTGCGGGGCCGTAATCAGGATCCGGATGAGGTAATCGCCCTGCGCATGCGTCAGGCCGTGGATGAAATGTCACATTACAAGGAATTTGCTTATCTCATCATCAATGATGACTTCGATACGGCGCTGGAGGAGCTGCAGGCGATTATCCGGGTGCAGCATTTGCAGCAGTCAGAACAGGCGCTCAGGCAGCGGCGCCTGATCGCCGGTTTGCTGGCCTGATCCGGTAGCACTGATCATCCGCGCTTTCTTCTCCCTGAAGTTTGCTATAATTACATTTGTTCCTTGAGGAAGCACCGATTGTCGTCATGCCGGACTTGATACGGTATCCAGGTTCTTGATCGTTATGGATTACGGCCTGCATCGCAACGGTGGTGACGGATTAATTCAGTGCATCCCCAAACCGTATTCGCTTTAAGTCGCGGATTCATGTCTGATGCCGCTTGATTAGAGCGGCGCTTTCATCAATGCAGGAGTATTGAAGTATGGCACGAGTGACAGTAGAGGATTGTCTGGGCCGGGTCGACAATCGTTTTGAATTAATTCTGGTGGCTTCCAAACGGGCCCGACAGCTGGCTAATGGCAAAGAGTCCACCTTGCCATGGGAAAATGACAAGCCCACGGTGCTGGCGCTGCGTGAGATTGCAGCAGGCAATGTGAGCGCGGATATCCTGCGGGAAGTGACGGCCCGCGAACATGCCGAAGAGTCACTGGTATCCGAAGAAGAGCTGCAGGAGGCGCAGGAGGCCAATCCGACAGGTTCTTGAGGAACCACTGATCGATTCATGAACGAAAATCCTGAGCCCGGAATAGCCGACTTTTGCGTTGCTAATCTTCGCGATAGCCGGCTATTATCTGCGCTGTGCGCCGCGAATTTTCATATTCCGGCGCGCAATCTTTTTTGCCCGGACTTAATCCAGAGGCGCCCCGGATGACGATCTCTGACCCGGCATCTTCAGCATCCCTGCCGGAGTACGAGGCAGATG
>CAZFJS010000015.1:17248-21518 GCA_964519605.1 uncultured Gammaproteobacteria bacterium
ATGACGATCTCTGACCCGGCATCTTCAGCATCCCTGCCGGAGTACGAGGCAGATGATGAGTTTGCGCGTAGCGGTCTGCCGGTTGCCTTGCAGCACTATCTGGATCAGGAGCAGATCAGTGCCATCCACCAGGCCTATCAGTTTGCGGCGCTGGCTCACCAGGGGCAGTTCCGCCTGTCCGGGGAATCCTATATCAGCCACCCGCTGGCGGTGGCCGGGATTCTTGCCGGAATGCGCATGAATGCAGCCTGCATCAAGGCGGCAATTCTTCATGATGTCATCGAGGACACCGGCGCAGACAAGACGCTGCTTAAGGCGCGTTTTGGGGAAGAAGTCGCCGAAATGGTCGATGGCGTCAGCAAGTTGACCCAGATCCAGTTTGAAACCCGCAAAGAGGCGCAGGCGGAAAATTTTCGCAAAATGCTCCTTGCCACGGTGCAGGATATCCGCGTGATCATTATCAAGTTGGCCGATCGGTTGCACAATATGCGCACCCTGGGGGCCATGCCGGCGGAGAAGCGTCAGCGCATTGCCCGCGAGACCCTGGATATCTATGCCCCCATCGCCAACCGCCTGGGTATGAATGCCATCCGCATTGAGCTACAGGAGTTGGGTTTCGCTGAGAGCTATCCGCAGCGCTATCGGATGCTTACGGTGGCGGTCAGGAAGGCCAGTGGCAACCGCAAGGAAGTGATTAGCCGTATCAGGGAGGCCATCGAGCAACGTTTGCAACAGGAGGGCCTGGTGGGACGTGTGCAGGGGCGGGAGAAACATGTCTACAGTATCTACCAGAAGATGCGTGCCAAGCGCTTGTCCTTTTCCGAAGTGTTTGACGTGTACGCCTTCCGCATTGTCGTGGATTCGGTGGATGCCTGTTACCGGGTGCTGGGGGTGATCCATAACCTGTACAAGCCCGTGCCGGGGAAATTCAAGGACTACATCGCCATTCCCAAGGCCAATGGCTATCAGTCCTTGCATACGGTGTTGTTCAGCCCCTACGGGATGCCTATTGAGGTGCAGATCCGTTCCGAGGATATGTCCAAGGTGGCGGAGGCGGGGGTGGCCGCACACTGGCTCTACAAGCTGGGTGACAGTGACAGTGACGGTGGCCAGCCCGGGGCCAGGGGGCGGGTGCGGGAGTGGGTGCGCGGTCTCCTGGAAATCCAGAAAAATGCCGGCAATTCACTGGATTTTCTGGAGAATGTCAAAATCGACCTGTTTCCTGATGAAGTCTATGTTTTTACCCCTAAAGGCAGCATCATGGAACTGCCCCGGGGGGCGACGGCGGTGGATTTTGCCTATGCTGTCCACTCGGACATCGGCAATACCTGCGTGGCATCGAAGATCGATCGCCGTTTGGCGCCATTAAGTTCGGCGCTGCAAAATGGCCAGCTGGTGGAGATTATTACCGCCCCCGGCGCCCGTCCCAATCCCGCCTGGCTGAATTTTGTGGTGACCGGAAAGGCACGTGCCGCTATCCGGAATTTTCTCAAGAATCTCAAGCGCGAGGAGTCCATCAGCCTTGGTCGCCGCTTGCTGGAGCAGGCGCTGCGCAATTATTCTCTCAGTCTGGATGATATGGTCGACCGGGGGCGATCTTTGTTACAGGAATTCAACAGCAAAACCCTGGCGGATCTTTATGAAGACATTGGTTCGGGTAAGCGCCTGGCACCGCTGATTGCCCGCCGACTGGAGGAAATCAGCGCGGCTGAAAAAGGGCGCCTTCCCCGCCGACCGCGCGTCATCAGAGATGTCTTCAGTCGCTTGCCGGTCTGGCTGGGTGGCTCGCGTCCCAGTCGGCGGGCTTTGCTGATCCGGGGCACGGAAGGGATGGTGGTTACTTTCGCCAAGTGTTGCCACCCTATTCCCGGGGATCCCATCCAGGGTTTTGTTTCGGCCGGGCGGGGTGTTGTGGTTCACACAGAGTCCTGCAAGAATATCAAGGAATTTCGCAAGCATCCGGAAAAATGGGTCAGTGTCCAGTGGGAGACCGGGCTCAAGGATCAGTTTTCGGTGGATATCCGCGTGTACGCAGTGAATCGTCGCGGGGTATTGGCTACCGTGGCGGCTGCCATCTCCGGGATGGATGTCAATATCAGCAATGTAGACATCGAGGAGCATGACAGCAAATACAGCACCATTGTGTTTACCATCGCGGTGCAGGACCGGGTACATCTGGCCCGGGTGATGCGGCATATTCGTACCCTGGACCAGGTAATGCGCATCAGCCGGAAAAAAGGCTAAGACACAACACTGGAGAGACAAGCATGTCACGGGAAATCATCAAAACCACTGCGGCGCCTGACGCCATCGGTACTTATTCCCAGGCCGTCAGAGTGGGGTCGACGGTCTATCTGTCCGGTCAGATTGCACTGGATCCGGAGACCATGGAAATGGTGACGGGGGATATCCGCCAGCAGATCACCCGGGTGTTCGAAAATCTCGGGGCTGTAGCGCGGGCCGCCGGCGGCGGTCTCGGTGCGCTGGTCAAGCTCAATGTATTTCTCACCGATCTGGGGCATTTTCCGGTAGTCAACGAGATCATGGCCGAATATCTGCGGGCACCCTATCCGGCGCGGGCGGTCGTCGAGGTCAGTGCTTTGCCGCGAGGTGCCGCAGTGGAGATCGATGCCATCATGCATCTGGGATAGGCCGGCGCGGGCCAGTATCCCCGGTACTCACAGGTTTTCGGCGATGAGGCCTGGAGCTTTGACGCTGGTCGCGCCGGTGCATTGTCTGACAGGGGTGGGGCCGCGGATAGCCGCGCGCCTGGAACAGCTGCAGATCCACACTGTAGCGGACCTGCTGTTCCATTTGCCAGTGCGCTACCAGGATCGCAGTTGCTCGCAGCCCATCGGTTCATTGCAGCGTGGCACAGAGGTGCTGGTCGTCGGCGAGGTGCTGCTGACCGAGATAAAATATGGTCGGCGGCGTATGTTGCTTACACATCTGACCGATGGCACCGGTGCGCTGCTCCTGCGGTTCTTCCATTTTGGCAGGACGCAGCAGCAGACGCTGACAAGAGGTGTCCGACTGCAGTGTTTTGGCGAGGTGCGGCAGGGACCGACGATGCTGGAGATGGTACACCCTGAATACCGTATCCTGGCCCCGGATGAGGCGCCGGAGACGGTGGCGCATCTGACGCCCCTCTATCCCGCTACAGAAGGTATACGACAGACTGGCCTGCGCAAATTGACCGCCCAGGCCCTGGACCTGTTGCAGTCGACCGGCGGCGCGGATTCGGCCGCGGCCCTGGTGGAGCTGCTGCCCGCTGAGCTGTTAGCGCAGTACCGACTGCCCGGCCTGGTGGAAGCGCTGTGCTATGTGCATCGCCCCCCTCTGGATGCGGCCCTGCCCGAACTGCTGGCGGGCAGCCATCCGATGCAGCGCCGGTTGGCATTTGAAGAGCTGCTGGCCCATCAGTTCAGCCTGCGTCGCCTGCGGTGGTATAAGCGCTCTCAGGAGGCGCCACCACTGTCTGGTACTGGCCGTCTGATGACGGCATTGCGGGAACGCTTGCCCTTCACACTGACAGCGGCGCAGCAGCGGGTGATTGGGGAAATCCGTCACGACCTGAATGGCCATACACCCATGCAACGCCTGGTGCAGGGGGATGTTGGTTCCGGCAAGACTATTGTGGCGGCCATGGCTGTGTTGCAGGCTGTGGAGGCGGGTTATCAGGCAGTGGTCATGGCGCCTACGGAACTGCTGGCGGAGCAGCATTGGCAGAATTTCCACCATTGGCTGGAACCTTTGGGGATTAAGCTGGCCTGGTTGTCCGGCAAGTCCCGGGGGCGGGTGCGCAGCGCCGCGATTGCACGCATCGCGGCGGCGGAGGCCATGGTGGTGGTGGGCACGCATGCCCTGTTTCAGGAAGACGTGTCGTTCCCCGCCCTGGGTCTGGTGGTCGTGGACGAACAGCATCGTTTTGGTGTCCATCAACGGTTGGCCCTGCGGGAGAAGGGGCGCCGCCAGGGCCGTTATCCTCACCAGTTGATTATGACAGCGACCCCCATTCCACGCACGTTGATGATGAGTGCCTACGCAGATCTTGATTGCTCCCTGATTGATGAACTGCCGCCCGGGCGGCAGCCGGTGACCACTGTAGTGCTGGCTGAGCACCGGCGGGAGACGGTGCTGCAGCGCGTACGCGAGGTATGTCTGCAAGGACGGCAGGCCTATTGGGTCTGCACCCTGATCGATGAATCAGAGGTTTTGCAATGTCAGGCGGCCAGCGATACCGCACAGCAGTTGACGGCAAGTCTGCCCG
>CAZFJS010000016.1:0-2328 GCA_964519605.1 uncultured Gammaproteobacteria bacterium
TCCCCCATGAGAAAATGGTTGTCGCATAAATCGAATATCACGGTCTTGCCGCGGGCCTTCAGTTCCTTTGCCAGGGAGAGGTCCTTCTCACTGTAGGCTTTCAGGAAAATCACCATATCATAGGCTTCCATCCGGTCAGCAGAATAAAGCTCGACAGGAAAACCACGGCGCTGTAACTCTGCCATCGGATTCAGACAGCGAATGCGGGTGCTCGCCACTCGTGGCTCGTCGTTCTGGGGCTTCCAGGCTACCCGGAAACCACAGGCGTCATTGTATTGACGAAAGGCCTTGTCAACACCATGCATGGCCGGGCTACCCACCTGCACCGCAAGGCTATCGTCCCCTGAAAGCAGCAGGGCGCGCTCCCGGAGATATTTTTCTGTCTGTTTGCGCGGCCCTTTCCCATGCCAGATGATGCTGTCATCCGCAAGGCTCCAGTCACTGAACTTTAGCGGGATATTCCAGATCTGCAATGATTCATCCCGACGCTCATAGATCTTCCACAGGCAGCGCTGATCCAGCATTTCTACCTGCACCCGGGCCAGCAGATGAACCGCAATGCGGGCAGCCACCCGGGAAAAAAAATGCAGGCTGGCGGCGGAAGGGGCGGCGTAAACCATGGATGCCAGCACATTCTTTCCTGAATGGCAAAGTTCCGGACGCAGAAAAAGTCCGATATCAGCATCGCCGGCCGCCTGCACAATCTGTGTCAGTGGCCCGCGAATGAGGCTATCGATATCCACCGTAATCACGGGCCGGCGGGCCGCCTGTAACACGCTGTAGAGACGCACAAAGCGGGTGGACTGATAATAGACCAGGCGTTTCTCATCCGTCAGCCCCGCCAGTTCGGTTCTTTCCCAGGTACTGGTCACCTTCACATGCGGGAAGCGCTGCTGCAAGGCCTGCAGCTCGGCAAGTTGATCAGGTAACGGATCATACAGATGCAGGTGTAGCGCACTCCCTGGGGAAAATTTATCGATCGACGCCATTAGTGTGTCCGCATGCAGGGAAAAATACTTCGGATCACACACTGCGAAGACAATAAGACCACTGTCTGCCGGTGGCCAGCCACCTTCCACCCGCGGCATGGCCGACAAGAGTTTTTCGATGGGTTGACGCGCACGGCGCATCAAGGAGAGATCATGCCGCATGAAGGACAGGGAGACATGGGCCCGTCTGCGTTTACCTGCCCGCCAAAGTTTCAGATTTTTCATGACAGAAAATGACAAACTGTATACGCCCACAAATATCCTGATCGCAAGGTATGCCTGTCCTCAACATACCATCGGGGCAGCATCACTGACAGTATAGCCTAGCGATCCCGGCAAATCCCCAACATTCTCGGTAGAGCCGTGCCGCCTACAGCAGAGCTCTGATGCGCGCGGCCACCCGCTGTAGTTCATCCGGCACCTGGCCGCCTGCAGGCAAAAAAGGCGCTCCCAGATAAACAGCCAGCCCCTGTTCGATCAAACGGCGATGAAGTGCGCTCAGGTCGCGGGAGTAATTCACCAGCCCCAGGCGATAAAGGAGATCGCCCAAATGTCGCATCGGACCGGTATTTTTCCGCTCCTCGCCGGGTGCGGGGTGCAAACGCCTGGCAAGCAAGTCGCGCAAGACGGCAATCAATCCCCGCTGTGTCGGCAAAGGAAAGATCGCCAGGGGTTTCCCCAGGCGGGCGACTTCTACCATCATGGATATACTGTCCCCCGTGACGATGAAACGGTCCGCCAGTCCCAACAAGGCGTGGTAGGGGTTGTCTTTACCGCCTTTTTCCCAGCGATGGAATTGCGCCCCGACGGGCAGCGCATCCTGGATAGCCTTGACCACCTGCGGGGGGGTGCGGCGGCTGGTCGTCACATAAAGACAACCGCCGGCCGCAGCCGCACTGGCCTTGACGATCAGTTCTCGCGCCACTCGCTCATCGAAGACAAAGGGCTTGGTGGGACCACCCACCAGGAGTGCGGTAAGGGGACGGGGCAGCGTGGCAAGACGCGGCTGCCAGCGCGCTGTGGCGGCCGCGATGGCAGCGGCATCACTGCGCATCAGAGGCAGATCGAGATGCAGCACATTGGGCCTGGCGGGCAAACAGTACTGGGAGGTGGCAATCACCAGGGCATATTGGCTCAATTTGCGCTTGGGACGCCCCACCAGTACCACACGGCTTCGGCCACCACTCTGTTCCCGCACCCACATGGCCACCATGGCCGGCCGGCGGCCGATAGTGATCACCAGGTCCGGCCAGGGTGGCTCAAGAAGGTCCGAACGTTGGGGATCGATGTGGTAAAGGGAGGGCTTGAAACGTGGCTTGCCCAGCACATATTCCTCCAG
>CAZFJS010000016.1:2428-7158 GCA_964519605.1 uncultured Gammaproteobacteria bacterium
CAGAATAGCAAAGGCGGAATAGCTTACAATAAACCATCATGCTCTCTCCAGTCTGAAGCAACCGCGATGAAACACCAATCTGCAAGCAAGCAGCCCACCAGTCCCAGGGTATGGGTGGTCATGGGCTACCGTGCCGGCGAAAACAGCCAGCTGCTGGCGCTAGCCGAAGCTCTGGGGTGGCCGTTCGAGATTAAACGGCTGACCTATCGATGCGATGATTTTCTACCCGGACTCCTGCGCCAGTCTTCCCTGCTGGGCATCAGGCAACAAGCTTCCAGCCCACTGCGGGCACCCTGGCCGGACCTGGTCATCTCGGCAGGTATGCGCAATGAACCGGTCTGCCGGTGGATCAAACAACAATCCGGCGACATCAGCAAACTGGTCCATATCGGCCGCACCTGGGCGGATACGGCGCAGTTCGATCTGATCATCACCACCCCGCAGTACCGGTTACCGCAACGCGACAACATCCTCCACAATGCGACCACCCTTCACCGCGTAAAACCGGAACGGCTCCAGGCTGCAGTGGCTCAATGGGCCACCCGGCTGGCTCAGCTGCCCCGCCGCCCCTACATCGCCGTTATCATCGGCGGCAACAGCGGTCCCTGTACCTTCGGACGACGGGCAGCAGCCCAACTGGCCAGGCAGGCCAGCACTATTGCCCGGGCATGCGGCGGATCACTGCTGGTGACCAGCAGCGCCCGCACGCCCGCTACAGCCATTGACCGTTTTAAGGCTGCCGTCGATTGCCCCATGCATCTCTATCGCTGGCAGGCCGATGACAGTGATAACCCTTACTATGCCTACCTTGCCCTGGCAGATAAAATTATCGTTACCGGCGACAGCATCGCCATGCTCAGCGAGGCCTGCGCCACCGGTAAGCCGGTGGCGATATTCGATCTGGACCCGGAGGCAACAGCCGGTAGCCGGCGGGATTTTCGGCTGGGCGCCAAGCTTTACCGGCTGCTGATGCGCTTTGGACCGCAGCGTTTGAGCCGCGATATCAGACGGGTTCACCGACAACTGATCGCTTCCGGGCATGCTGCCTACCTGGGGGAAGTGCTGCCAGACAAGCCGCCACCACCACTGGAAGATGTCCAGCAGGCAATCAACCGGGTCAGGCGCCTGCTGGAAAGCGGGTCGTAACGGGCTCAGGCAGGTTGGGGAGCGGCTGCGGACTGAGCGCCCGGAGGCAGTAGCTCGATCTGTCCATCACGCAGACGGTATACCTGGTCCGCCGCATCCACCAGGGCCGCCTGATGGGATATCGCTATAATCGTCAGCTCACCGCGCAGTTGCTGCAGAGTCTCGCAGATCGCAGCTTCATTGCGAGGATCCAGGGCACTGGTCGCTTCATCAAGAATCAATAACTCCGGGCGGTGCGCCAGGGCACGGGCAATCATGATCCGCTGCCGCTGACCGCCCGAAAGTCTGGCGCCCCGCTCACCCACTGTGCTGTGAATATTTTCCGGCAGCTCCGCAATAAAATCCCATGCGCCTGCAGCACGCAGGGCATAGACGACATCGTCCTCGTTAAGATCAGGATCCCCCAGGGTCACATTGTTCATTACGCTGTCATGTAACAGCAGATTTTCCTGGGGCACATAACCGATTTTATGACGCCAGCGCTTCAGATCAATCTCTGTCAAGGGAACGCCATCGATCAACACTGCACCGCTCTGGGGCTGCAGCATCCCGGTAACAAGATCGACAATAGTGGTTTTTCCAGCGCCAGAGGGCCCGGTAAAGGTCGTCAGAGAACCCCTGGGAATTTCCAGTGACACTTGCTGCAGCACCGTCTTGGTGCCATAGGAAAAAACAACATCGCGGAATTCGATTGCCCGCGCCAGCTTCGGGGCACGAGTACCCTGGGAGATTTCGGCAACACGTTCCGCCTCTTCCGTGGTCTTGCTGATGGACCAGTAAGCGCTTTCACTGGTCACCATCTTCTGATACCAGCGCTGAATCTTGCCCATCTGTCCCATCATCCGCCCCAGCAATAAAACCAGCATCAGCACAGTAGGCGCCGGCATACCCCATTGCACCAGCACGATGTAGATACCCAGGGTAATCAGACTGACAAATAAAGGCTCCTGGATCGCCTGCAGAAAGGCCTTGCTGAAAACCTCCCGTTGCAACGCACGATTCAGCTTGGCGGTTTCAGTGGCCAATACCGTATCCGCCAGATCCTCCCGGGCCATGGCTTTCAAGGGCTTGACTGATTGCAGGGTATCGGTCAAGCGCCCAATCAGGGAAATCAACAGCTTGGTCTGACGCTTGCCTGCCCGGCGCGACATTTTCACCAGGGAATACGTCACCAGCAAAACCAGCAGGCCGGAAACCAGCGCGATCAGGGTTGCCTGCCAGGACACCAGCAGGGCAACCCCCGTATAGACGACCGCCTCGATCAGCCGGGCGATCATGGTGGTGCCATAGACATAGGACTCGGCTGCCCGCATGGCCTCAGTCGTCATAGCGTTAGCCATACGCCCTGCAGGCTGCTTGATAAAATATTCCCAGCTCGAGGCCAGTACGGCCCGCAACAGGGCCAGGCGCAGGTCGGTTGTCACCTGGGCGGCGGTATAACCGATCTGTTTGCGCGCCAGCAGCAACAGCAGATTCTTGAGGAGAATCCCCAGCACCACGATGATCAGCAGCACCCCGATGGAGGGTGAAAGGCCAATGGATTCCAGGGCATTGCGGATGATCTCCTCCAGGTTCAGTTTACCCTCGGGGGATGCGGCTGCAGGCGATGTCTTGCTGCCCTGATCCAGGGCAATGCTCAGCAAGGGCAGCAAGGCTGACAGGCTGACGCCTTCGGCAATACCTGCCAACAGCAGCGCCAGCAGCATCAGCGCACTCTGCCAGGGATAGATCCGGAAGAATTTCAGCAACAAAGACATCAGACGTGCTGACTCAGCGTCACCAGCCGGGGATACTCAACGGCGGGGAAAAACAGCATCAGCAGTCTTTCAGGTCATCCTGCAGCGCACCGAAAGCATCGACGATCGCGTCGATCTGTAGCGGCGTATGCGCTGCGCTGAGACTGCAGCGCAGCAGACAGCTGGCCGTAGGCGTCGCAGGCGGCATCACCAGATTCACATACACCCCCCGGTCCAGCAATTCATGCCAGACTTTGAGCGCATGTGCCTTGGCTCTGCCCAGGGTCACCGCCACCACGGGACTGGTCTCGGGCCCTAGCGCCAGCCCCAGACCCTGCAGTCCCAGGTAAAGACGATGGGCATTTTCCCACAACTGCCGGCGCAACTCGGCACCCTGTTCGCGCAGTATCCCCAAGGCAACACGGGTGGAGGCAATAATCGATGGCGATGAGGATGCGGTAAAAATATAGGGGCGCATGGCATAACGTACATGTTCGATCTCTGGCCAGCGGCTGACACAGAAACCACCGATGGAGCCCAAACTCTTGCTGAAGGTGCCGACAATGAAATCCACTTCCTGTTCCACCCCGGCCTGCTCGGCCAACCCGCGACCGTGCTCGCCCAGCACACCCAGGGAGTGGGCCTCATCCACCATCAGATAAGCACCGTATTTACGTTTGATGGCCACGATCTCCTGCAGCGGCGCCTGGTCACCAATCATGCTATAGATGCCCTCCACCACGATCAGTACGGAAGCGGCCCGCTCACCCAGACGGGCCAGGCGCTTATCCAGATCTGCGGGATCATTATGACGGAAACGGATCACCTCGGCGCTGCCCAGACGACAACCGTCATAAATACTGGCATGGCTATCCGCATCCAGCAGGATGACATCCTTGGGACCGGGAATGGTCGACAGAATGGCAAGATTAGCAATGTAGCCGGTGGAGAATACAATGGCAGTCGGGGAATCAAAAAAATCGGCGATCTCCTGTTCCAGCGCGAGATGGCCAGCATAAGTACCATTGGCCATACGGGAACCCGTCGTTCCCGTACCCTGCTCCTCCAGCGCCTTGCGGCCCGCAGCAATGCAACGGGGATCGAAGGTCAGTCCCAGATAATTATTGGTGCCCGCCAATATGGTCCGCCGCCCATTGATAATGGCCTCGGTCTCTGACAATACCTGCTCAATGATGATATTGAACGGATTGGTTTCCACCTGCGTAAGATCCTCACGCAGTGCCGCAAATGACTGGAATTTATGGAAAATCGGCATGACTACCCACTCAGTTTCTGGAGCGCAAGCGCCAGATCCTTCACCGTGCTCACATCCGGCAGCACATTGAGGGGAATGGAGATATCCATGCGGTCTTCGATTTCCATCAGCAGTTCGAGCAGTTTAACGGAATCAATTTCCAGGTCGGCGACCAGTTCGGTATTCTCGTTAATCGTCTCCACGTTTTCATTGGCAAAAGACTGCAATACGCTGCAGAGTTCGCTGAGAATGGCATCATAATCTTTCATCATTTTTGTATCTTCATCCAAACGAATAATTTAACCCTGTCCCTACGGGAGATCAACCTGCACGTCATTCAGCCGGCAAAAGAGCGGCATTGTACCTTGAAGTACTCAGTGACACCAGACAGCGTGCCCAGAGTGGCGAATATGCGCAGCGAGCTGAACCACCTACTCTGCAGCGGCAGCGCCACAAAGCAGCGTCCTGCGCAAGCCCTCGCTAAAACTAAACTCCGGCAGCCAACCCGATGCCCGGCGCCAATCGCTACTGTCGCATACCCAGTCCTGATGGGCCAATTCACGGACCTTGCCAGGCGTCAGCATCGGCGCAAC
>CAZFJS010000016.1:7258-20268 GCA_964519605.1 uncultured Gammaproteobacteria bacterium
CCCAGTCCTGATGGGCCAATTCACGGACCTTGCCAGGCGTCAGCATCGGCGCAACACCCCGGATGCGGGCTAACAGGACATTCGCCCCCGCAACGGCAGCGAGCAACCAGAGGGGAATGGCGACCCGCCTCACAGAACGGTGGCACTGCACAGCAACGGTCTGCTCAATATCTGCCCAGCTATAACCACCTGGATGACCATCATCGAGTTCGTAGATACCCGCAGGGATATCACTGCGCTCCAGACACCGCATCAGCGCACGAACCAGATCGTCGATATATATCAGGGAAAAGCGGCTGTCGTGGACGCTCGGGACAACCGAGATACCTTTCGCCATCAGTTGAAAAAGAGGCAGCAGCTCACGATCACCAGGACCGTAAACAGCGGGAGGACGGAGTGCAACCCAGGGCAATTTGTCGCCAGCAGAATTCAAAACCAACTCGCCCTTGCGCTTGCTGGCAGCATAGGGCGAGAGAGCCGGCTCCCGGGCCGCCAGTGAGGACAAGGCAATGAATCTGGGGGGGGGGTCCTGAGCCAGGGCGGCTGTCAGCAGATTCGCCACCCCCTGTTCATTCACAGGGTCAAACTGCGCCGGGCTCATGCCCCGCACAGCGCCAGCACAATGCACCACGGCATGGACATTCTGCAGCAAATAGTGGAGACTGCCGGCATCATCCAGCGTCCCGCTCACCCACTCAATGGATTGTTGATTGTCTTCCGGGGATGGCGCTGCAGTACGCCTGAGCGCCTTCACCTGCCAACCAGCCGCCTTCAGGGCGGGCAACAGCGCGCGACCGATAAAACCGGTGGCGCCGGTGACCGCAACGGTGTGGTGCATTTAGCGCAGCCGGGATGTGTACCGTACCGCAGTGCTATTGATCACCTGCCACAACGAAGGCACTGTCCCAGACGTGGGCTTCAATAAAATTTTCCCGTGCCTTGGAGCGTGACAGCTTACCAGAGGAAGTGCGCGGCAGGGTATGCAGGGGCACCAGCTCCACATAGCAGTCAATACCCAGATCAGCGCGGACCCGCTGCTTCAACCTGCTCACCAGGCTCGCCTGGACCGCAGGGTCCTGTTTGCGACACTGCACCACCATGACAGTAGTCTCCTCTCCCTGGGGTCCGGGAGCGGAAAACGCCAGGGCATCGCCCGTGCGTACTTCGGGCTGCTGCTCCGCCAGATATTCCAGATCCTGGGGCCAGATATTGCGGCCATTGATGATGATGAGATCCTTCTGACGCCCGGTGATCACCAGCTCATCGCCCAGACGATAGCCAATATCGCCGGTGTTCAGCCAACCATCGGCGGACAAAGTCTGACGGGAGATCTCCGGCTCGTCAAAATAGCCGGACATCACACTGGGCCCCCGTAAATAGATCGTCCCACTGTAACGCTCCGGCAAGGGGTGACCCTGCTCATCCCGGATTTCCACCTCGAAACCCGGCAGCGGCTCACCACACATCACAAATGAGCGGACACGGGGAGATAGATCCTTATGCTCATCCCCGGGGACAGCACGGGCTTCATTGTGTTTCGCCAAATGGTCGGCATCGACCTGGTCCACCGTCAGGCCCTGATTCAGCGGTGCAAAACTGATGGCCAGAGAGCATTCTGCCATACCATAGCAGGCCAGAAAGGCACTGGGGTTGAAACCACTGGGGGCCAGTGCCTTGGCGAAACGCTCCAGGGGTTCTGCCCGGATCATTTCCGCACCGACACCGGCAATACGCCAGGCGCTCAAATCCAGTTTGCTGACCTCTTCGGCGCGGATGCAGCGCTCCACTAACTCATAGCCAAAAGGAGGACCGAAGGAGATCGTCGCCCTGGTACGGCTCATCAGCGAGAGCCACTGACGAGGGCGCATCGCGAATTCCCGGGTCCCCAGATAATCAACGGAAACCTGCGAAGTCAGCGGCACCAACACCAGCCCGACAAAACCCATATCATGGTAGAAGGGCAACCAGGAAACATAGCGATCTCCAGGGCCCATCTTCAATCCATCACGGATGATGCCGGTAAGATTGCTCAACACCGTTTCCTGGCTGATCATCACACCGCGAGGAAAGCGGGTGCTGCCTGAGGTGTACTGTATATATGCCAGCTCTGAAGACGTCAGCGGCTGCATCTCAGCACCCGACTCCGGGTACTGCTCAAATTCGGCAGGCTCGCCGACAAAGCGCAATCCCAAACTAGCCGTTGCTTCACTCAGGAAAGACTGGAAACCGGCAGCGGAGATAGCAACCGAAGCCTTGCAGCTTTCCAGCATCGCCCGCAAATGCTCCACATAGGCCTTGTGACTACCCAAACTGATGGGAATGGGCAATGGCACAGGCACCAGGCCGGCATACTGGCAAGCAAAGAAAAATCTCAGAAAGTCCGGGTGGGTTTCAGCCACCAGGGCCACGCGCGCGCCACGCGCCAGACCAAGCCCCAGAAAGCGCCGTGCAAGCGTCTGCGCCTCTTCGCGCAGCTGCGCATATGAGAGCACCGCATAGACCTTACCCCGGCCCGTATAAAAATTACACCCTGTTTCACCCTGAGCCGCATAGTCCAGAGCTTCTGCAAGATTTGCAAAATCCGCCGCCCTGAATGGCAAAGTATTACTGGTAGGTGTCGTCTCCAGATCCAAATTGACCTCCTGAATACCTGATATTTAGTTCAATCCCTAGCGATTCACGGCACACGATGCACAGCAAATTGCGGCCAATATACCCGTAATATACAGATATATCAAACGCTTAAAAAAACAACTTGCCGAATGTTATCTTGCATACAGAAAACCCCTGCTCATTGCGGCCCTATACACCATTCATGCCAGACTACGTGCTGCGATTTAACTAAATTTAAAGGCTCCTTATAAATTGTTTATCAATCAGCTTCATTCAAAATTCGTTGTCAGCTGTCAGCTTGCCCCTGCTTCATGGGAGCACATTCTTGCGGGTTTCATTGAAAAACGCAAATTTATATATTTTTTCATCCGATAGCAAATACGCCGCTCACATATTGTGGAAATATTTTCAACTGATTACCCCACATCTTCGGCATGGATTTTGCCATATGGCATAAAACAAGTGCTGCAACAGAAACGTTAAAACTCGCATAACAGTTCCATCAAGCTGCCAGTTATCGGCAATAGCAGGTGGCGACTTTAACTCAAGCCGGATCCGCAAACTTAAAGAATCGCTGATTAATTTCCTAATCATCGTTTCCCTAAGCATCAGATCATCTGTCTGGCAGATAAATCGTTCCATCCCTCCCATCTAATGTCGATTCCCGGTACACTACACTCAACAACGACAACACACACCACGAGCACCGATGCCACCATCCCAAAACTCACTGCAGATCACCCCGGTCGAGGGGAAAAAAGCCATCGAACAATTTATTCGCCTGCCCTGGGATATTTACCGGGACGACCCGGTCTGGGTGCCCCCGTTGCTGTTCGAACGCCGCCAGCACCTGTCGGAGAAAAACCCCTTCTTTGAACATGCCCGCTGGCGTGCCTGGCTCGCCTGGCGCGGATCACAGCCGGTCGGCAGGATCAGCGCCCAGATTGACCAACTCTTTATCGACCTCCACCACCAGCAAGTGGGCTATTTCGGCATGCTGGAGGCAATCGATGACCAGGAAGTCTTTGCACGACTGATGGATACGGCTGAAGCATGGCTGCGCGAACAGGGCATGGCGCAAATCCAGGGCCCTTTTAATCTGTCCATCAATGAGGAATGCGGTCTGCTGGTGGACGGTTTTGATACGCCACCGTCACTGATGATGGGGCACGCCCACCCCTATTATGCCGCGCGCATCGAGCAGCAAGCCTATACCCCGACCAAAGACCTGCTGGCCTACCATGTGCGGCCGGATTTCGAGGCCCCCGCCGTAATGACCGGCATCATGCGCAAAACGCAGCAACAGGCCACCATCCGCCCCTTGCGCCGCAAACACCTGAATGACGAACTGGCAATCATGCGCGACATTTTCAATGACGCCTGGTCCGAAAACTGGAGCTTCGTCCCCTTCACCGAGGCGGAGTTCAAGGAAGTCGGCAAAAGTCTGTTAATGCTGGTGGATGACGACTTTGTCCAGATTGCCGAAATCGAGGGTGTGCCGGTCGCCATGATCATCGCCCTGCCCAACATCAACGAGATCATCACTGACCTGGATGGCCGCCTGCTGCCTTTCGGCTGGTTAAAGCTGCTCTGGCGCCTCAAGGTGAACTATCCCCGCTCCGCCCGGGTTGCCCTCATGGGCGTGCGCAAACAGTACCATCACAGCCGCCTGGGTCCCGGCCTGGCCTTCCTGGTCATCGATGCCGTGCGCCAGGCACTGACCAGACGCGGCATCACCGAAGTGGAAATGTCATGGATACTGGAAGACAATTCCGGGATGCGCAATATTATCGAAAGCATCGGCGGTATTGCCTACAAGCGCTACCGTATCTACCAGAAAGCACTGAACCTAGATTCCGCAGTTGACCGCTTAGATGAGCTATCAAGGTGTTAATGCCTAAGAAGATTCAGGGGTACACCAGGCCCACCCTGCGGGTGAGTCGCTACGACCTGTATCGCACGCTGCGTTTTGCGTCTGGCGACGTTGCGAATCGTCGCAATAGGCCGGCTATTCCTCCTCATCGCGCCTTGCCAGCCACAAAATGCAACGCCCGCTACAGGCCGTTCAACTGCGGAATCTAGGCTGCATGCATCCTGATCCCTTTACCGCCATCATCCTGGCTGGCGACCGCAGTCCCGGCGATCCACTGGTCGAGGCCGCCGGTGTCTGCTGCAAGGCCCTGGTACCGGTGGGTGGCAAGCCCATGGTGCAGCATGTCCTGGAAGTTCTGGAGCAGAGCCAGGCGGTCGGCCACCTGGTCCTCTGCGGCCCTCCGTGGGATGCCTTATCCAGGGAAGCGGCGCTGAGGGAAGCGGTTGCAGCGAAGCGCTGCCGATGGCTGGAAAGCAAGACCTCCCCCAGTCGTAGCGCAGCCGCAGCCATGGCGACCATTCCCGAGGATGAGGCCATCCTGATGACCACCGCGGACCATGCCCTGCTCAGCCAGGAAATCGTTGACTATTTCTGCACCCGTGCCCGTGCCAGCAAACATGATGTGCTGGTCGCACTGACAGATTATGACCAGGTCATCCGGACCTACCCCAACACCCGGAGGACTGCACTGCGATTCCGCGACGGCAATTACAGTGGCTGCAACATGTTCGCCTTTACCACGCCGCAGGCACGGAACATCGCACAATTCTGGACCCGGATAGAAAGTCAGCGCAAGAACCCCCTGCGCGTTATCAGTGCCGCCGGCTGGCCGGCCGTGCTGCGCTACCTGTGCGGCAGATTAAGCCTGGAGGCCGCGCTGCACAGCATCTCGAAAAGAGTGGGCCTGAAGATCGGCGCCGTCATCATGCCCTTCCCGGAAGCAGCCGTTGACATCGATACCATCGGTGACTGGAACCTGGTCAAGGAAATTACCGGCTAGTGCGCTAACGACCGGCCAGGATAAACCTAAACCAGGACGCTGCCGCCCTTACCAGTAAAAGAACATCATTAACCATGATAGCGTAATCAGGCTCACGCCACTCATGATGACGCACCAGGCGGCCGGTCTTCGCCCCCCCGCCCCGGCCTGCATCTCATACCCTGTCATGCGCCATACCAGGCGGCCCGTCCAGACAACCGCCACAACCAGCAACATCATGCGCACGCCGCTCACCCAGGCGAGATCAAGCCGCTCACCCCGGAGCATGCTCACAGTCAGCGAGGACAAACCCAGAAACAGATTGATCCCGGCCAGCGGGATCAGGCCATAGGCCAGGCGCCAGGACAGATCCCGCTGGCCCAGCAGGCGCCCCGCCAGGCGCAGCAATAGCAACATCCCACCGCCAATCAACAGCGCGCTGGCCGCAATGTAGAACAGAATGCAGGCGCCATCCAGCCAACTAAATACATCGTTACTTTCCGGATAATGGGTCAGCAACCACCAGGGGGCATTATCCTGCAACAGCAGAAAGGCATTCTGATTGATCAGCCACGCTGCCACCGCCTGTTTGAGATTCACAAACCAGGGCGAAACCGTCCATTGAAAGGCACCGGCGGCCATCCCCAGCATCCCGAACAACAGCAGCCTGACTTCCCAGCGGGAAATATCCCTGGATGGCATTGCCAGAATCTCCTGCTCGGGACTGCGCGTGGCCAGGCTGACTGCATTGCGGTGGCCACTGCAACGCCCACACATATGACAGGCGCTGTTGCCTGTCATGGCGCGGATATTAATGAGCGGGGCACAATCCACCGCCGGCGTGCGCCGCGGTGCACGCCGCCACGCAGCGGTGTCAACCCGGAAATGTATTGGCGCCACCCGCGACAACAGAGCAAACACCCCGTTGGCAGGACACAGGTAACGGCACCAGACCCGCGTGCCGCGACCATAGATAAAACCCACGGCCACAGCGAATACCGTGGAGCCCCCCAGGATCAGCAACGCCGCGCGAGGATACTCATAGACGCTGATCAACTGACCATAAAGCGTGGTCAGGGCAAAGGCCGCAAAGGGCCAACCGTACCAGCGCATCCAGCGGGGAATCGGCCGACCCAGGCCATGTCGGCTGGCCCATTCAGTGAGTGAACCTTCCGGACAGAATACCCCGCACCACACCCGCCCCATGAGCATCATGCTAATCATGACAAAAGGCCACCACAGGCCCCAGAACAGAAACTGGGAAAACAGCGCCAGATTCTCGTAGAGGTGCACATAGCCCTGCGGCAGCGGCACCAGGACCGGGCCAATCAGTAGAATCAGGTAGCTCAGCACAATGAACCACTGGATACCCTGAATCAACCGCCGGTGGCCCTGCATGGCATCACCCAGCCGCGCCAGCCATGAGTTTGCAGGCCGCGACTGCGTTTCAGGCAGTACCGCTACTGTCATGACAGGTGCTCGCATAGTGCTATGCCGGATGCCAGACCCGACTCAGGCAGTTTTGCGCTGCGGGGGGCGGGAATGGCGCAGAAATAGCGTGATCAACAACCAGTAAGCCAGATATACCAGCAGCACCAGAAGGGCGGGATGGGCACGGTAACCGGTCAGCGAAGCAACCAGGCTACCGGCAACAGAGCTGTCATCCAACAAGGCTGAGGTATCCCAGACCGGATCCACCAGGGGAGGTAACCAGCCCAAACCGATCATGCGATCGACACCATCCACCAGCAGTGCAGCAGCCAGAAACAGCAGGACAATTTCACTACAGCTGAAAAAAGTCCGCCAGGAGAAGAAACGCCCGCCTCGTGACAACAGCCAATAGGTACACAGGGCCAGCCCCAGCCCCGCAGCGGTGGCAGCGAAAAACTGTAATTGCGCCAGCCCGGTTCGGGCCATACCGAAGCCATAGAGGAAAATAACCGTTTCCGCACCCTCGCGCCCCACCGCCAGCGCTGCCAGCGCGGCAACCGCCCACCAGTTGGCACGCAGTGAGGCCTGCTCCATCCCCGCCTCCAGCTTGCGCTTGAGCGTGCGACCATGACGCCGCATCCAGAACACCATCTGGATAATCAGCATTGAAGCCACCAGCATCATGCCGATCTGAAAATACTCCAGCGCCGTACCGGCAAGTTCAGTCTGTACCCGGAGCATGATAAAGGCGAGAAATAGCGCCAGGCCGACACCGGCAGCCACCCCGCCCCAGAGAAAGCGCAGCCCTGTTCTGGCCTGTTCACGGTTATTCAGCCAGACCTGGAGAATACCGATCACCAGCAGAGCTTCCACGCTTTCGCGCCAGACAATAAAGATTGCATTACTCATCATCAAATCCTGATCATTCCACCACAATTTTTCCCTGCGCCGTTTCCGGGTGAAATTCCCCGAAAAAGCGATAGCTGCCCGGACGCAGGGCAGCAAATACCACAGTGCGCGTCACGCCAGGCGCCAGCACCGTTTCCTTACGTAATTCACGGCTCTCGAATTCTTCGGGACCCGGCCCCTGATTTCTGATCACCAGTTTGAAACGGGTATGGGCGGGAACCTTGATGACCTGCGGTTCAAAAGCGCCGTCCTTGATCGTCAGGTGATAGACAGGAAGCTCACCAGCCAGCACTCCCGAGCTCAGGAACATCACCCACAGCACCAGCAGCCAGGAACCCCTGGCGCTGCGCCGCCTGCGCTTCATCACCATCAATAGCCTCCTCGTTTGCCGACGCCGGCATAGACAAAGTCGAATTCCACGGTAAATGTCCTGAACCAGGGGCGCACGCCAGTCAGTCGATCAGTATGATAGCCAAAGCGGTGTCCATCGGGGTTTTCCCCGGCCAGGGGGGGGTAGATGGTATACTTGAGGTGGTATTTGCCCGGCCCCGTCAGTTTGACATTATCCCCATAGTGAGGACCGTCATTGGCCACCATGGGCATAAGATCGCCGCTCACCTTGGTGCGAGTAGCCGTATTAAGCAACTCATAGTGTATGCCCAGATAGGGTATCCAGTCGCCCTCCGCAAAACCGTTAGGATTATGCGCCAACGCCCGGATATCAGCTTCCAGGTGAATATCGGACTGTCGAGCGGCACGCATAATACCTTTAGGCGCCATATCCACGGGTTGCAAGTAAACAGCGGCAATTTCCATTCCAAAGCGCTTGACGGGCTCACCAGCGGGATACTCCAGCGCCGATGCTGCCTGCATCACCGGCAGGCTGCACCCCAACAAAAAAAGAAATCGATAAATAAAATTCATGCAGCAAAACATCCTCACTAATGAGATTCATTCCCATTCGCATTTATACCAATTCGATCACCTGCCGTCAACTAAAAAACCATATTATTTTAAATACTATTTTGTGCGCAATTCGGCAATATTAAGTTTCTTTGTTACCATGCGGTACTCACCCGGGTTGACAGCTGCCTGGAGACTCTCCCCGAAGCGACAAGCTGGATGATGCCCTGTTGCTTTAAAACCTGGCATCGCCCAGGACGAACTGCCTGTAGAATCAATTTCTGATATATAAGGAAAAACCTGTGACGACAACCAATCCTGCCAGCAAACAAAGCTTTCAACTGATTCTGATCAAGCCATCTCACTATGACGATGATGGCTATGTGCTGCAGTGGGTACGCTCTGCCATGCCCTCCAATACACTGGCCACGCTGTACGGTCTGGCACTGGATTGTAGTGACAGAAAGGTGCTGGGTGATCATATGGAGATCCACATTACGGCTTATGATGAAACCAATACCCGTATCAATACCAGCAAACTGACCAGGCAAATCCAGTCCAGTGGCGGTCAGGGACTCGTCTGTCTCGTCGGCGTGCAATCCAATCAGTATCCCCGGGCAGTCGATCTGGCTATGCAATTCCGCGCCGCAGGCATCCAGGTGTGCATTGGCGGCTTTCATGTCAGCGGCTGCATTGCCATGCTGCCGGAAGTCCCTGCTGAGCTGACCGCAGCCATGGATGCCGGTATCAGTCTGTTTGCCGGAGAACTGGAAGACCAACGCTTTGACCTGCTCCTGCAGGACGCCTGCCAACAGCGGCTGCAGCCGCTCTACAATTACATGTCGGATCTGCCTGCACTGGGCGGGGCACCCATACCCTTCCTTCCTGCCGAACGCATCGCCCGGGTAGCCGGCAACCGTACCACCTTCGACGCCGGGCGCGGCTGCCCCTTTCTGTGCAGTTTCTGCACGATCATCAATGTCCAGGGACGCAAATCACGTAATCGTTCCGCTGATGATGTGGAGCGCATCATCGAGGCCAATATTGCGCAGGGCATTGACAGCTTCTTTATCACCGACGACAACTTTGCCCGCAACCAGGACTGGGAAATTATCTATGACCGGATGATTTATCTGCGTGAAGTGAAGGGCCGTAAGTTCAGCGTCTTTATTCAGGTGGACACCATGTGCCACAAGATCCCGCACTTTATAGAAAAATCCCGCCGCGCCGGCGTCAAGCGGGTCTTCATCGGCCTGGAAAACATCAACCCTGAGACGCTGAAACAAGCCAGAAAGGGGCAAAACCGCATCACTGAGTACCGCACCATGTTTCAGGCCTGGCACCAGGCCGGGGCGCTAACCTATGCAGGCTACATCGTGGGATTCCCCAATGACACCCCCGAATCTATTGAGCGGGACATCCGCATCATGCAGCGGGAATTGCCGGTAGACATCGTCGAATTCTTCATCCTGACGCCCCTGCCAGGCTCCCAGGATCACAAGGAACTACTGGCGGCCGGCGTCGCCATGGACTCCGATCTCAACAACTACGATACAGAGCATGTGATTACCGCCCACCCGAATATGTCTGCGGAGGAGCTGAAACGAATGTATTACCGGGCCTGGGATCTCTACTATTCTCCTGAACATATCGCCACCCTCATGCGCCGTGCGAAAAGCTGGTGCAAAAAACCTCAGCGGGTCATGCGCAAGGCCCTGGTTTTCTATGCCTGCATCAAGCTGGAAGGCAAACACCCGCTGGAAGGTGGTCTGCTGCGGCGCAAGTATCGCCGCGACCGCCGCCCGGGACTACCACTGGAAAATCCGCTGGTATTCTACCCCCGCTATATCGGCGAGTTATTCATGAAACATCTGCGCTTTCTGGGGATGATGTGGCGCTCTCAACGCAGCCTGAAGCAGGTGATGAATGAGAAACCTGGAGCCAATGACACGGATATCGCCATGCAGCCGGTCAGGGATGAAGAGATCGATCAACTGGAAATATTTACGGCCACCAAGGCAGCAAGGATCTCCACCGACAAGCTCCGCCGTCGCCAGGCTGCACAGGAAAGCCGGGGCTGAGCCTGACCCGGGCACTCATTCCCGACTTGGCGGAGCGGAGATCGCGGCCACCAGTTCGCTATTGGCCGCACGGCCAATAGCGAACTCCAGGATTCACAGCCCCCATGGCGAAGACCGGATCCATTTGAGCAACTCATCCACCGGCAATGGACGCCCCATGTAATATCCCTGCGCTTCGTCGCAACTCAGCGCTGCCAGCGCATCATACACAGCCTGATTTTCCACCCCTTCGGCAATCACACGCAACCCCATGTTATGCGCCAGATCAATCGTGGAACGCACGATCATGGCATTACTCTCGTCGTCCAGCATATCCATAACGAATACCCTGTCGATCTTGATGTCATCCACCGGCAACTCCTTGAGGTAGGCCAGAGACGAAAACCCTGTCCCGAAATCGTCAATCGCCAGTTTGATGCCCATGTCGTGCAGGGATTCCAGTGTCCGCAGCGCCAGCTTCGGATCAGCCATCATCGCACTTTCGGTAATCTCAAGTTTAAGATGGTGTGCCGCTGCGCCGGTATCCGCGAGAATATCAGCCACTTGATCGGGCAAACGTGGATCCTGAATATCTTTGACCGACAAATTGACTGCCACCGTGAGCTTCATGCCGACATCGCGGCAAGCGCCACAGGTCACTAATGTCTGTTTCAGTACTGCTGACCCCAGCTCCTGAATCAAACCAGTGCGTTCAGCCATCGGTATAAACGCATCCGGATACAGCAGGCCATGCACCGGATGCGGCCAGCGCACCAGGGCTTCTACCCCGGAAATCCTGCCGGTGTGCAAATCTATAACGGGCTGGAAATACATCTCGAGCTTTTCTTCCGCAATCGCGGCCCGTAACTCGCCCATCAGCATCAGATTATCTATATTGTAGTGATCCAGGGCGGGATCATACGCGGCAACGCCCATTGCACGCCCCTTGGCGGCATACATCGCAATATCAGCATGACGGATCAGGGTGGACACATCCGCACCATCACGGGGAAACAACACCACACCGATACTGACGCCCAGATGCAGCATGCGTCCGTCGAGTGAAAAATGCTCCCCTAATTTCTCGCGCACCTTGGTGGCAATCCTGATAGCATCCTGTTCATCGGCGCCGGGAAGCAAGATGGAAAATTCATCCCCGCCCAGACGCGCCAGGGTGTCCGATTCACGGATGACTTGTTGTACCTGGAGCGCCACAAGTTGCAATACCTTGTCGCCGAAATAATGTCCCAGGGTATCATTGATCTCCTTGAAACTGTCCAGATCCATGTAAAGCACGGCGACCAGACCGCCCTCACGGCGGGCGCGGGCAATGGCCTGCTCGACCCGGTCCACCAGCAGAGTGCGATTGGGGAGCCCGGTAAGCGCGTCGTGCAAGGCCTGGTGCCGCAAAGCATCCATCTGCGCCTTCCTGGATGAAATATCGCGCAGGATCCCCAGAAAATAGCGCTGGCCGTCAATCTTCATTTCACTGACCGTCATTTCAACGGGAAAGTGCGTACCATCCTTCCGGCAGGCGGTCTCTTCACGAATCCTGTTAAGAACCTTGGGTCTGGCACCATGCAGATAATCGCTCAGACACTTGTCGTGCTTGCCGCTCATCGGTGCAGGCATGATGATATTGATATTCTGTCCCAACAGTTCAACGGTGGTATATTCAAACATTCGCGCCATCGCGGGATTCACCGTTTTGATCCTGCCGGACTCATCGATGATCACCATGCCGTCGAACGCATGCTCTGTCACCGCCTGCAAGCGCCGTTCACGGTTCACCAGATTACTCCGCATCCGGTTGAATATCCGCGCCATTTTGCCCAATTCATCACGACGTTCCGCCGGCAGGATAATATCACGGTGGCCCTCGCTGATCCGCCGCATGGCGTGGCTCATGAGCTTGATCGGGCGCAGAACTACCCGGCGCAGCATCAGCCATAACATGAACCCGAGCGCGCTGCCCGTTCCTGCCGTCAGCATCCAGAAATTGAAACGTAATGAGCGGATGCGTTGCTGGACCCCGGCCGTTTGCATGGACAAATGCAAGATGCCTCTGAGTGGCGAGGGATCATAACCATGACAGGACAGGCACGCCCGCTGCATCGGGATCGGCATCCAAATAGCGATCCGGTCAGGCGCGCTGGATAAATCGAAGCTAACCTGGCCGCCCAGCGCCCGGCGAAAATACCTCCCATGAGAGAGTTCTCCTGAACCGGAGACAACCGCCTGA
>CAZFJS010000017.1:0-11661 GCA_964519605.1 uncultured Gammaproteobacteria bacterium
CCATCAAATTGCCTGATCCGCTCCAGAAAGATGCGCGTCAGTTCCTCGCTGCTGAGCTGCCCGTCATGCAGGGCGGCGGACAGTGCCGCCAATGTCTGTTGATAAATCGCCATGGTAATCTATTCAATCACCTTGGGCACCAGATAAAGGCCCTCGGACACCTGAGGGGCAATGGCCTGAAATTTCTCCCGCTGGTCACTTTCCTGTACCTCATCGGGACGCAGACGCTGACAGCTGTCCAGCGGGTGCGCCATCGGCACAACATCCTGGGTATCCACTGCCTCCATCTGCTCAACCAGCCCCAGGATATCTGCCAGGTTGCGGGTATAACGCGCAATATCCGCTTCTTCCAGGGCCAGCCTGGCAAGATGGGCAATCTTTTCAACATCGTCACGGTCCAGTGACATCCAATCTCCTCCGGCTCCCATGGCATGCTCGCCATGAGGCCTGTTAATCAATTATTTTTAAGGTATAGATGCTTGCCCAATTTCCTACCCGCTGCTAGAGTATCTGGCTGCATTTGGTAGAGGAAAATAAATCCATGTTCAAACGTCTTCGTGGCATGTTCTCCAACGATCTTTCCATAGATCTGGGCACGGCGAACACGCTGATCTATGTCCGCGACCAGGGCATTGTACTCAATGAGCCCTCTGTTGTCGCCATCCGCCAGGAGGCGAATGCCGGAGGCCAACGCTCTGTCGCAGCGGTTGGCGCCGAGGCCAAACTCATGATCGGCCGCACCCCGGGCAATATCAAAGCGATCCGCCCGCTGAAGGACGGCGTCATTGCCGATTTCACCGTTACCGAAAAAATGCTTCAGCATTTTATCCGTAAAGTGCATGAAAATAAATTCTTCAGGCCCAGCCCGCGGGTACTGGTCTGCGTGCCCTGCGGCTCCACCCAGGTGGAACGCCGCGCCATCAAGGAGTCCGCTGCCGGCGCCGGCGCCCGCGATGTCTACCTGATCGAGGAACCCATGGCGGCCGCTATCGGCGCCGGCATGCCGGTTGCCGAGGCCAGCGGCTCCATGGTGCTGGATATCGGCGGCGGCACCACTGAAGTCGCTGTCATCTCCCTCAACGGCATTGTCTACGCCGCTTCCGTGCGCATCGGTGGCGACCGTTTCGATGATGCCATCATCAGCTATGTACGGCGCAACTATGGCAGCCTGATCGGGGAATCCACGGCAGAAAATATCAAACATCAAATCGGTTCTGCCTATCCGGGCAACGAAATCCGCGAAATGGAAGTACGCGGCCGCAACCTCGCCGAGGGGGTCCCCCGCACGTTCACGCTCAACAGCAATGAAATCCTGGAAGCCCTGCAGGAACCCTTGTCAGGTATCGTCGGCGCGGTCAAAACCGCGCTGGAACAGACACCGCCGGAGCTGGGCGCCGATATCGCGGAACGTGGCATGGTACTCACCGGCGGCGGCGCCCTGCTGCGCGACCTGGATCGCCTGCTCGCCGAAGAAACCGGTCTGCCGGTCATCGTTGCCGAGGATCCCCTGACCTGTGTGGCACGGGGCGGCGGCCGCGCCCTGGAAATGATCGATGAACACAGCGGCGATGTTTTTGCACTGGAATAGCCCCCCCAATACTCCCGCCCCAATGGCAGGCCGCCCACCGACCGTGAGGCTTGAGACATAAAACCTATCTTCATCCGCGGCCCTTCGATGACGCTGCGCCTGGTGGCGCTGGCCCTGCTGTCCATCACCATGATGTCCCTGGATCAACGCCATCATCATATGGACAGCATCCGCGCAGTGCTCTCAGTGATCATCTACCCGTTGCAGCGACTGATTGACCTGCCCAGGGAATCCGGTGAATGGCTGGCAGAGAGCCTCGCCTCCCGCCGGTTTCTGCTGCAGGAAAACAGCCAGCTGCATGCCCGCCAGCTGCTGCTGCGCTCCCGGCTGCAGAAAATGACGGCCTTGCAGGCGGAAAACAGCCGGCTGCGGAAACTGCTCAAATCTTCGTCCAGAGTGGAGGAACGGGTACTCATCGCCGAGCTGCTGGCGGTAGATATGGCACCGTTCTCCCGCCAGGTGGTCCTTAATAAAGGTCACCGCGACGGTGTTTATACCGGCCAGGCGGTGCTGGATGCCGATGGCATCCTCGGGCAGGTGGTCTTCGCCGGCCCACTGTCCAGCAATGTGATGCTGATCACTGACCCCAGCCATGCCCTGCCGGTTACCGTCAATCGCAACGGCCTGCGGGCCATTGCCATCGGCACCGACAAGGCGAACCAGCTGGAACTTTCCCATCTGCCCAACAATGCCGATATCCGCGAAGGCGATCTGCTGATCACTTCCGGACTGGGCGGGCGCTTCCCCCCCGGTTATCCGGTCGCAACAATCACGCACATCGAACGCGACCCCGACCTGCCTTTTGCCACGGTATTCGCCAAACCCAGCGGCCACCTGGAAAGTGGCCGCGAGGTGCTCATTGTCTGGAGCCACACCCGGACAATGGATGCGAGCGATCCCGACACACCTGCGTCCAACAAAGAAGCTGTCCAGTGAATCCGGCCGTCCGGCACCCCTATGTCGTGGTGAGCGCCACTTTCGTCATCGCCCTGGTGTTGACAGCCATCCCCTTACCCGGCTGGCTGGATCTGCTGCGCCCCGAATGGGCTGCCCTGGTGCTCATCTACTGGTGTATGGCACTGCCCGAACGTATTGGCGTCGGCATTGGCTGGATCTGGGGCCTGTTCCTCGATGTGATGCGCGCGGGGCTGCTGGGAGAAAATGCGCTATCCTTCAGCCTCATCGCCTATGTCACCCACCATCTTTATCAGCGTGTCCGGGTGTTTCCCATGTGGCAACAGGCGCTCAGTGTCATGGTCTTGATCATCATGCATCAAATGCTGATATTATGGGTCAAAGGCATTACCGGTCTGGCCTCCCATTCCTGGACCTACTGGCTGCCATCCTTGACTAGTATGCTGATATGGCCACTGATTTTTACCCTGCTGCGCTTTCTCCGCCGTCATTTCAAACTTGCCTGAAACTATTGCTGACAGCGGTCTTGCGGGCACAGGACCACCCGGCCACCAGGACGTTTGACATCGCCACCCCATGCGCCTGACCATCAAGAATCATATCCGTGAAAGCCGGCTCTTCAATGAGCGGGCGGCGATCGCACTGTTACTGACCCTGCTGCTGACCCTGCTGGTCATCGCCCGCCTGATTTATCTACAAATCATCAGCCACGATCACTTTGCCACCCTGGCAGATGAGAATCGCATTGACATCATTGCCATCCCGCCCACCCGGGGGCTGATCTACGACCGCAACGGCGTGCTGCTGGCCCAGAACCTGCCTGCCTTCAGTCTGGAGATCATCCCCGAACAGGTACCAAACCTACAGGAGACCATCCGCCAGTTAGGTACGCTGATCACTATCAGCAACACCGAAATACAGCGCTTCAATAAACAATTGCACCTGAAGCGTCCCTTCAAAAGTATTCCTCTGAAATTCCATCTCAATGAAAATGAGGTGGCGCGTTTTGCCGTCAATCGTTATCGCTTTCCCGGTGTGGACATCGAGGCCCGCCTGTTGCGCAACTATCCCCTCGGGGAACGGGCCGTGCACGCCATCGGTTACATGGGACGCATCAATGAACAGGAATTGCAAAGCCTGGACCCGGCCAATTACATTGCCACACGTTTTACCGGAAAAACCGGGGTGGAAAAATATTATGAGAATATTCTTCATGGCGAGGTGGGCTACAAAAATGTGGAAACCACTGCCCTGGGGCGCACCCTGCGCGAACTCAGCCGCACCCCGCCGACCCCCGGACAGAACATCTGGCTGACCATCGACATCAAACTGCAACAGGTAGTGGAGCAGGCCCTCGCGGGACGGCGGGGCGCCGTGGTAGCGATCGAGCCCAAAACCGGTGCCATTCTCAGTATGCTCAGTATGCCTGAATACGATCCTAACCCCTTCGTCACCGGGATCGATCCTGTCACCTACAGCAAGCTGCAACATTCCCCGGACAAACCCCTCTTCAACCGTGCCTTGCTGGGACAATACCCCCCGGGATCCACCCTGAAACCCTTTATTGGCCTGGCGGGCCTGGAGTATCAGCGGGTCACCATCAACAGCACCTCCTACTGCCCGGGCTGGTTTTCATTGCCCGGGGATGATCACAAATACCGCGACTGGAAAAAAAACGGCCACGGCACCACCGATCTGCACAAAGCCATCGTTGAATCCTGCGATGTTTATTTTTATGATCTGGCCTTATCGCTGGGCATTGATCGTATCCATGATTTTCTGGACCCGTTCGGTTTCGGCCACCGGACCGGTATCGATCTGATCGGCGAACCCCGGGGGCTGCTGCCCTCCCGGCAATGGAAACGTAAATATCGCCACAAACCGTGGTATGTCGGGGAAACGCTGATTACCGGCATTGGCCAGGGTTATACCCTGACGACGCCCATACAACTGGCGACCACCACCGCGACGCTGGCCAATCGCGGCATCCGGATCAGACCGCACCTGCTTTATGCCACGCAGATTCCGAACAGTACGGCACTGAACATTATCCCGCCGGTGCAGCAGGGCAAAGCGGTCAAGGCCAGCGCCGCCCATTGGGCACAGATTATCAAGGCGATGTCAGATGTCGTTAACAGTGTGCATGGCACCGCTCATCGCATGGGCCGCAAGGCTCACCACAGGATTGCCGGGAAAACCGGCACAGCGCAGGTATTCGGCATCAAGCAGGATGAAAAGTACGTCAAGGCAGACGTCAGTGCCCGCCTGCGTGACCATGCCCTGTTCATCGCCTTTTCGCCACCGGAGGCCCCACAGATTGCCGTCGCCGTGATTGTGGAAAATGGTGGCAGCGGCAGTTCGACTGCGGCGCCGATTGCCCGCCGGGTCATTGACTATTACCTGGACAACAAGGGATCATGACGATCATGACACATCGCAGCTACCAGCGCTGGGGCGACCGCCGCGGCCCGCGGATCTTCGTGCGCGGCATGCATCTTGACATCCCGCTCCTGCTGGGGCTGCTCCTGCTGGCCATCGCCGGTCTGGCCATACTCTACAGCGCCAGTGGACAAAATATGGACGTCATCGAGCGCCAGCTGATCCGCCTGGGCGTCGCCTTCACCATGATGTTTATCCTGGCGCAGATCCCCGCCCATCATATCGAATACTGGGCACCGTGGGTGTTCACCCTGGGCCTGCTGTTACTGGCTGCGGTCATCCTGTTTGGCGAAACCGGCAAGGGCGCACAGCGCTGGCTGGATCTGGGGCTGTTCAAATTCCAGCCATCGGAGATCATGAAAATCGCCGTGCCCATCATGGTCTCCTGGTATCTGGCCGACCACCCGCTGCCGCCATCAGGAAAAAATCTGGCTATTGCCACCCTGAGCATAGTCATTCCAGTGGGACTGATTGCCGTGCAACCGGATCTGGGCACCTCCTTGTTGATCGCCGGTTCAGGTATCTTTGTGCTGCTGCTCTCGGGCATCTCCTGGAGACTGGTGTTCAGCTTCCTGCTGCTGATCGCTGCCAGCGCCCCCCTGCTATGGTATGGCATGCGCGACTATCAGCGGGCGCGAGTCATGACCTTCCTCAGCCCGGAAAATGACCCCCTGGGTGCCGGCTACCATATTATCCAGTCAAAAATCGCTATTGGCTCAGGGGGACTGTATGGCAAAGGCTGGCTCAATGGCAGCCAGTCCCAGCTGGAATTTCTGCCGGAGCGCTCCACGGACTTTATTTTCGCGGCCTTCGGGGAGGAATTCGGCCTCATCGGCATACTGGTGTTGCTGGCCCTGTACCTCTTCATCATCACCCGCGGGCTCTATATTGCCACCCAGGCCCAGGATACCTTTACGCGCCTGCTGGCCGGCAGTCTCACTCTGACTTTTTTCGTCTACATCTTTGTTAATATCTGCATGGTCACTGGACTGTTGCCGGTAGTGGGATTGCCCTTACCCCTGATCAGTTATGGCGGCACCTCCATGGTGACCATGATGGCAGCCTTTGGTATCCTGATGTCCATCCACACACACCGGAAACTGTTGTCTACATGATGGCTTACAAATTCATCATCTTCCTGCTGCTGGGCACCTGGCTGCCCATGGCGTCCATCGCCAGCGGGCACCCCACCCCGAAAAATATTGGCGACCGCCCCGCTGTCCAGCGCTTCATTGCCACCATGGCGCAACAGCACGCCTTCTCCGCAACAAAGCTGAGGCGGCTTTTCGATCAGGTCAAGATCCAGCCACAGATCATTGCCACGATCAGTCACCCCGCTGAAAGCAAACCCTGGTTCCAGTACCGGCCGATTTTCATCACACCGGAACGCATTGCCCGGGGTATCGCCTATGCAAAGCAGCATGCCGCAGTGCTACAACGTGCGGAAAAGATTTACGGTGTACCCGGGGAAATCATTACCGCTATTCTCGGGGTGGAAACCTATTACGGGCAACGCCAGGGCCATTACCGGGTCATTGACTCGCTGGCCACCCTGGCCTTCACCTACCCGCCCCGCAGCCGTTTTTTCCGCAGCGAACTGGAACAGTTCCTGCTGCTGGCCCGCGAGGAAAAAACCGACCCCCTGAGCCTCCGTGGCTCATATGCCGGGGCCATGGGCCAGGCACAATTCATCGCCAGCAGCTATCGCCGTTATGCGGTAGACTTCAATGGCGATGGCCGTCGTAACCTCTGGAACGACAGCGCCGATGCCATCGGCAGTATCGCCAGCTATCTGCAACGACATGGCTGGCAACGCGGTCAGCCCATTGCCGCGCAAGCCATTGTCCGGCATCACGACTATCAACGTTACCTGCAACAGGGCATCAAACCACACATCCCGGTCGGTGAACTCAGACGTCAGGGCATCACGCTGACCAGGCCGTTACCTGATGAACAAAGCGTCGCCCTGATCAGGCTGAACAACCAGCGGCAACCGGAGTTTTGGGCAGGACTGAAAAATTTTTATGTGATCACCCGCTATAATCACAGCCCACTGTACGCCATGGCGGTTTATCAGCTCAGCCAGGCAATCCGCCAGGAGCCAGTAGAACCCTTACCGTGATGTCGCACCACCCCAGGCCCCGTCCCCAACTGCATCACTGGTCCACCGCGGCCTTTTTCCTGTGGCTGACCGCCTGCGGCAGCCTGCCGGATCACCCCCGCTATGCTCCGGACGGTGCGCCTGCGTTTGCAGTGGATATCAATGCCATTCCCGCGGTGGTTCCCCATCAGGAAGCCCGCAGCCGGTATGGCAACCCCAGCTCCTATGTGGTCGGCAACCACCGCTATCATGTGCTGCCCAACAGCACCGGCTATAAGGAGCGGGGTATCGCTTCCTGGTATGGAACAAAATTCCACGGCCGCCGCACCTCCATCGGCGAGCCCTATGATATGCTCGCCATGACCGCGGCCCACAAAACCCTGCCGCTACCCACCTATGTGGAAGTCACTAATCTGGGCAACGGCCGCAAAGTCATCGTCAGAATCAATGACCGCGGCCCGTTCAAGGATAACCGCATCATCGATCTGTCCTATGCCGCGGCAAGCAAACTGGGCATCGCTGCCAGCGGCACCGGCCTGGTGGAAATCCAGGCGCTGGATCCAGCAACATACCCGCACCCGCGGCAGCAGGCTCAAAGCACCCGACCTCAGGAAAAGCCCCCTATACTGTCCGGACAGCGGCACAACGCAGGCAAAAAGACCCGCCTTGCCGCCGACAAACCTGTGGCCGCAATCCCGGCAAAAAAGACCGCAGTAAAACTCTACCTGCAGATCGGCGCCTTTGCACAGCGTCGCAATGCGCTGGATCTGCAGCGCCGCCTGCGGGCGCTGTCCCCCGAAAAGATCCATATTATCTCCGCGGCAGCCCCATCCGGCAGCCTTTTCAGGGTACATATGGGGCCTTTCGCAAACGTCCGGGAAGTAGACCGGATCACGCACCAGATTGCCACCATGGGACTGGGCATACCCCACGTGGTGATCTATTAAGAAGGCATTTTCAATTGTGAATATCGCCCTTGAATGTTTATACTCAGCGCAGCCTGGGGGCTGAACCTGAGGATCAAGACCAACCGGAGTATTGCTGTATGCTGATTAATCCCGCCACTGCACCCCGTAACCATCCATCCCGGCGCCGCAAACAACGAGGTGCCGGTATCCGCCTGCTGGCGATGTTACTGGCCGGAGGCGCGAGTCTGATGACCACGATCATCAGCCAGGCCGCCATCCCGGTACCCAATCCGCCCGTTGTCCAGGCCCGCGCCTTTATTCTGGAGGATTTTCACAGCGGCCGTATTCTCGCTGCAAAGAATACTCACGAGCGCATGGAGCCGGCCAGCCTGACCAAGCTGATGACGGCCTATATCGTCTTTAATGAACTGCGCTCCAAATCCATCAAGATGGATGAGCGGGTCCGCATCAGCACCAAGGCGTGGCGTACGGGAGGCTCGAAAATGTTCATCGAGGTTGGCAAATTTGTCACTGTCGAAGATCTGCTGAAAGGTATGATCGTCCAGTCTGGCAATGATGCCAGCATCGCCCTGGCAGAGCATGTCGCCGGCAGCGAGGATGCCTTTGCCTCCCTGATGAATAATTATGCCGCAACCCTGGGCATGAAAGAGACTCATTATGTCAACAGCACCGGGCTGCCCAACCCGGAACACTACACCACGGCCAACGACCTGGTCCTCCTGGCCCGCGCATTGATCCGCGACTTTCCCGAGGATTATCAGCTGTTTTCCCTGCACAAATTCACCTACAACAATATCTCCCAGTACAATCGCAACAAGCTGCTATGGCGAGATCCCAGCGTCGATGGCCTCAAGACGGGGCATACCAAATCGGCCGGTTATTGTCTGGTAGCCTCTGCCAAACGTCATGATATGCGGCTGATCTCCGTCGCGCTGGGCACCCGCAGTGAAGCGGCCCGAACCCAGGAAAGCCAGAAGCTACTGAACTACGGCTTTCGCTTCTTTGAAACCCACCGGCTTTACACTGCCAATAAAGCGCTCACCAGCACGCGCATCTGGAAAGGGGCCTCGGAACAACTGCCACTGGGCCTGCAGCAGGATCTCTATGTCACCATCCCGCGCAAGCAGTATGACCGCCTCAATGCCCATATGAATATCAATGCGCTGATCATGGCCCCCGCCAGCAAGGGGCAAACTTACGGCACGGTGGAAGTTAAACTGGAAGGTAAAAAGATTGCAGTACGGCCGTTGATCGCTCTGCGCGATATCGCACCAGGCAGCCTCTTTCAACGCCTCAGTGATGAAGTTCAGCTGTTGTTCGAGTAGCCCTATGGAAATCGTTTACCTCAATGGCGACTTTTTGCCGGCTGAGCAGGCTGCCATCTCCCCCCTGGACCGGGGTTTTATTTTCGGCGATGGCGTGTATGAGGTCATCCCGGTCTATAACGGGCACCTGTTTCGCATCCACGAGCACCTGCGCCGTCTCGATGACAGCCTGGCCGGGGTACGCATCCCTTCACCCTATGATCATCAACGCTGGCGTGCCCTGTTCCATGAACTCGTGCAACGCAACCAGGGGGGCAATCAGTCGTTGTATGTCCAGATCACCCGCGGCGTCGCCCGGCGGGACCATGGCTTTCCGGAGCCTATCACACCCACCGTCTTTGCCATGAGCACCGCGCTCAAGCCCCTGGCGCAGACCATCAGGGAAAAGGGGATCAGCGCCATCACCGCAGCGGATATCCGCTGGCAATACTGCCATCTGAAAACCATCGCCCTGCTGCCCAACATCCTGCTGCGTCAGCAGGCCCTGGATCAGGGGGCAGACGAGGCCATTCTTATCCGTGACGGCGAGGCCACCGAGGGCGCCGCCAGTAATCTGTTTATCGTTCGCGACGGCGGCATCATTACCCCACCCAAGAGCACGCACCTGCTACCCGGCATCACCCGCGATCTGATTGTTGAACTGGGTAAGCGGCACGGACTGCCGGTACAGGAGACGCGCATCACCGCGGCGGAACTGGCACACGCCGATGAAATCTGGCTGACCAGTTCCACCAAAGAGATCATGCCGGTCACTCGCCTGGACGACCAGGCCGTGGGCGATGGCCGCCCCGGACCGCTCTGGCAGCAGATGATCGGGCACTATCAGCGCTACAAGGCCGCATATGCCGAAGATGAACAGCGGAATACCGATGCCGCTGACTGATGCGGATACCCCTATGAGCATGTCTGACAACCGCCCCTCCCCGCTAAGTTTCCCCTGCCACTTCCCCATCAAGGTGATTGGCAAAAACTGCGAGCATTTCGACGCGCTGGTCTTCAGCCTGGTCAGCCCGCACGCCCAGGATCTGAGCGAGGATGCCGTTGTCAGCCGACCCAGCGGCCAGGGCAACTACCTGGCGGTGACCATCACCATCCAGGCCGTCAGCCGCGAACAGCTGGACACCATCTACCGGCAGCTGACCGCCTGCGATCAGGTCATCATGGCATTGTAGTGCGTGATGCGTTCTGAGCTGTTCGCCCGCCGCCTGGGGTACCAGGACTACACCACGATCTGGCGTGCCATGCAGGCTTACACCGGGCAACGTGACCATAACAGCCAGGATGAAGTCTGGCTGCTGGAACATCCCCCCGTCTTCACACTGGGACTGGCGGGCAAGCGGGAACATCTGCTCGCCCCTGGAGATATCCCGGTCATCATGACGGACCGGGGTGGACAGGTCACTTATCACGGCCCCGGCCAACTGGTCGCCTATTTGCTGCTGGATCTGAAACGCCGCGGCCTGGGGGTGCGGCAACTGGTGCGCAAAACGGAATCCGGGGTGCTCCGCCTGCTGCAGGAATATGGCCTGGTGGCCGCCACGCGCTCCGGCGCGCCCGGGGTCTATGTGGAAAACAAAAAAATCGCCTCCCTGGGCTTCCGTGTGCGTCGGGGCTGCTGTTACCACGGCATCAGTCTCAACGTCGCCATGGATCTGGAACCCTTCGCCCGGATCAATCCCTGCGGCTACGCCGGTCTGGAGATCACCCAGCTGCAGATATTGAATGGACCAACAGATATGGAACAGGTCGCCGCGGATCTGCTCGCTCACCTGACGCGGCAGCTGCAATACGATAAACTGATCACTCTGAAGACTGACAGGCTCCCCTACTCATGAATGAGCAGAAAACTAAACCGGATGACCGCCACCAGCGCGGCCAGCAGAAGGTCGCCCGTATTCCCATCAAGATCGTCCCCACGGAACAGGCACCACGCAAGCCCCACTGGATCCGCGCCCGTGCCGCCAGTGGCCCCAGAGTGGCCCAACTGAAATCCATCCTGCGCCAGCACGCGCTGCATACCGTCTGCGAGGAAGCGGCCTGCCCTAACCTGGGGGAATGCTTCAGCCACGGCACGGCCACCTTTATGATCATGGGAGACATCTGTACCCGGCGCTGTCCCTTCTGTGATGTTGCCCATGGCAAACCCCAGCCCCTGGATCTCAGTGAGCCGCTGAATCTGGCCCGCACCATCCAGGCCATGCAACTTAGCTATGTCGTCATCACCTCCGTCGACCGCGATGACCTGCGCGACGGTGGTGCCGGCCACTTCACCGCCTGCATCCAGGCGGTGCGCGAACACTCACCGGGCATCCAGATAGAAATTCTGGTACCTGACTTCCGTGGCCGCATGGCACGGGCCCTGGA
>CAZFJS010000017.1:11761-19870 GCA_964519605.1 uncultured Gammaproteobacteria bacterium
TTCGATCAGCTGGCGGAAATAGCGACCGCCATGGGCTTCAGCCATGTGGCCAGCGGTCCTATGGTACGCTCTTCCTATCATGCCGACCGCCAGGCAGCAGGGGAAGCGGTGCGCTGAAATCTGCACCCGCGGGCCTGTGGACACGCCCCTTATCCACGGGCATTGGGCCCATCCACCATCTACAGCGCATACTGCCGTGAGCTGAAACCCAGCAAAGGGATATCCAGCCCCTGCGTCAGTGCCAGCACCTTGAACACTTCGCCCATTTCCCCCGGGAGCATCAATTTTTTGATCGCTCCGGCCAGTGCCAGCCGCTGCTGCAGGCTGTCACCATCACTGAATTGCACCATCTCGGCCAGGCCACAGTCCTGCAGAAAATTCGCCTGGCTACTAAAGCCGGCCACGGTCATGCCTGCCGCCTCGGCCGCCTCGGCCATGGCCGTAAAATCAATATGAGCAGTGATATCCTGCAGACCGGTCAGAATCAGCGCATCATCATGATGGCGATGATGATAAAAACAGCTGAGCGTGCCGGCACTACGCTCCGGGTGGTAATATTCGCGCCGGGGATAACCATAATCAACAATCAGCGCCAGACCACACGCCATGAAAGCCGCCAGGCTGCGAATCCAGTCCTCCGCCGCCAGATTAACCTCAAACAGACTCCCTGCTTCATAGGGGAAGGGCGCCGTCATCTGCAACAAGGCCTCGGCCCGACGAGCCAGGTGCGGCAGCCTAATATCGGCACTGCACAGTGCAAAGGCTTCATCCCGCCAGGTGACACCGACTTCCTGCAGACCATCTGCCGTCATCACCAGGCGGTGTACCGGCATAGCGTCCAGCACCTCATTGGCCAGTACAATCCCCCGAAAGCCGGGCTCGGGCAAATGTTCCAGCCAGCGGATACGACCCATACAGTGGGGCAGACGCTGCTCTAACAAGACCTGCTGGCGGTCGCGCAAGTCGGCGCTGGTTTCCAGGATCAGGTAACGTTCCGGCAGACAATCCAGCTGCGCCAGTTCGCTCAACAGATCCGCCGCCATGATGCCCGAACCGGCGCCGAACTCCAGGATATCGGCCTGCCCGAGCGCCCGGATCAGTTGCGCACACTGACGGGCAAGACAACGCGAAAACAGCGGGGATATTTCCGGCGCGGTCAGGAAATCTCCCGCAGCCCCGAATTTCTGCCGCCCGGCACTGTAATAACCCAGGCCCGGCGCATACAGCGCCAGTTCCATATAGCGGGAGAAGCTGATATGACCACCGGCAGCCATGATCTCATCACGGATCAATGCCCTCAGCCGGTTCATCAAGTGCTGCGAGAACTCATCCGGCGGCGGCAGCTCAGGCCCGTCTGCAGCGCGCTTCACAGGCACGCGATTTTCTTTGTCAATATCATTTATACTGCTCATCCCGATCAAAAACACACAAAGCTGCAGCGCTACAAACGATGCATCACCACCTCGAAAGCCTCGATGGCAGGGTCGCCCTGATCACCGGCGCGGCCCGCCGCGTCGGCGCGGTCATCGCCCGCACACTACATGCCGCAGGCATGAATGTGGTGCTGCATTACCGCAGCTCCCGCGATGAGGCCAATATCCTGCGGGACAGTCTGAATGCGCTGCGCCCCGACTCCGCGAGCTGCCTGCAATGTGAGCTTCATGATACACCGGCACTCGAACAAATGGCCAAACAGGCACAACAGATCTGGCAGCGCCTGGATGTGCTGGTCAATAACGCCTCCAGCTTCCAGGCCACCCCGGTGGGCACCATTAGCGAGGCACATTGGGATGAACTGGTGGGCAGCAATCTCAAGGCCCCCCTGTTTCTCTCTCAGGCAGTGGCGGCGAACCTCCGCGCACAGCACGGCTGCATCATCAATATCGCAGACATCCATGCCGGACGCCCACTGAAAAACCATACTGTTTACAGCATTGCCAAGGCCGGCCTGGTCATGCTGACCCGCTCCCTGGCCCGTGAACTGGGTCCGGAGGTCCGCGTCAATGCCGTGGCCCCGGGCGCAATCCTGTGGCCCGAAACGGAGATGGACGAAGGCACACGCCGGGAGATCATCAATGCCACCGCACTCAAACGCCAGGGGGATCCCCGCGATATTGCCCGCGCGGTACTGTTTCTTATCCGTGATGGGGATTATATCAGCGGCGAGGTACTCACCGTGGACGGTGGGCGCAGCCTCGGTAACTGAGGTGCTATGAGACCTTCAGTCAGAGCGCTGCGTCTATTCTGAACAGCCGCTGCCCCCGGTCATCAAAATCCGCCCATAGCGCCGCATAACTGCGACCGATCACCGGGTGCAGGACCTCAGCCGCGATTTCGGCCAGGGGCGCCAGCACGAAGGCATAGCGGGTGATATCCACCCGTGGGAGCCTAAGCGGCCCTTCATCAATCACCGCATCGCCATACAACAGCAAATCCAGATCCAGTGTACGTGAAGAAAACTGCGGACTCTGGCGTGCTCTGCCATGCCGGTGTTCGAGCTGGCGCAGAAAGGCGAGCACCGTGGCGATTTCTTCGCGGGTATCGAAGGCGACCACCAGATTATAGAAATCCGCACCGCTGAAACCCACCGCACGACTTTCATAGATCGCGGAGACGATCAAACCCGCATAGCGCTCGCGGATATGGCGGACGGCTGAACGGACATTGGCGTCACGATCAATATTGCTGCCAATGCTGACATAGACACGCGGCATGTCTATTCCCGGACACCGCGCTCGATGATGACCCCCACATCGCGGGCACCGCGGACTGCACCTTTCTTGTTGATCCTGAGACGCATCCAGGGAATGCTGAATTCCGTCATGACCACTGCGGCCACCTGCTCCGCCAGGGTCTCGACCAACTGAAAGCGACTGTCTTCGACGAACTGGATCACCCGTTTGGCAACCGCCTTATAGTCCAGGGTATCACCGATGGCATCGCTGGCCGCTGCCTTGCGGATATCCGCCGCCATTTCCAGGTCCAGACTGATGGTCTGCCTAACCCGGCGCTCCCACTCAAATATCCCGATAATGGTATCCACCTTGAGATCATGGAGATAAATGATGTCCATACTCATGTGCCTGTCCGCCCACCGCTTCCAAAATATGCTATTTAAGCCGCAATCTGCTATCTTCGCGGATTTCAGCAAATCATAATCGTTCACCGGCAACAATGATACTGGATATTTCCCTGATCAGTCTGGGCTACCTGATGGGTTCCCTGTCGAGCGCCATCATCATATGCAGGCTGTTTTCCCTGCCCGATCCACGTGCCCAGGGCTCGGGGAATCCCGGTGCGACCAACGTGCTGCGTTTCGGTGGCAAAAAAATCGCCCTGTTGGTGTTAAGCGGCGACATCCTGAAGGGCTACCTGCCGGTGCTCATTGCCCAATATGCGGGCATCGCACCCATGCCCCTTGCACTGGTGGCCTTCGCCGCCTTTCTCGGCCATCTGTTTCCGGTCTTTTTCAGTTTTCAGGGGGGTAAGGGCGTCGCCACTGCATTGGGCGTATTGTTGGGACTGGCATGGCAACTGGGATTGTCCGTGGTCGCCGTCTGGCTGCTGATGGCCATGGTATTCCGCATTTCATCGCTTGCAGCGATAGCAGCCGCGGCCACCGCCCCGCTGATCACCTGGCTGATACTGCCACAAATCGCCTATGTGGTCGCCGTTCTGGCCATGAGCATCCTGCTGCTGATCCGCCATCGCAGCAATATCGCCAAACTACGTCAGGGGATCGAACCCCGCATTGGCGGCAAATGATCATACCGGGAACTGGACTCCACTAGCAAAGTGCCTCCAGAGACCAGCGTGCACGCGCATTGAAGGCCGCCGGTTCACAATAGCCTGCCTTCAGCCGCAAATAGCCTGCATAGGCGATCATGGCGGCATTATCAGTGCAATATTCTCCCCGGGGGAAAAAGACTCCGGCATGCGCTTTGCGCGCCAGCGACTGCAGGCCATCCCGCAGGGCCTGATTGGCCCCGACACCGCCCGCCACCACCAAACGTTGCAGGCCGGTCTGGCGCAGCGCTCGGCGGCATTTGATCACCATCGTCTCGACCACCGCCTGCTGAAAAGCGACCGCAATATTGGCACGCACCTGCCGTTCTTCACCATAGTCCCGCAGGGTATTCAGCGCATGCGTCTTCAGACCGCTGAAGCTAAAATCCAGACCGGGACGGTTGGTCATGGGCCGGGGAAACTGGAAACGGCCCGGGTCCCCCTGCCGGGCCAGTTTTTCCAGCGCGGGGCCACCGGGATAAGGCAAACCCAGCAATTTGGCGGTCTTGTCAAAGGCCTCGCCCACGGCATCATCCAGCGTATCCCCCAAAATCTGGTAATCACCCATGGCATTCACCCGGACCAACAGGGTATGCCCACCCGAGACCAGCAGGGCCACGAAGGGATAGGAAGGCGCCGGATCCTCCAGCATGGCCGCCAGGAGGTGGCCTTCCAGGTGATGGACGGCCACAGCCGGGACATCCCAGGACCAGGCCAGACTCCGGCCGAAGGCGGCGCCCACCAGCAAGGCGCCGATGAGTCCGGGACCGGCGGTATAGGCCACCGCATCCGCTTTGTCATGCTGGCCGGCGGTAGTCAGGACCCGCTTGACCATGGGCAACAGCTTACGGATATGATCGCGCGAGGCCAGCTCCGGCACCACACCACCGAATTTTGCATGAATCGCCTGCTGGGTATAAATTTCATGGGCTATGACACCCTGTCCAGCCTCATAGATCGCCACACTGGTTTCATCGCATGAAGTCTCAATACCGATCACTCGCATTCCACATCCATCCCCGCGTCATTCTCCAAATCTACACCGGCAAGCTCACGAAACTAGTAAAGTTCCGGGACAGAGCTGCGATATATATCGTATAATGTGATGTTTTACGATCAACTCATTCAGATATGGGGTCAACCTATAGCATGATCACTTCCCCATAATTTTAACAAACATCATACCTCATTCAGCCAAAACAACCGTAACTTGAAATCATGTCAAACAGCTACGCGATAGAAGTCCATCAGTTAAGCAAAATTTTCACGCCTAACATCAAGGCAGTTGACGAGCTGGATCTGACCGTCAATGAGGGTGAGATCATGGCCCTGCTGGGCCCCAACGGGGCCGGTAAGTCCACCACCATACGTGTGCTATCAACGCTCAGTGGCTTCGATTCCGGCAAGGCCCTGATTGCCGGCCTGGATGTGGATACCGCACCGGAGCAGGTCCGCCAGACCATCGGAGTTGTCGCCCAACAGACCGGCGTGGATTACTTTCTCACCGGCAGGGAAAACATGGTACTGCAAGGACATCTCTATCGGATGAAAAAAGCCGATATCCAGCAGCGCATCGAGGAGCTCGCCAGCCATTTCGAACTGCAGGACAGTCTCGACAAAATGGTGAGCGCCTACTCCGGCGGCATGACGAGAAAACTGGATATTGCCACCGCTCTCATTCACCGCCCAAAAATACTGTTTCTGGATGAGCCGACCCTGGGCCTGGACATCCGCAGCCGCAAAATGCTCTGGAAATTGATCGAGGATCTCAACCAGAATTTCGGCCTGACCATTCTGTTGACCACGCATTATCTGGAAGAGGCGGACAGCCTGTCGGACCGGGTGGCGATTATCAATGCCGGAAAAATCCAGATCATCGGCACACCGGATGAACTCAAGAATAATATCCACGGCGACTCGGTCGTCATCTCCTTTGATAATGTCGGCCAGAATGAAAAGGCTCTGGCCACCCACCTAAAAGAGAAGCAACTTGCCCGTGAGCATGTGTGGGATGGCAACAATCTGCATCTGTATGTGGACAACGGTGCGGCCAGCGTTCCCCAGATCATGGAACAGGCCGCCCGGCAAAAGCTCCAGGTCAAGACCCTGTCCCTGGCACGACCGACGCTGGATGACGTATTTCTGAAATACACCGGCTCCAGCATGCTGGAAAGCGGTGAGGAAGAAACCGAGGAATGGTGGCACAAATGGGCCGGTAAAGGCGGTGGCGGAAACTGGAAAAAATGGGCCGATAGCGAAGCCGGCGGCGACAAGGAATCCGACTGGAGCGGCAACGAGTGGGTCAATACCGAGGGCAAACCCAAGGGTGAGTGGGAAGAAAGCACTGACTGGCAGGGCAACGAGTGGGTCGATGCCGAGGGCAAAGCCAAGCCCACGAGCCCCGAAAAACAGGGCGCTGCAGAGGCCACAGAACAACAGGATGCAGCAGACCAGCCATCGTCGACGGAAAACGACTGGGAAGGCAATGAATGGGTCAACAAGGACGGTAAACAGCAAGGTGACTGGGGCGATGCCTCCGACTGGCAGGGTAACGAATGGGTCAACGCCGAGGGTAAACCCAAGGAAGACTGGTCCGGCACAGAAAAGAAAAAAACACAGAAATAGCGGTCTCCCGAACTTCCTCGAAGTGTGGCCTAAAGGCCTCTCTGACCGGAGACACCTGCGTTTTCAGCTTTGACTACCAAGTATTAGGAGTAAGATTTCATGCTGGCAGATACATGGCATCTGTTTCACAAATATATGATCATTACCATGAGGATGCCCTTGTGGTCACTGTTCACGCTGATCCAGCCATTGCTCTGGCTGATCATTTTCGCTCAGCTGTTCGGGCATTTTGTCCAGGCGGAAAATTACATGAATTTCATGGTGCCTGGCATCCTGATTATGACCGTACTCTTCGGTTCCTCATGGTCGGGCGTCAGCCTGTTGAGGGAGATCTCAGCCGGCACCGTGGACAAAATGCTGGTATCGCCAGTTTCCCGGGTTGCTATCGTCCTCAGCCGTGTCATGCATTCGGCGATCCAGGTGATTGCCCAGGCAATTATCATCCTGATTGTCGCCTGGACAATGGGCGCGACCATCAGCATGAATCCACTTTATCTGCTTATGGGTATGCTGGTGGTATTCCTGCTGGGCGTCGGTTTTGCTGCCTTGTCCAACGGCTTCGCCATTACCCTGCAGCGGGAAGAACCACTGGTGATGATCGGCAACCTGATGACCCTGCCGCTGATGTTTTTCTCCTCTGCACTGGTCCCCAAACAGTTCATGCCTGACTGGATACAGTTTATCTCCCTGATTAATCCAGTTACCTATGCGGTTGAGGCGGTACGGGCAGTGCTGGTCGGCCCACCGGACTTCGCCGTATTTTCCAAGGGCCTGGCCGTCATGCTGCTGTTCGCCGGCATCACGCTCAGCTGGGCAGTCACTGCCTTCAACTCACTGCGCGACTAACCGGATACCCGATCCCTGACGCGGATCTTATTGCCCCTCAAGCAACCAGACACGGGAATGCGACTTGCCCCGGGTGACGGGGACGGTGTCGAGTATCTCGTCAGTCCGGGCATCAATCAGCATCAATGCGCCCTCTTCCGAAGCGGATGAAAATACCAGACGACTGCCGTCTGCCTGGTTCAGAAAAGCGAGCGAGCCTGAGGACGTTCCCAAGCGGTGCTCCTTGAGCACCCTAATCTCCGGCAGCGCCGTCATATCGAGGATCAGCAAGGCGTCTTTTTTCAGATTGGCCTGTTGTTCGGGCGAGCCCGATGCGCTGGTTGCCAGATACAATTTACTGCCATCCTGGTTGAAATAATATTTGCTGATATAAATATCAGGCAGCTGCGCCTCTCCCACAATGCGCTGCGTCGTGACATCGAGGATCGTCAGCCTGGCGACCACATGCTGTGGATCCGATTTACGATCAGCACCCCGGCCAATGATATAGCGCCCATCCGGTGTGACAAAAAGATTGCTGTGCCCCTTAAAGCCGAGGCGCGCCTCAATTTCATTGCTGGCAGGATCAATCACTGCAATCGTGCCATAACCATTGTTGAGGTTATAGATTTTCCCGCTCAACGGTGAATAGGCCAGACCATGAGGAAAGGCATTGTTCGGCACCGCTGCCGCCTCCAGATCTTCCTTCTCCGGTTCACACAGATTGATGCTTGCAAGCAACTTGAGGTAGCGGTCCGGCTCATCCGGATTATTGCCGATAACCGAGATCGTGCCATCCTTGAGATTGCTGATGTAGGCCTGAGAAGGCACCTCGGGCGCCGCCTCCGAAGGGTAGGAAAAACAGGCCTGATG
>CAZFJS010000018.1:0-2713 GCA_964519605.1 uncultured Gammaproteobacteria bacterium
GCCCCGGAGTGAACAGCCGCTCATATTCGCTGATGGCAAAACGATCCGTCATACCCGCTATGTAGTCTGCCACCACTCGGGCCTGCCCTGCAACACCACCAGCAGCAGCCTTATCGGAATATTCCGGTGGCAGCAGGTGGTGATCTTCCAGGAAAGCCGCGAACAAAGCGCTAATGATGTGACCGGCCTTGGCACTCATACGCATCACCCGATAGTGCCGGTAAAGTCCCTGGCGTAAAAATTTTTTCAGTTCCAGATTCCACTGGCTCATGGGCTCACTGAAACCAATCAAAGGGCCGGCAGCGGCGCGCACCTCATCAATGGTAGCAGGTGCCAACTCCACCAGCCGCGCCCGACTGCTTTCAATCAGATCGCTGACCTGGCGGTTAATCATCCGCCGCACCACTTCGTGGATTATCCGCCGCTGTGGCAAGCCGGCATAGCGACGGCACACCTCATCATGCTGTTCCCGGAACAGCCGGATTTCTTCCAGCTGTGCAATACTCACTAAGCCGGAGCGTAATCCATCGTCCACATCATGGTTGTTATAGGCGATCTCGTCGGCCAGATTGGCTAGCTGGGCTTCCAGTGAAGCCTGCCGCTTATTGATAAAACGCTCTCCCAGCTCGCCCAGTCGCCGGGCATTGCTGAGAGAGCAGTGTTTTAGGATGCCTTCCCGGGTTTCATAGCTCAGATTGAGGCCATTGAATTCTGCATATTTTTCTTCCAGCTCATCCACCACCCGCAACGACTGGAGATTATGTTCAAAGCCGCCATAGGCCTGCATGCAACGATTCAGGGCATCCTGCCCGGCATGCCCGAAAGGGGTATGTCCCAGATCGTGGGCCAGGGCGATAGATTCCGTCAGATCTTCGTTGAGACACAGCACCCGAGCCACGGCGCGGCCGATCTGCGCCACCTCCAGAGAATGGGTCAGCCGGGTACGGTACATATCCCCTTCATGATTGACAAAAACCTGGGTTTTGTATTCCAGCCGCCGGAAGGCCGCCGAATGCACAATACGGTCACGATCCCGCTGAAACTCACTGCGATAGGCAGGTGCTGTCTCCCTGAAGCGCCGGCCACGGGAATTCTGCGCGCTGACGGCATAAGGAGCCAGCGGCCGGCCTGGCACCTGGGCAGGATCTATGGTCACACGCTGCCTCCTGTGCCAGCAGTAAGCGGGCAGCCACCGCACCACATTATGAAGGCTCCCCCTGGCAGGCGGCGATACTTTCCCTTAATACCTGCTCATCGAACTTGCTGACCAGTACGGCCTTGCCAATGGCCTGTAGCAACACCAGCCGCAAGCTTCCCGCCTGGACCTTCTTATCTACCGCCATTAGCGCCATGAAACGCTCCACAGACAGGGCTGCGGGTGCCTGCACCGGCAAACCGGCGCGCACGAACAGTGCCTGGATGCGCCTTTGATCCGCCTCATCTATCCAGCCCATCCTGGCGGACATGGCTGCTGCAATACACATGCCTGCGGCAATGGCCTCGCCATGCAACCAGACGCCATAGCCCAGACCCGTCTCAATGGCGTGGCCGAAGGTATGCCCCAGGTTCAGCAGCGCACGGATACCACATTCCCTTTCATCGGCAGCGACAATGGCCGCCTTGTTGACACAGGAACGTTCAATGGCATAGGCCAGTATCTCGTCATCACCTGCCAGCAGGGATTCCATATGTTCCTCCAACCAAAGGAAAAAATCGGCATCACGCAACAGGCCATATTTGATGACCTCGGCAATACCTGCCCGCAGCTGGCGTTCATCCAGGGTACCCAGCGTAGCGGTATCGATGAGCACACAACGCGGCTGGTGGAAGGCACCGATCATATTTTTGCCCAGGGGATGATTGACGCCTGTTTTACCACCCACCGAGGAATCCACCTGGGCCAGCAGGGTCGTGGGCAACTGGATGAAGGCTACCCCCCGCTGATAACAGGCCGCTGCAAAACCCGTCATATCCCCGACCACGCCACCGCCCAGTGCCACCAGAGTGGCATCACGGGCAAAGCGGGCCTGCAGCAGGGCATCGAAAATCCGCTCCACCGTAGCCAGATGCTTGTGTTCCTCCCCATCCGGCAGGATGACCGTGGCACACTGATAATCCGCCAGGGTCTCCAGCACACTGTCCAGATACAAGGGGGCAACGGTTTCATTGCTCACCACCATGATCTGCCGACCCGCGATGAAGGGGCTCAGCAGACTGGCCTTATGCAGCAGCCCATGACCAATGTAGATGGGATAACTGCGGTCATCCAGCGCCACCTGCAGCGTTTTCATTGTGGCTCTTCCCTGGCGGATGGCGCCGCCACGGTGTCACGGGACCGATAGTTCATAATCGCCTGCAGAATCCTGTTGACAGTATTGCGAATACCGCGGTGATCAGTATCGACGATGATGTCGGCCATATTACGATACAGCGGGTCGCGCACCTGCATCAACGCCTCCAGACGCGCCCGGGGATCTGCCGTCTGCAACAGAGGCCGGTGCCGATCCCGCGCGGTGCGCTGCAGCTGCTGCGCCACAGAAGCCCGCAGATAAATCACCAGTCCACGCTCAGCCAGATGGCGGCGGTTATCCCCGTTCAGCACCACGCCGCCTCCGGTGGCCAGGATGATATTCTGCTCGCGGGTCAGCTGCTCGATGACCGCCCGCTCACGCTCCCGAAAACCCGCCTCCCCCTCGATATCGAATATCCAGGG
>CAZFJS010000018.1:2813-4285 GCA_964519605.1 uncultured Gammaproteobacteria bacterium
GGAAATGTTGACGCTTTTGTTGGCCACGGCATTACCGCTGGCATCGGTCACGATCACCGTATACTGCTTGTTGTATAAAGTGGCACCAATTTTAGCCACATTATTAGCGGTACCCAGGCGGACAAACAAGCCGCTCTGGGCAACAGTAAGATTGATGCTGCCAGTGACTGCCGGGGTATCTTCCACAAAGGCCGTGATCGTCACCCCGTTTTTGGCGGTGGTGGCAGCAGATGAAATATAGGTCGTGGCCGCCCGACCCAGGGCATCAGTCGTCGCTGTCGCCGTACTCAGGGTACCGCCGCTGACATCCTGGGTGATGGAAAAGCGCACCACTTTACCCTTCACCAGATTGTTGCTGGGATCACGGATGGTGACGGTGATGGTGGCCTGCTGCTGTACCGACTGGGAGCCATCATTGGGCCCGATGGTGGCCTTGTCCACCTGGAGATCGATAAAAGCCGCCGTGGTCGCGACAAAATTGATGGCCTTGCTGGTGGTGGGCCCCCCACTGACAAAGGCGGTCAGGGTGGACTGCCCGGCATTGGCGGACTTGATATAGACCGTCGCCAGACCCGAGCCATTGGTCACCGCTGAAGTAGCGGTAGTGGTGCAGACATTATCGGCATAGATCGCCCCGCGGGTGGCGGAGAAACTGATGGTCTTGCCATTCTGGGGAACGCCGCCACTCTGCCAACTGAGCTGGATCGCCTGGCAGGCACCCAGATTGACGTCGGCATTGGCGGCCGGCGCAGTAATCTGGAACTGGTCGGCGGATATCGACAAACTATGGGTCGCCGTAGCCCCCTGAGCGGTGACGGAAATGGTATCGCTGCCGGCATTGTCTGCGGTGACGGTAACCTGGATTTGTCCCGCGGAATCGGTACTCAGGATGGCGGCGCTCAGGGTATTGCCCAATGCCGAAGTGACCGTCACGGTCTTCCCGGCGATAGCCTGACCATCGGAATCCGTCAACACCATAGTCAACACGGTGGAATCCCCGATGGTCACCGTATTCTCCCCACTGATGGAAATACTGGTGCCGGTCACATCGATCGTGGTGCTTTGGGTCTGGGCCCCGGCCGTGGCCGTCAGCGTGATGGTACGATTGGTAAAATCGCCCCCCGATGTGAGGGTAGCAATCGCCTGCCCCGAGGCATCGGTAGTCCCCTGGGTCACGGCCAATGATCCACTGTCGGCTGTAAAGACAACAGGGACCGCATCCATCACCAGATTGGCACTGTCTTTAACGATCGCTGTGATGGTGACGCTGGTGGCGCCACTGGAACCCAACTGGGGTGAACTGGCCAGCAGCAGGATGGAAGACACCGAGGCATTGGTGCTGGCGGCAGTGCCGTTGTTGCTGGTCACAAAAGAGTCGTTGCTGGAGAGACAGCCCGTTAGTATTCCTGCGGCAAATAACAGGGCAAATGTTCTGACAAATTTGATCATCTTGGAAAACTCCCGGGCATTCA
>CAZFJS010000018.1:4385-14791 GCA_964519605.1 uncultured Gammaproteobacteria bacterium
GCAGGATAAATGGCCTAATTCAGCTTTAGTCCTTCCTTGAGAATTTTCGGGGTCACAAAAATCAGCAGCTCCTTCTTTTTGTTCTGCTTGCTGGTACTGCGGAACAAGGCGCCGATCACCGGCAAATCGCCCAGGAAGGGGACACTGGTTTTGGTATCGTTTTTGATCTGTTCATAGATGCCACCGAGCACCACGGTTTCGCCATTGTCCACCAGTACCTGTGTGGTCACCGAACGAGTGTCGATACTGGGTACGCCCTGAAAGACTTCGCCCTTGTTATCCTTGTTCACCTGCAGATCCATGATCACCCGGTCATCCGGCGTGATCTGCGGCGTCACCCGCAAACTGAGTACTGCCTTCTTGAAGGAAACCGAAGTCGCACCACTGGAAGAGGCCTGCTGATAAGGGATTTCCGAACCCTGCTCGATCACCGCCTCCGTCTGATTGGCCGTGATGACACGAGGGCTGGAGATCACCTCACCCTGGCCTTCCGCCTGCATGGCGGACAATTCCAGATCCACCAGGAAGTCCGAACCCAGCACGGCAAGGGCAATCTTGCCAGCCGGATTGGCCACGGGCAGACTGACATTGAGTCGATCGTTCAAGGATGGCAGTGAAACCGGCGGTGGCCCGGTAATCCCGTCGGTACCGGTGAGACTGCCGGAAGCGCCAACCCGGGTACTGTTGTCGATTTTCTGCACCCCGGTGGCACCAAAACGCACCCCCAGATCACGGCTGAAGTCATTATTGGCCACAACAATCCGCGCCTCGATCAGCACCTGGCGCACGGGTATATCCAGCTTGGCCACCAGTTTTCTCATCTCATCCAGTCGCTCGGCAGTATCGCGTACCAGCAAGGCATTGGTACGGACATCCACGGTCACGCTGCCCCGCTCCGACAACAGAGAATTTTCCTTCGCCTTAAGCAGCGTGGCAATATCCTCTGCCTTGGCGTAATTGACCTGGACCATATCGGTAAACAGGGGGGCCAGTTCCTTAACCTTCTGCTGGGATTCCAGTTCCTGTTTTTCCCGTGTGGCGATTTCCTCGGCGGGTGCCACCAGGATCACATTCCCGGTCTTACGCATTGCCAGCCCCTTGGTCCTGAGAATGATGTCCATCGCCTGATCCCAGGGCACGTTCTTCAGCCGCAGGGTAACATTGCCTTTCACCGAATCACTGGTCACCAGATTCATGCCGGTAAAATCCGCGATCAACTGCAACACCGAGCGGATCTCGATATCCTGAAAACTAAGCGACAGCTTGTTGCCGCTATATTCGGGCTTGCGCAGTTGCGCCAGGCGTTCCTGTGCCGGCGTAACCGGCTTGATCTCCATGGTAAAGACATCATCTGACTGGTAGGCCAGATGTTCGAACTTGCCCTGTGTCTCGATGATCATGCGCGCGTTACGGCCATTATTAAAGCTATCGATTATCGTCACCGGGGTGGCAAAGTCGACCACATCCATGCGCCGTACCAATTCAGCAGGCAATACAGTACCGATAAAATCGACAATAATCCGGTTGGCGGATTCATTGACATTAACCGGAATAGCGGCATCAGATAACTTCACCACAATACGGCCGGCACCTTTTTTACCACGATGAAAATCGATGCCTGTTATACGCTGAGCACTTGCTGAAGCCGCAGCAGCAGTACTTGTCTTGCCAGGAAAAACGGCCGTTGTCGTTGTCGACAGTGTATCTGGCGCCGGACTATCCAAAATAATAAAGACATGGTTACCCTTGATACGGGTCTCATAGGGCACCATCTGGTTAAGATTGAGTACGATACGGGTACGACCGCGGGCTTCGATGGCATTGATGCTCTTTGCCACGCCCACGCCGATGGTCTGTCTCTTGGGCACCTTGCTGGTCGTAGCGGGAAAATCCAGCGCTATCCTGGCAGGATTATCTATAGTGAAGCTTAAAGGGTTGCTGATTGGCTGTGAGCCCGAGAACCGGAGGTGCAGCTGCACCCTGTTGCCCGGCAGTGCAGAGAAATCGATATGCTCCAGCACATGAGTTGTCACCTGCTGTTTGTTGGGTACTGCTGCACTACCGAGAGCCGGGATTAACAACAGGAAGATTGCGGCAACACCTGCCCGCAGCCACTGCAGCCTATTTTCAGAAAAAAAGCCTGTCTTCATATCTGTCTTCCTATCATCCGGCCGTCGCCAGCCATTTATTAACCGTTCCATAATCAACCCCCGTATTGGGATCATTTTTTTGTATCTACAGACAGTGCAGCCTGGTGCTCTTCCCAACCACCCAGGCCATCCGGGACGATCTCCATTAGCACCAGCTTGTTTTCCAGCACCCGGGTCACCTTACCGTAATTCTCTCCCAGATAGTTACCGAGCCGTACCCGGTAGATGATGTCATCCGGGGCCTTCACCAGGCCCCAACGCTGCTGGCCATACTCAAGGAAGCCGGTCAGCCGCAGGGTATCCAAAGGATAATTTTCCAGAATTTCCTTGCGCCGGTTAACATTGGGCCGAATACCCTGAACCATGGAGGTGACCCGCGCTGCCGGCTTGATCTCTGATTGCCAGGCGGCAAAGGGATCCTGCATCTCTGCCGCCCCATAGACAAAAGTTTCAGCCGGCTTGAATTCTGGCAGGGGTTCAACCTTGCCCTTCTGCATCCTGGCCTGACTGACAAATTTTTCCAGATCATTGACCCCCCCACTGTCGCTGCAGGCTGTCAATGCCAACAACAAGAGCAGGATACCCAGTCTGTGGTAGCGATAAATCCGCCTGGGAATACCATCCTGCATGCGGATTACAGATGTTCTACGCACGCTGCCAGCAAGCGCGGTCATTTTCCGGCTCCTTTTTTATCAGCCGCCGATTGGCTTTCGCCCTCTTCAAGATAACGGTATGTCTTGGCCGTAATCTCCATTTCCAGGGCATTCTGTGACTTATTCTTGCCCTTCATTGGCATAATGGAAAAATCCTGCAATGTTACAATTCGTGACAGGCGCGCAACATCGCTGACAAACTTGCCGAATTCATGATAGTTGCCCGTCACCTTGATTTTAATCGGCAGCTCGGCATAGAACTCCGCCGGTTTTTCATTTTCCGGTTTGAACAACTCAAACTCCAGACCACTTTCCAGACCTGTCTGGGAAATATCCACCAACAAGGCCTCCACTTCTGTCTTGCTGGGCAGCTGCCTGAGCATGGTACCAAAAGAACGTTTCATCTCCACCATTTGTGCTTTGTAGGCACTCAAATTGGCCGCCTGGTGAGCCTTTCCGGTATAGACATTCTTCAGTTCCTGCTCCTTGCGATGTGCCGTATCCAGTACAGCCAGCTGGCTTCTGGTATCAAACCAGATCCCCCCCCCCAGCACTGCGACGCATAACAAAACAATGGCGGTAATCTTTAATGGCCGTGGCCATTTCGATACATCATTGAAATCAATATTTTTTAGCTGCTCCAGATCAATCTTCATGTGTCTGCTTCACCCTGCCTGACCAGTTTGACATGCAATTTGAAATGGCTGGTGCGGACCTGCTGATTGTCATCCGCCTTGATTACTTCCAACTGGGGATCGGCAAACCACCGGGATTTGTCAAGATTTCTCATGAAAGAGGACACCCTGGCATTGGACTGGGCCACACCATCCAGCGTAATGAGGACACCTTCCTGTTTCGCGTTAGTGAGATAGATGCCCTCCGGAACACTGCGGGCGAGTTCTTCAAAAACATGTACAATCTCCGGCCGCCGGGTCTGTAACTGCTGGATAATATTCATCCGGGCGAGCAATTTCTCTTTTTCTGACTTCAGCGCCTTGATCTGACTGATCTTTTTATCAACCTTGCTGATCTCGCTCTGCAGAAAATTGTTCCTGTTATTCTGGTCATCGATCAGACCACCAATATAAAAATGAATATAGAAGACAATCACAGCCATTAGGACTGCGGCGGTACCTGCCACAGTGAAAAATTGCCGTTGTTGTTCCTTGCGCCGCGTTTCCCGCCAGGGCAGCAGATTAATACATGTCATCGGTCAGAAAACCTTCTTAAAGCAAGACCACAGGCGATCATTAATGATGAAGCATCGCTCCTGATCGCCTCCGGCTTGATGCGTGAGGTCAAAGACATATTGGCAAAAGGATTGGCAACCGAGGTGGTAATACCCAGCTTATCCTCTATCATGGTGTCAACACCCTTGATTGCGGCACAGCCACCGGCCAAAACAATATGATCCACACTGTTATGCTGGCTGGAAGAAAAGAAAAACTGCAGCGACCGGCTGACTTGCTGCACCATCGCCTCCTTGAAAGGCTGCAACACCTCTGGTCCGTAATTATCCGGCAGCCCCCCCTGTTTTTTGGCCAGACCCGCTTCATCATAAGAGAGGCCATAGCGTCGCTGAATCTCATCGGTCAACTGCTTACCGCCAAAAACCTGCTCCCGGGTATAGATCACCTTGAAATCATGGGAGACGCTCAGCGTTGTCATGGTTGCACCCACATCCACCACAGCAATGGTCTTGCCGATGCCGTTGTCCGGTAGCTGGTGACCCAGCAGAGAAAAAGCTGACTCCATAGCAAAAGCCTCCACATCGACAACTTTTGCTATCAAGCCACCGACCTCCAGGGCGGCTACTCTGATATCAACGTTTTCGCTGCGCGAGGCCGCCAGCAGGACATTCACCATTTCTTCATTTTTTTCCGAGGGTCCCAATACTTCAAAGTCCAGATTGACTTCCTCCATGGGATAGGGGATATACTGATCCGCTTCCAGCTGAATCTGGTCCGCCATGTCATCATCTGACAGGGATGCCGGCATTGAAATGATCTTGGTGATGACAGCGGAACCGGCCACAGCAACAGCGGCCTGCCGGGTACGGGTGCCGGCACGAGTAACGGCCCGTTTAATGGCGCCTCCCACGGCTTCCACATCCGCAATATTTTTTTCTTCTACAGCATTTTCCGGCAGAGGCACCACCGCGTAACTCTCAACACGATAGCGATCTCCGCTGAGCCCCAGTTCCAGCAACTTCACCGAGGTTGAACTGATATCCAGACCGATGAGTGTAGCGGCTGTTTTATTAAACAGATGGAAATCCATAAGTTCCTTTTATCACTGTACAGGCAAGTATTGTTCGTTCTGGTATACTCATCCGGTTGTCAACTATAGGTTCTGTGCTTTTAAATAACAATAATGTAAGCGCTTGCTTGTGAGGTTATCGTCCGCTGGCGGGAAAAGTTTTATACTCTAGCCTCTTTTATTTTTATGACCGAGTTCTCATTTCTCCCATTGACATGATTTCCTTCCGAAAAACCTTCAAGACCGGCCTGCTCACGATGGTATTTTTCAGCCTGCTGGGACTATCGCTCGGCCTCGCGAGCTACTTTTATATCGCGCCCAATCTCCCGCCAATTGAAACCCTCAGGGATATCCGCATGCAGGTCCCCTTAAAGGTCTATACGCGGGATCTGAAACTGATCGCCGAATTCGGCAAAAAGAAACGCACACCGATTCGCTTCTATGAAACACCGGATATGATGATTCAAGCAATCCTTGCCGCCGAGGATGACCGCTTTTTTCAGCACCCCGGAGTGGATTATCACGGGATACTGCGGGCCATGTACAACCTGATCAAGACCGGTCAGAAAACCCAGGGCGGCAGTACCATCACCATGCAGGTGGCACGCAATTTCTTTCTCAGCCGTAAAAAAACCTATCTGCGCAAACTCAGTGAAATTTTTCTCGCCCTAAAGATAGAGCGTGAACTGAGTAAGGAAGAAATTCTGGAGCTGTACATCAACAAGATCTACCTGGGACACCGCGCCTATGGCATCGCTGCCGCCGCCCAGACCTATTATGGCCTGCCCCCGGACCGGCTCACTATCGCTCAAATGGCCATGATTGCAGGCCTACCCAAAGCACCTTCACGTTACAACCCCATTACTAATCCGGGGCGCGCCCTGCTGCGTCGCAACTATGTCCTGCGGCGGATGCAAAAACTGGGCTATATCGATGCCCGGCAATATCAGACGGCACTGGCTGCAAAGGATCATGCCAGTCTGCATGGCCTGGCCATTGAAGTGGAAACGGCCTACGTGGCCGAAATGGTCCGTAACATGATGTTGCAGCAGTACGGTGAACAGACCTATACCGCCGGTTATTCCGTCATCACCACGGTGGACAGCAAACTGCAGCGCGCTGCCAACAAGGCCCTGAGAAAGGCGCTGCTGGAGTATGATCGGCGCCATGGCTTTCGCGGTCCGGAAAACCATGTGATGGCACTGCCGGCAGAAGATGAATCGTGGCAGCAGGTACTGGGCAATCGACCCACGGTGGGCGGCCTGTTAGCGGCCGTTGTCACACAACTGGAAGAGCGGACAGTCAAGGCCCGACTCGCTGATGGCAGAGAAATCACCATTCCCTGGCAGGGTCTATCCTGGGCGCGCCCTTACCTGGATGATAATCATCTGGGTCCCCGCCCGGTCAATGCTGCCGAGATCCTCCGCACGGGTGATATCATCAGGGTATTTGCACAAGCTGGCGGCCACTGGCGCCTGAGCCAGATCCCCCAGGCGGAAGGCGCACTGGTTTCTCTTAACCCCGACAACGGCGGGATTCTGGCCCTGACCGGCGGCTTCGATTTCAACCGTAGCAAATTCAACCGCGTCACCCAGGCCAGACGTCAGCCCGGCTCCAGTTTCAAACCATTTATCTACTCGGCTGCCCTGGAAAAGGGCTTTACCGCTGCCAGCATTATCAACGATGCCCCGGTGGTCTTTGATGACCCGGGGCTGGAAAGTGCCTGGCGCCCGGAGAACTACAGTGGCCGCTTCTTTGGACCCACCCGCCTGCGTGAGGCCCTGGTGAAATCGCGCAACTTGGTCTCAATCCGGCTGCTGCGTGCCATTGGCGTCAGTTACACCCTGGAATACCTGAGCCGCTTCGGTTTCGACAAAAACAAACTGCCACACAATCTCTCTCTGGCTCTGGGCAGCGGCGCCGTCACACCCCTGCAGCTTGCCGGTGGTTATGCTGTTTTCGCCAATGGCGGCTATGGGGTAAAACCCTATTTTGTGCAACGTATTCTGGGGCCTGACCGCGAAATTGTCAGGGAGGCCACGCCCCCCACCGTCTGTCGAAAATGTCCCCTTGAGACACCTGCGATGATGGCAAACAGTACACAGCAAAGAGTCCTGGAACAAGGCGAGGAGAAGCCTGCCTTACCGGCAAGGATAGCGGAAAATCCTGCCCGGCAGGTCATTACTCAAGATAATGCCTACCTGATGACTTCCATGATGCGTGATGTCATTCGACGCGGCACCGGGCGGCGAGCAAGAGTGCTGGGCAGGCATGACCTTGCAGGGAAAACCGGCACTACCAATGACCAGCGGGATGCCTGGTTCGCCGGCTTCAACGCTCATCTGGTCACTATCGCCTGGGTGGGTTTCGATAAAACCCGCTCTCTGGGAAACCGGGAAACCGGCGCGCATGCCGCACTACCGATGTGGATTGCCTTTATGAAAACGGGCCTGGAAGGCGTGCCGGAACAGGCGCTGAAGCGGCCCAGTGGCCTGGTGACCGTGCGTATCGACCCCAAGAGCGGAAAACTGGCCAACAGTGCCCAGAAAAAGACCATTTTTGAGACCTTCCGCACCCGCCTGATCCCCCGGCTACACGCCGACGAGGCCCTCGGGCCCGGTGTCAAGAAGGAAACATCGGCTGGCAGCCGGAAATCGGTACCGGAAACCTTATTCTAGGTCGCTCATAGCAGCCGGCTAGCGCTGCTCCGGGGGCACATAATCGCGCATCCCGTGCCCCGTATAGATCTGCCGAGGGCGGCCGATGCGCTGATTGGGTGCGGCAATCATCTCCATCCACTGCGCCACCCAACCCACCGTGCGGGCGATCGCAAACATGACGGTAAACATGTTGATCGGGATACCCAGCGCCTTGTAGATAATACCGGAATAAAAGTCCACATTGGGATAGAGCTTGCGTTCGATAAAATATTCATCCTCGAGGGCAATCTCTTCCAGGCGCATGGCCAGTTCGAACAGTGGATCATTGGCATCATTGAATTTTTCCAGCACCTGATAGCACATTTCCCTGATAATTTTGGCGCGGGGATCATAATTTTTATAAACCCGGTGGCCAAAGCCCATCAAGCGGAAAGGATCATCCCGGTCCTTGGCCTTGTCGATATAGCGGGGAATATTTTTGACATTCCCGATCTCCCCCAACATACGCAGCACGGCCTCATTGGCGCCCCCGTGAGCCGGGCCCCACAGGGCGGTGATGCCGGAGGAAATGCAGGCAAAGGGGTTCGCGCCGGAACTGCCGGCCAAACGCACGGTGGCCGTGCTGGCGTTTTGTTCATGATCTGCATGGAGGATAAAAATCATGTCCAGCGCCTTCTCGGCCACCGGATCAACTTCATAGTCCTCACAGGGAACCGAATACATCATATGCAACAGGTTACCGCAGTAACTCAGGTCATTGCGTGGATAAATAAAAGGTTCGCCTATGGAGTATTTATAACAGCCGGCAGCAATCGTGGGCATCTTGGCAATCATGCGCAGTGCCGCCACCTCACGATGGGCCGGGTCATGGATATCGGTGGAATCATGGTAAAAAGCGGACAGGGAACCCACCACACCCACCATGCTCGCCATGGGGTGGGCATCATGATAGAAGCCCTGGTAGAAACTCCGCAGGCTTTCCTTGATCATAGTGTGCCTGGAAATGGTGGTCGTAAACTCATCGAGTTGCTGCTTCAATGGCAACCGGTTGTAGAGCATCAGATAGGCAACTTCCAGGAAACTGCTCTTCTCGGCCAGCTGCTCAATGGGATAACCCTGGTACAGCAGCACACCCTGGTCGCCATCAATATAAGTAATGCCGCTGCTACAACTGGCGGTAGACTGGAAACCGGGATCATAGGTCAGATACCCGAAATCACGATAGAGATTGCTGATATCCATGGCCGGAGGCCCCAAAGTGCCCTGGCGCACCTCAAGTTCCATGCGCTTGCCGCTGGCATTATCGGTAATGGTAATCGTATGGCGTTTCATCAGGTTTTTCCCCTTCCCATGACTCAGGCCACAGCGGCAAGATCCTGGCGAATCTGTAAGACGGAGTTCTGAAACTGGCGGGCCTCTTCCTCGTTCAACCGCAGCTCAACGACCCCGTCCATACCGGTGCCCGCAAGCACGACAGGCACACCAATGGCGATATCCTGTTGCTGATATTCACCGTCCAGAATGGCGACGCAGGGCAAGATTCGACGGCGGTTATTGCTGATCGCATCCACCATGGCCGCAACCGCCGCGGCTGGCGAATCATTGGCGCTGCTGGTCTTTTTCAGGGCCAGGATCTCCGCCCCCCCGGCACGGGTTCTATCGACGATCCGCGCCAGCTGCTCAGCGCTGAGAAAGTAATCGATGGGAATCCCGTTGATGGTCGTGTAATGAGGCATGGGCACCATGGAATCGCCGTGCCCCCCTAATACCATGGTGGTGACATCCTTGATGGAAAAACCGGTTTCCAGCGCAATGAAACTCGCCATACGCGCCGCATCCAGTACTCCGGAGAGTCCGAACACCCGGTTTCTCGCCCACCCCGTCTGCCGCCAAACCGCATAGGTAAGGATATCCACCGGGTTGGTCACCATGATGACAGTGGCCTGGGGCGCATAGCGCTGGATATCTGCGGTAATCGTGCGGATAATTTTAAGGTTGGCATCCAGCACATCCGAGCGCGACATACCCGGCTTGCGCGGCAAGCCTGCCGTAATGATGACAATGCCTGAATCAGCCATGGCGGCCGCTTGTTCGTCGCCACTGACCTTGGTGTCGAAACCGAACAGGGTTGCCGATTCCTGGATATCCAGCGCCGTGCCCCGGGCGACACCCTCTCTGACATCGATCAGGACAATCTCGTGGGCAAGCTCTTCATTGGCGAGGATTTGCGCGGTCGACTCGCCGACACGACCTGCACCGATAATGGTAATTTTTTTCATGGCAGCTCCTTGTCTGTGTTAGGGCCTGATAACACGCATTTCTTCCTAAAATATCTTGGCTCCGGGACAAACCCGGGCCTAATTGACATCGGCCTTACAGATTTTTTTGTTAATGGAAAAAGCCGGCACCGGTATGGACTTACCCTCTGGAAACGACGCTCAGGCGCACTCCTCAACCAGATCATCCAGGGCCTGGGGGTAGAATTCAGGGTAGGCCTTGCGTGCCAGCCCCGCGTTGATCGCCGCACGCGCGACTGCGGGAGGAATATGGTCAATCAGGCGCGGATCCAGGGGTTTGGGGATAATGTATTCACTGCCGAACTCCAGATGATCCAGACGGTAGGCATCCAGCACCTCCTGTGGTACCGGTTCCCGCGCCAGGGCCGACAAGGCCTGAACTGCGGC
>CAZFJS010000018.1:14891-16296 GCA_964519605.1 uncultured Gammaproteobacteria bacterium
CCGTCTCAACGGCAAATTCCCGCTTATAAGGGTTGAGATCCTCTCGTTGACAGTGAATAACACCCCCCCGATCCAGCAGGCGGATATTTTCCCGCTGTGCGCCCAAAGCTACCAGCAGCCGCATAGAGGCGATTCCGGCAGCGCCGGCCCCCAGGCACACGATCCTGGCATCCTCCAGGGTTTTCCCCTGCAAGTCCAGCGCATTGAGCAGCGCCGCACCGATAATGACCGCGGTACCGTGCTGGTCATCATGAAATACCGGGATATCCAGACGCTCCCTCAGAATAGCCTCAATCTCAAAACAGCGAGGTGCGGTGATATCTTCAAGATTGATGCCGCCAAAGGTCGGCGCAATACTGGTCACCGTATCGATAAAAGCCTGGGGAGATGCGGCATCAACTTCGATATCGAACACATCGATATCCGCAAATTTCTTGAACAACACGCCCTTGCCCTCCATGACCGGCTTGCTGGCCAGGGGACCGACATTGCCCAACCCCAACACAGCACTGCCATCCGTGATCACCGCCACCAGATTGCCCTTGGCAGTATAACGATAGGCGTCTTCTTCGTGAACCGCGATGGCCCGCACTGGCTCTGCGACACCTGGCGTGTAGGCAAGTCCCAGCTCATCCTGCGTCATGCAGGGCTTGGTGATGACCACCCCGATTTTGCCAGGAACCGGCAAGGCGTGATACGCCAGTGCATCTTTTTTACGTTGTTCTGTCATTAGACTCCTATCATGCCACAATTACCGGCTGCTGTCAGATAAAACCATGCATTATCCGCGACTATCCGGAGAAGTGCAACTATAACCCTATGAACTGAATGAGATTTTCCAGGGACATGTGCTTCAGTCTCACCTCTCCAGCTGCAGGGCAAAAGGATAACGGATCCGCAACACCGTACGGTTCCTGTAAGGATGCAGCCAACCCCGAGCCTCCACGCGCTGCCCAACGTAGCGTTCAAAATTCTGCCGCTCAAAATATTGCAGATCCTGGCGGGCAATGCGCAAATCCACGCCATCATCAAGCTTCAGCCAGATGGACTTTCTGCTGCGGCTAAGCTTGCGTACCCGCCCACTAATCAGATGAAAACCGCGAACTCGCCCATCCAGGCGTTTGGCTGACAGCGGCAGATAATAAGGTAGCGCCCAGATACCACGTTTTTCCTGGCGTGCAAGCCGTTCGGCCTGCTGGTAACAAGCCTGATGCCAGAGGTTTGGCGGGATGGCGATGCTCGCAGCAAAGCCCTGTTCAAGTAACCAGGCATGGATACTCCGCCCCTTATCCGTAAAAAGATGCGCCAGCACCCGGTGGTAATGATCAAAATGTTGCGCGCCAAAACGCAGACCAACCCGCGGATTGGCCGCCAACAGCGCTTTCAGCGCCTGCCTGGCCGCCTG
>CAZFJS010000018.1:16396-19660 GCA_964519605.1 uncultured Gammaproteobacteria bacterium
GACCAACCCGCGGATTGGCCGCCAACAGCGCTTTCAGCGCCTGCCTGGCCGCCTGAGCCAAAGGTTCGGCAGGATGCCCATCATGTGCCAATTCCGGCGCATTGATACCGACAAACCGCACCTTGCGGCCATCCTGCAATCTCACCGTATCGCCATCATACACATAGGCCACCCGCACATATTCATCCACATGAGCCGGCGGGCTGCAGACAGCGCCTGCCGACGGCAGCCAGGGGACGGCTATCAGCAGGGCGACCACCGAGGACCGAAACCTCACTGCTGTACACTGACAGGCCACAAAAAAGGGGCGCCTGACCACTGCGCCCCTCCCGTACCGACAGACCAACGGCCGCCGTTACTTTTTCATGCCGTATTTCTGCTTGAATTTATCCACACGCCCGGCAGTGTCCACCAGCTTCTGTTTTCCGGTGTAAAAAGGATGGCATGCAGAACAGACATCCAGGTGCAGATCATGCCCCGCGGTAGAACGTACTGTAAAGCTGTTGCCGCAACCACATGTTGCCGTAAGCGCTTCGTAAGCTGGATGGATCCCCGGTTTCATATTCTCTACCTCTATAGTCCTTAAAACTGATATCAATCACTTTTGATCAGGATACGCCCATGGTCGCTCCAAACATGCGCCTTGCATCCAGACAGACAACCATAAAGACCGCGTATTCTATGAAATAAATCCTCCCGCAGCAAGTGTTTCCTGAAATCAGGCAAAGCAGGGCCGCGTCATGCCTATTGATTCAGGTTGAGTACGATGGAACGGGAAACACCACGGCGCAACAGCTCAATTCTAACCTCATTGGCATTCTTCGCCAAACTACGCATGATGCTCAATCCCCTGGCGGGCGAGTTGATCCTGATACCGTTGACCGCGGTAACCACATCGCCTGACTGTAATCCAAAGCGGGATAAAAAGCCTCGATCCCTGCCGGGTTGCACGCGATAACCCAGCAAGCGCCCCCCCTGACGGTAGGGCTGCAACTGGACCAGATCGGCCACCTTCTGGGGATTATCCAGCAGCAGATCCCGATACCCCTTCAGGCTCATATTAGCCCCGGAAGCCGGACTGAAACGTCCACCGGCGCTACCCCGTGGAATGGCGGCGTTCTTGCCAGTGGTCTCTTTTGGTAGCCGCAGGGTTTCCAGGCGATGATTACGTAACAGGACAATGCGGTCCGTGTGTACCTCCTTGAGCATCGCCCCGCCTGGCAACTGCGCCCCCAGGGTATAAAATGCCTGCTGGCCATTGCGCTGCGAGACAATGGCACCCGCCTTCGTGGGATCTTTTGAGGCAAACACCCCCCGCAACACCAGTGCCAGCTTGGTCTCCGGCATCACCACCGGTGTCGGTTGCCGGGCCTGCGTCCCCGCGTGTTGTGCGCGGCCAAATAAATGCCACTGAGCAATCCTGCCGGCTGCACCTCCGAGCGCCTGCTCAGGCACTATTCGAGACGCGGGGGCCGTCACTATCGGGGGGCGCACCTGAGGGGGTACCGGCAACAGCCGCCAACCGACTCCGGCTAGCATCCAGGAAATAATGACTATAAGAATCAGTGTGATAACAAAAGAGGCCCGCTGCCAGAATGCTGCCTGCAGCAATACATCCAGATACTTTTTCCAATCCAACGTCGCTTTCATCATGACAGCGCCGGCTCGCCCACCAGCAGGTACAGCAGGCCGAATAACAAGGGCTGATGCACCATATAGATCAACAGGCTATGACGGCCGCCCAGCGCCATCAACCGTTGCCAGCGCCATTGCCCCTGCCAGCGACCGAGCGAGGCCCATGATTCATTGAAAAATTGCCGGCCGAGAAACAGCCCGAGCATCACCACACCAAACCACGGCAGCAAGGGAACATAATCCTCGGTCAGAGGCTTGTGAGTCATCATGCCCACCCATTGCAGCGCGGGCAAATCGAACAGTGGATGCTGCAAACGCCAACCCAGGATGACTAGACCCAGGCCGGCAAACAAATTAACCCAGTGATAATGGAGCATAAGCAAACCCAACAGGCTGGCAACAAAAATAAAATGCAGGATACCGAAATAAATCATCCTGGCAGGAAAAACAAGATAGCTACCCAGACTCACCAGTGCCGCACAACAGACCAGCAGCCCCAGACGGCGCAGATATCGTCGCCGGTCAAAACCAAAGCGGGTCGCCAAATGCAGGCTAACGCCCACCAGCAGCAAAAAAAGGGTCACAATGAGCGTGCGAAACCCTAGCCAAAAAGAATCATGGTAAAAGTCGACATGGACCTGGTGGAAATAATTCAGGTCAAAGCTGAAATGATAAACCACCATTAATAGAACAGCCCCCCCTCTCAAGACATCGACCAGAGGATAACGCGCCCGCAATTCTCCGATATCGGCGCCAGGATTTCCGCTGTATTTTTGACGCAGGCTGACAGAAGACATACTGGACATTTTTCGTGCTGATTACCGGCGAAGCAATAGCAATCTTGTCGATTTCACACCATCATAAGTCAAACAAAGCTTATACACATACGCCGACATCAGCAATACGCATGCTAGCCTCCGCACCTGGCTGGCCACCTCGGACAGAACTAACCGCCAACCCACTGTATTAAAATGATTATTTATATTATAAGCAAGCATACTGCCAAGCTGAAAAAAGACAGTCACAGAAACGCAGCCCACCGTATGCCGTCTTATCCACACAGTTGTCCACATTCCCCGTCAAGGCACTCTGCCGGCGGATTTCAGACGCTTACCAACGAAACAGCGTCCAGGAAGGAATTAAAATGTCCGGGTCCAGTTCGGTTTCACGCCGATCGAAATTGCCATCACCATCCGAATCCAGCAGAAAGTAGGGAATACCCTTCTTTGGCACCACCTTAATCATATAGAGCTTGCCGTTAATGCGGTACTCCTCAATCAAGCCTCTGTTGCGGTGAACGATCGTGACTTCCGGCACAGGCGCCGGACCGCCGCCTTTCTTCGCGGTAGCAAGCGGAGGATTATGCCCCGGCTTGTCCGCGGCCCAGACGACCGTAACTACTGAAGGCAGCAGACAGATAAGAAGGAAAGCAATACGCATGATACAGATTAGGGCCTGTTAACACTAATGCAATAGGCACTGTTGCGTCTGAAAAAGCGCCAATCAAGGCGCGAGGAGAGCGGTTTGGTGACGCCAAATGAACGACGAGCAACGCAGAGTGGCGCTTTTTCAGACGCAACCCGAAGGGCTGGGCCTCTTTTCCCGCCCAGCGGCGTTATCATTCGCTCA
>CAZFJS010000019.1:0-10339 GCA_964519605.1 uncultured Gammaproteobacteria bacterium
CCATGAATAGCGGATAATAGAACTCAAAGTAGAGCAGCCCCGATGCCAGTTGTGCCAGGAATTCTGTCATTGTGCCGGATAGGGGTAATCGCTGAGAGAGATGATGGGTCTGATTTTCCTGATGAGCGGATAATCCTGTGGTGCATCATCCGGGTAATAACCGAAATTCTGCACCCCCAGTGACTGCAGGAGACGCATCTGTTTCCGCAGGCGGGTGCTGCCGATCGGTTTCTGCACGCGCCAGTCGACGCTTTGCAGTTCGAAGACCGTGTGTTGCAGGGCGCCGGGGATGGCAGCGACCCGGGATACCAGTTTTTTTAACCATTCTTCCGGCCTACGTGCCCTTTCCATGAACGGCATGGCCATGAGGGCGGTATAGTCATAGCTGGAGAGGAAACTTTGTAACGACTGTGAATACCAGTTTTGTGCTGCGGGATTCATGATGACTTCGGCATACAGATTACGGGCTGTCTTGACTATTGGACGATAATACCGGACCCGGTCAGCCAATGTTTGTGTCCAGTATACCAATGTGGCGGTTTTCTGTTGGGTCCATTGACTGAATAATTGCGGGTTACTACGAATGGCGGACAGCGAGGCAGGCAATTGCCACTGTTGCCGGTAAATGCGCCTGGCTGTTTGGCTGGCATCTTCATAATCTGACAGGTAGGCGTCATCATGAAACAGCAGGCCCTGGAAGTGGGCATGGATGGCCAGATCCTCATAAATTTCCTGGACAATACGGTGTGCCCGGGCGCTGAAAGGTGACAGGCGGCGATAGTCCGCTACGCCGCTTTCACGATCAGTCCGTTGCCCGGTTTCCTGCTTAACCAGTTGTTCGGCAGCGGGGTCCTCTTTATTCAGCACAAAGGACAGTACCGGTAACCAGGCGTAGACATTGACACCGCTACGGGTGTACAGCTGCCAGGCGACGCGGTTAAATAAATCGGCACGTACCGGAAGATGACGGTTGGGGAAATACAGGGCATCTGCATTGCCATCGCCATCCGGGTCCGCAAAGGCTTGCAGATATACGGTGTTGATTTGCAATGCCTTTATGCGGTCGAGCAGGTGGCCGAGATTGCGTTCCTGCTGTTCAGGGTCAGGGTCGTAGATATAATCAAGATCCACATGAGCGACCCGGATCGGTGGCGGTTTATCAGCCTGTACCAGGCTGGTGACCAGATCGGCCAGATGGCTGCTGTCCATCACCAGGATACGGCGGACAGCCTGCAGATCGTAAATGCTATTCAGGCCAACTTCCAGACCGAAGGTGATCGGCATACCCAATTGTGCGGCGATCTCGATGGCCGGCTGGCTGTAGCTGCCATAGGGCCAGACGATGCTTCTGGGGCGGTGGCCGGTGCGTTGCGCGATGATATTACTGCTGGTGCGCAGATCCCGGGTGATCCGGGCGCGGTATTCCTTCGTGCTTTCATAGCGCTGCTTCTTTTTCAGATAGGCATAGGTTGTTGCTGCAGCCTGCCGGTTTCCCTGGGGATTGCCGAGGATGCCATGATGGAGATCATTGCTGTGGGAGGCAATCTCGACCAGGCCGGAATCCGCCATTTCCCGCAGTTGCCCCCAGCTGAGAAAGGCCGCACGGGATACCGGCTTGTCACCATACAGCACATTGCCACCCTGCTGTTCTATCCAACTGACCACGGGGGCTATGATGGCAGGATAATGAAATAGCTTCAGCAAGGGAAATACCCGGGTGTAAACACTCTCATAGCCATCGTCAAAGCTCAGTAGTACAGCCTTTTCAGGCAGTTGTTTCCCGCCCTTTCGGGCAGCGAGAATATCATCCAGGCTGACGGGCTGATAGCCGTGCTCCCGCAGCCAGGAGAACTGTGCCACCAGTTCATCGGTACTGATGGTGAGGGCATCGGCGACGCGATCATGCTGAATGTTGTCCTGTACATCGTGGTAGCAAATGGCAATGAACTGCTCTCCCGCACCGCTTGTCAACGAGCAGAGACTGGTAGCCAGTAACAGGATGACAGATGGGGTTATGCAGCGCATCTCAGAATCGCCAGTCGAGGACCAAGTCGAGTCGCAGGTCATATTCGGCTGCGCCATCGTAGATTTTTCGGGCATAAGCAGCACCATAACGCAGCTCGAAACGGTCATTGGCATTCCACTGTTGTTCATAACGTAGCATCCAGGTCGGATCACTGCCGAAACTGCTTTGATCGTAAATGCCCAGGGTGGTGCCCAGGCGGTGGCGGAAAGCCTGTGCATAATGGCGGTATTGCAACCATTCATGGGTCAATGTGATATCGAAGGAAAGATCGCGGCGCGGATTGAAATAAGGCGCGTTTTTACGGCTGTTGCGCGAGCTATAAAGTGCTGCAGTAGACTCCAGTTTGTAATGCGGTCGGCTCAGCAGGCGTTGAAAAATATTGGCATGGACGCTTTTGCGGGTGTTGCCATCGCTGAAATCCAGATACTGCAGTCCTGTTTCGATGCGTCGCGATTCGTGGAAATAATAGTTGCCAGTCAGGCCCGCTGACCAGCCATCGATATCTTCATTAAGCCGGCCCCGCAGGGGAATATCATTGCTGTAGCTGTCATAGGACATTCCCAGGCGCCAATGGTCCTCCGGTTTCCACAAGCCTTGCAGAGAGAGACCGGGGTTGACGGAGGTGTCAATGTCGCGGCTGAGTTCTGAGACGAGTTCGAGCGCAGGTGCGCGGTATTCCATACCAATGCCCAGCCTTTTGAAATTCTCAGTTCCTTCTGGGAAGCGGGAAGAGGCCAGGTGGGAATGAACAAAAGGCCGGTAGCGGTATTTCCAGGGTCGGGCATAGAGCCAGGAATCCAGAGTCAGATCCCTGCTACCCACCTGGGAGCCGGAACTTTTGTTATAGCCGGTTTCCAGGTACAGTTGACGCATATTGTGTAGTTCCCACTGGCGTGTCAGTCTGCGTACCGGGTGGCTTGATCTGTTCTGCTGCAGTTTTTTCAGCGCCTGATGGACGCCACGATAATCCGCCAGTGACAGCAAGGCCTCGGCCCGCCCTGTTCGGGCATCGAGATTCTCAGGGTCTGTGCCCAGTGCCAGTTGGAATTCATCCCGGGCGCGATAGGGCCAGCCGCGCCATAGGTAGATTGATGCCTGTTCACTGCGCAATCCCGGATTGTTGGGTGCATTGTTGACCAGTGTCTCGATTTGTGACTGGGCTGAGGCCAGATTGTCGGCAAAGGCCTCAACCAGCGCGACGGTGCTGTCCGCCAGCAGTTTGTCAGGATTTTCCTGGCGATAGGGTGATGAAGCTTTTCCCAGCCAGACCGGTTGGTGTCTGGCGAGTCCCTGAATAAGCTGCCGTGCCTGCTTAAATTCCTCATTTTCCACGTAGGCATAGACCAGGGACAGGCGGGCATCAAAATTACCGGGCGTCTGCCGAAGTGCCTGCAATAATAAATCACGCGCCCTGGCCGGTTGATGAACATAAAGATAGGCGTTGGCTACCGCGCTGAGTACATAGGGTGGTATGGCTGCCGGAGATAAAGGAATTTGCTTGTAAAGTGTGATCACCCGGTGCATATCCAGACGGTCATAAAGCGCTGCAATCAGGTCATATCGGGCGCGCCGCGCATCAGCAGACTCGTCTTTGCCTGCCGCCTTCAGTTGCTGCAGTCTGTTTTCCAGGGCGCTAATTGCTTGCGCAGTTTCTTTGTCAGCCCTTTGTTGTTTGGATGTTGGCAGGCGGCCCCAGCGTATGGTGATCGCGGTTTCATCCTGCTGGATTGCCGCCAACTCCTTGTTGCTCAGCAGGCCGGGATGTCGTGCTGCCATGCCGGCTGCCAGATGAGGTGCGCCCAGCTTGGCAGCGATCAGAATACGACCGCGCAGGGCATCGCGGTCAGTGGGGCTGGTAGCCAGTATTTGTTCATAAGTGTTCAGGGCAGCAAAATAGGCATGTCGCACTTCGTGGACATAGGCTTGTGCCTTCAATATTTCCTGTTGTTGCCCAGGGTGTTGCCTGGCCAGCCTTTTTAGCAGGGCCATGGCTTTGTCGGCTTCACCCTTGTCAGCGAGCGTCAGGGACATACCCAGTGCCCCTGGCAGGCGCTGCGGGTATCGGGATAGCTCCCGGTGGTAGAGATCGATGGCCAGCAGGTAACGTTTTTTGTTGCGTGCTGCCTTAGCCAGGGCTTCCAGTACGTAAGGCGGGGCCTCCATCAGATTTAGCTGAGGCAGATAGCGCAATACGGCATCATCATGCTCCGCCCAGCCCGAGACGGTGATGTAATCATAAAGATAATCGCTACGCCGGGGATAGCTATCAAGCAGTTTCTCCAGTATGGCAAGTGCGGGGCTAAACTTGCCGTCGCGTGCCAGTGTTAGCGCCTGTCGGTGCAGTCTTGTCCCTTGCGTGCTATCGTCTGCCGTGGCCGGGGGGATGGAGATCATCGTGATCAATATGAGGCCGAGCACAATCGGGGCGTAGTCGTACCATACACCGGCGAATTTTTCTTGTATTTTTGTCTGTGTCAGCGTAATTCCCCTTCAGAATATGCAGATATTTGACGGGCGGTATGGGCTCACTTCTCTTACATTTGAAATGCAAGACCTGGGCCCATTCGTGCGCCTGTATGAAAATATCGGCTACTATTATTTTCTGTGAAGGGCGGGGCTGAGTCAGTCTTTGTCTTCGTCGCCGGGGAGGCTATGTTTCAGTTCATCGTCGATGACTTTACTCATACGTATCAGGCTGTCTTCCAGCTGGGATTCCTGATGGTCCAGTTTGTCGACCAGAGTTTTCAGTGTTTCAATGGCCTCGCCAGTCAGCGCTGACGGGGGTTCTCCAAAGCGTGATTGATAGATATCCGTGAGTTTTTTTATCAGGGTATCAAGTGTTTCTTTGTCGGGTTCGATCTCTCTGAGCGCATCACAAAAATTATCCTGTGAAGCCAGAATCTCCCGGTACAATTGATGTCCGAAGGCGGCGCTTAGCTGTTGAATCAACTCAGCACGCAGGCTTTCAGACCCTTCGATATCTGCTAAAAGCTTCAGCATGCGGTTTTCCAGACTGCGTACAGGATGGTGATAACGTCTTTCGTAGAGGGATTCAAGGCTGAAAATCATATCGCGAAAGTCGGTATCAGACCGTTCAGGTGTTGCTGCATAAAGTCCGCTCAGTGTTTTATCATCGAGTGGCAGTTCATGGAATCGATGATGGTATTGCTCAAATAGTGAGCCGATCAGATCATGTAGTTGTTGCTGTGAAAGCTGTGTATCCTGGATGCTTTGTAGAAGCCGTTGGCTCAGCGTAGTGAAATTGTCCAGAGATGTGTCAGTGTCCCCCTTTGCCTGCTCCGCAGGTACACTGGTTGCGGCAGGTGCCGTCATGAGCTGTGCTGCCCAGTAGCTGCTGAAGAGGTGGCCCGCGGTTGCTGTGGTGCTCAGCTGTTTTTTCAGGACTTCAGCCAGGGTGACAAAACAGCGACTGGCAAGACTGTCGGGCGCCTGCAGGATCACGGGTGTGCGGGTGCTGACAGACTGCTTGATTTTACTGTCTTCGGGGATATATCCCAGATAATGCACATGGGTCTGTAGGTACTTTTCGACGGCTGTTTCAAAGCGCTTGAAGATTTCGATGCTGTTAGCATAATTCTGCACCCTATTGACCAGCACATAGACAGGCTGATCGAAGCCGCTACGCTTTAATGCCCGGAGCAGGGCAAAGGCATCGGTCAGTGCGGTAGGCTCCGGCGAGACGACGAGAATGGCATACTGTGCTGACTTGACAAAGGACAGCACGGTATCACCGATGCCGGCGGCGGTGTCTATCAATAGATAATCGAAACGTGCTTCCAGTTCCGTTAGTGTGCTGAGAAGATTTTGCTGCTGTTGCGCATCCAGCGTGCCGCAGCTGGCGATACCGGAGGCGGCGGGAATGATTTTTACCCCTTTGGGGCCATTGAGAATGATTTCGTCGATGGTTTTCTCGCCCTTGAGCAGGTGCTCCAGGGTGTATTCAGGATGGAGGCCCACAAGCATATTGATGTTGGCCAGGGAGGTATCAGCATCGAAAATGCAAACGCGTGCACCCTGGCTGGCCAGGGCAATGCCCAGATTGCTGGCGATATTGGTTTTTCCTACGCCGCTTTTTCCGCTGGTAATGGCAATAACTTTAGTTTGCAGGCTGGGATCAGGGGCCTGGGTACTTTCCGCGGAAGGCGGGTTGATCTGCAGAATCTTGTTCATTTGAACACCGGGAAATCATGGGTTGCTTTCATGACGCTTATTCATCCATCTCCCTGCAACCGATGGCCATGCCTGGCATCAGCAGGGCATGTCAACATTGTTTTTTCCCGCAATCATTATGCCCGGGTGCCGTCGGCAGACTGTCATCCTGTTCGCATGGTTTGGAAGCATATCATATTATCGGCATAACATTATGAAATCATAATAATTTATATTTAATGACAATTTACATGAGCTTTAGATGATGCGCTCGTTGCCGCCGTCAATGGGCAGTTGGGCGCCGGTGGTTTTAGCAAACAGTGGTCCGCACAGCGCGGCGGCCAGTTCTGCTACATCCTGCGAGCTGATCTGCGTGCCCAGCAGATTTTTGCTTTTGTATTCCTCCACGCTGAGGCCGTAACTCCGTGCCCGAGACTGCAGAATTTCATCGTTCCAGATCCCTGTATCAAATACCGCATCCGGGTGCAGGGTGTTAACGCGGATACCATCCCCGGCCCATTCCAGGGCGGCGATGCGCGCCAGTTGGTTGAGGGCGGCTTTAGACGCTGAATAAGCCGCTGCTCCGGGACCGGGGGCGGCGACATTCTTGGATCCAATGACGACCACCCGGCCCTGTCCGGGGGCCAGTTTCAGCAGCGGGTGGCAGGCGCGTAACAGACTAAGGTTGGCGTCCAGGTTGATGCTGAAAACCTGGCGCCAATGGGCTGTCTGCAGTGATTCGATGCGCGTACTGGCGGGAAAGGTGCCGGCATTCAGAATCAGCATATCCAGACCACCAAAGCATCTGACGCCCTGCTCAAGCGCGCGGGTAAGCTGCTGTTCATCGGTAATATCGCAGCGGATGCCGGCAAAGGCGGGATTCTTTAGCTGTGTCTCAATAGCCGGGTCGATATCCAGGGCAATGACTGCGGCACCCAGTTTGAGCAAGCTGTCCACGCAGGCTCTGCCAATGCCGGAAGCAGCACCCGTGATCAGGGCAATCTCACCGGAGAACAGGGGGGGGGCACCGGACTTGCGGAGTTTTGCCTGTTCCAGATCCCAGTATTCCACGGCGAAGATATCCTGGGCGGGCAGGGCCTGATAATGCGCCAGGTGTTCGGCTCTCACAATGGTGTTGATGGTCTGCTGGTAAATGTCAGCAACAATATGGGCTTCGCGCGCGCTGCGCCCCAAGGTGCACAGGCCCAGTTCGGGGTCCAGAACCACCCGTGGGGCAGGGTCGAGCATGGTGACGGGCGCCTTCGACAGGGGCGCATATTGATCAAAATAGGCCCGATACTCGCAACGGTAGCGCTCGATATCCCTGCCCAGCAGGGGCAGCCGCTTGGTGCGGATGACATGGTCCGGTGTCGCCGGTCCCTGTTGGCTGATCTTCGGCAGATCGTCGCGCTGGCAGAATGCCAGGCAATTGGCTTTCTGGCAGGTGCTCAGCAGCAGGGGAAATCCGGCCGCCGCCGCTGCCTGCTGACGCAAGGCGGCGATCTCATGGCGCAGTGTTTTGCACGTGTCATTGACGGGCGGGGGCTGAACCTCCCAGGCCTTGTGCTGCGCCAGGTATTTTTCCGCCCGGTCCACCAGCATTATCATGCGCTCATAGGAGATCTGCGCGTTTTCGCCAAAGGAGAAGACGCCATGATTCATGAGGATCATGCCCATGGTTCGTTCATTTGCTTCAGCGGCAAATTTCTCGGCGCACAGGCGGGCCAGGTCGAACCCGGGCATGACGTAGGGGATGATGACCACCTCATCACCATAGATTTCCTGGATTCGCTCCAGGCCGTCCGGTGTGTTGGTCACGGTGACTACGGCATCCGCATGGGTGTGGTCGACATATTTGTGGGGAATGATGGCATGCAGGATGGCTTCCACCGAAGGCGTGGGGGCGGCCGCATTGGTCATGTGAGTGCGCAGCTCATTGACCATCTGGGTGTCGCTTAAAGAGGGCAGAGCGGCCAGGGCGATCAGGTGCTGCAAGCGTACCGGGGCAAAACCAGGGGCTTCGATGCTGGCCAGATCCCAGCCACTGCCCTTGACATAGAGGATGTCCTCCACTTCTCCCAGAATATTCTTTTCGCGGATCTTGACCGAGGTGTTACCGCCGCCATGCAGCACGAGCATTTTATCCATGCCCAGTAACCTCGATGTATAGACACGCAGCGCCAGATCATTCTCGCAACGGGCAGCTTCCTGGTCGTTCCAGCGATTTATCATTTAATAAACACCTTTATAATATATGTGTAACAATATGATTATACCTAATATTATAGATATATATTGTGTGGCGCCTGGTCAGCTTTAATGTGAAGAAGCGTTTTAGGTTAACCATCACGAGGGTGGCATCAAGCGCCCCGCTTTCCTGTGATATTGAATGATTTTATGGGCACGATGGCAAGTTATGGCGCCCCGAACACGATTCGAACGTGTGACCTTCCCCTTAGGAGGGGGACGCTCTATCCAGCTGAGCTACCGGGGCCGAGCCAAATTATAGCAGGAGATGCAAACAGGGCGGCGATTTTTATTGACTTAGGGGGGGCGCTGAATCTATTCCACTTCCGTCACGCCGGCGCAAGCCGGACAAAAGCGCTGGCGCGGTGAACACCTGTAGGGCGAGCGCAGCGAGTAATCCAGAAAAATCACAGGGTTGGATGCCGGATTAAGCTTGTGCTGAACTCGTTACAGTATTCGGCATGCCGCATAAATCAGAATTCTCCTGGCGTTAATAACAGGTCCTAATGTTCGTCAAAGAAATCGAAATCGATAATCTGGGTTTTGAGCCGTTGGCGTTCCAGGTGATGTTCGATAGATTTGCGTATATTGTCATTCTTTAGTGGGACTCGTTTCCTATCTTCTACATCAAGAAGGTCTTCCAGGTAGGTGTTTTCCAAGAATTCTTTATCTTTTTTGTTCAGGCAGATATAGTCATGTATCGATTTATTGCCCATGTTCCTGTCCTCCGGGTTCGTTTAAAATAGGCGCGGGTGAACTTGTTTCAAGGAACCGCGTCACATTTGTCATTGAAATATTAAATTCAGAGGAGAGAGATTTCTGTGAACCAGTTCACAAAAGCGATGCAATCATTGAGCCGGGTCACAAAATGCTAATCAGGATAGATTTTTCGGGCAATTTGCGAAAATCCATTCTTGCCTTGCTGGTGGTGCTCATCGGTGCCTGCACCACAGTGCCGGTGACAGGTCGGCATCAGTTTATGCTGATTCCCGAACGCGAGGCGATTGCCGCCTCCGTGCCGGCCTATTTCAAGATGCTCAGCAAGCCTGCCAGGGATGGCAAGCTGGATAATGACCCGGCACTGCAGGCCCGGGTTGAACTGATTGCCAGCAGGTTGATTGCCCAGGCCCTTAGAATACGGCCTGATACTGCCAACTGGCAATGGAGTATCCATATCATTGATGAGCCCAAAACAGTCAATGCCTGGGCGATGGCTGGTGGGCGCATGGCCTTGTATAGCGGTCTGGTCAAGCGGATCAAACCGAGTGATGATGAACTGGCCCAGGTTCTGGGGCACGAGATTTCCCACGCCCTGGCCAAACATACGGCCGAACAGATGTCTGTAGCACTGGCGGCCAACCTGGCCCTGGCTACCTGGGCGGCCAGCGGGGATCACCAGGGCCTGGCACTGACAGGTGCTTCTCTGGCGGCTGTTCTGGCCGTCAAATTGCCCAACAGTCGGCAGGCTGAGCGTGAGGCCGATCGCATCGGGATCGAACTGGCGGCGCGGGCCGGCTATGACCCACATGCCGTCGTCAGTCTGTGGATAAAGATGAAGCAGGCCTCCCCGGGGGGCAGGATGCCGGAATTTCTAAGCACCCATCCGGCGCCGGATGCGCGTCTTGCTACATTGCGCAGCCTGGTGCCGCAAATGATGCGCTACTACAAACCACAGTTGCAGCATCCTGTTTATCATTTCAAGGCAGCAGCAGAAAAGTTACCACGGGAACAACGTGTCCGCTGACGGAAATTTTTCTTTTCTGGAAACTTTTTTTGCCTGACGGACGTCTTAAGCTTCAGGAGGATGAGGAAGACCTTATCTACCAAGCTCCCAAATAAATTAAAGTGATCAGCGATTATGCTGCATGCTCCCGAAGCGTTAAGGAAGCTGATACA
>CAZFJS010000019.1:10439-11677 GCA_964519605.1 uncultured Gammaproteobacteria bacterium
TAAAGTGATCAGCGATTATGCTGCATGCTCCCGAAGCGTTAAGGAAGCTGATACACGGATGTGCGGCAGATAGAACCACAGTATTTCTTTTCATCTCCACGTTGGCGCTGGGTGCCTGCGGTGGCGGTAGCGGCGGCAGTTTGCCGCTTAATGCGTTCAATACCTTACCGGCCAGTAGTAGCCAACCGGCGACGGTTTCCCCGCAGGGACAGGCGGCCACTACGGCAGTGACGGCAAGGCAGATCAGCACGCAGAATGCCGGCTCACTCATCGGCTCATCACTGGATATCACCACAATCCTTGCCGGTATCGGCAATATCGTTACTGCTGTGGTGAGCGATGGCGCTGAGTTGATTACCGCTGCGAATACTGCATCAGGCAGTACCGCGCCTATGGCCCAGTGTCCGGGACAGAGCGGGCGGCTGAGCTTCCAGATATTCCAGCCGGGTAACTTTCTGCCTCCAGGCAAGAATCTTGATGTCAGCTTTTCCAGTTGTGCGATTGAGCAGATGCTGGTTACCGGTGCTATGGATATCTCGGCGATCAGGGTGACCGGTATACCCGGAAACAAGCTGGGAACAGACTGGCGATTAAGCGCGCTTCTCAGCCTGAACGGTTTGAGTATCCACAACCGAAATGGCGGTGATCGGGTATTGACCAACCAGTTGAATTATTCAGCGGTGATGAGCAATGGCGTGTTAAGAATTACACTGGATATTGCGAGCGCCAAGAATAATACCGGCGGGCTCAATGTTGAACAGATTGTTAGTAGTACAGAGCGTCGCAATTACCTGGTCGCACCTTTTTTCCTCATTACGGAAGAGAATGCGCCCGCTACACTCTATAGTTTCACGGTGATGGATAATCCCTCACAGGGCGTAAGTAAAATTAATCGTTATACCACCAGGAAGCAGACCGATACGCAAGGGGGGGTGGTATGGCGATCCGTTGGTGATGATATAGAAGTGCTGGTCAGTACCACCACCAGGCCTTTATTGTGGCAGCAGATAAAACCCGATGTCTATACCCGTCCGCCGGTGGATGGTGAGATTGTTCTGAACGATGTCACCGCCAGCACCAGCGTGACGGCAAGCATTGGCAATACTACCTCGGTTGGCGGTGTTACGCTGAGCATTGACGATGGCACTGCAGTGACCTCACAACTTTCAGATTGGCAGACCCTGTTGAGCCTGCTATAGGATTCTTTCAGGCCTTGGCCAGGGGGATGGCTGCGGTAG
>CAZFJS010000019.1:11777-17564 GCA_964519605.1 uncultured Gammaproteobacteria bacterium
TCGAGGGCGTCCTGCTTGTCCTGCAGTGCGGCTATAAATGTTTCGGGGTGATCCGTCATACCCAGGGTGGTAAATTCCTGTTGCAGCGCAGCCAGCAGCGTGGCCGAGGTCTGCACTGCGGATCTCAGGAGTTGCTCAAGTTGAGTGGTTTGATGGTGGGCCATGAGCTTAGCCATTGCTGAGCGCACGTTCAAAAGCCATCATTTTCGTCGCGACCCGACCGGCATCGATCTGATAGTTGCCATTGGCAATCTGCTGGCGGATAGCGGCTACCTTTTGATCATTGACGACCGGAAGATCGGCAATTTTCTGCTGGAGCTTTTGCAGCAGGGCGGCGGTATCGGTGAGGCTCAAAACATCTTGCTGGCTGCTGGCGCCGGTACTATTTTCTTTGCCGGCACTCGTTCGGCTTTGCTGAATTGCTTTGCCCTCGCCGGTGCCTGTTAACTGACTACTGGTATGTCCATTGATTTCTATTGCCATGTTAATCTCCTCCTATCTATTTTAGATAGTATATCGGCTAATTGATGCCTTTGTTGAGCATTGCCGGGCTAAAAGGGCACCCGGATAATTCCGGCGTGCTCAACAGTGCCTTCGATGATGCGTTGCGATTTGATATTCTTTACCCGGATCAGTTCACCCGCAGTGCCATCCGTGAGCGCTTTGCCCTTCATTCTGATTTCAATGCCAGAGGCTTTCGCCAGAATAATGACACTTTCGCCTCGTCTTACCAGTCTGGGTCTGCTGAGATGCGCGGGTGTGATGATGCTGCCACCTGGGACTGCCTGCTTCAGTACCTTGCCGATAATTTTATCCACTGTGGTGAAATAGCCCTGCTGCAGAAGCGCCAGGTCATATTCGACTCGTTTGAGATCGGTGGCCTGGATGACGGTTCCCCGGGGGAGATAATTTCCACTGACGAAAACTCGGCCGATGAGCTTAATGCTGACGGGGACATAGAGTTTCCAGGGCTTATGGTCCGTGCAGCGGATGCCGACACTGGTATTGCCCGACAGCCGGCTGCCTGGAGGCATAAAGGCCTGCAATTTTTTGCTGCACCGGTGCAGGCGCAGACGGGAGTCAAGTTTGCCCGTACGGATTTGAAGCTTGCCCGGAGCGTGCCAACGCTGATGCTTGAGAAATGACTCCGCTGTGGCCCTGATGGCCGCAAGAGATTGCTTGCTTGGTGCAACCGCCATGGCCATGGGCTGATATAGCAACAGTAGCCATAAAATCGCTGTTAGCAGGGAGGGGATGCCTGATGTTTTCGTCATGTGCCCAGTGTCATCATCTTGAACCTGCATGAATATATACAAAATACGTGCCATCACACGGTATGTTTAAGATTTCTATCCCCATGTCGATATCTGAATTCAGAAGCTGATGAGCCTGAATCGAGGAGAAAACTATGCCTGGTGTGATGGATGGTGTGAATCGCCTGACGCAATTGGCGGGCCACAATCGTATGGAACTGCTGATGTTCCATTTGGGGGATAAACAGCGCTTTGGTATTAATGTTTTCAAAGTGCAGGAAGTCATTCACTGCCCGGCATTAACCCGCATTCCCAAGGCGCATCCGGTCATCCGCGGAATTGCCGATATTCGCGGCAAGACCATGTCTGTGGTCGATCTGGGGATGGTTGTTGGCAAGGCGCCAATCGATAACCCGGAGGATGGCTTTATCATCGTCACTGAATATAATACCTCGGTCCAGGGATATCTGGTCAGTGCCGTGGATCGTATTATCAATATGAACTGGGAAGAAATTTTGCCGCCGCCGAAGGGTATGAGCACCGCCTGTTATCTGACGGCTGTTACCCGGGTGGACGAGAAATTTGTGGGCATTATCGATGTAGAAAAGATATTGGCCGATCTGACCAATACCTCCACTAGCATATCTGAATCTATGGCGGAGTCCGGAAAAAAACTTAAACATGAGGATATGTTTATCCTGGTATCTGATGATTCCGCAGTGGCCAGGAAACAGATATCCAGGCCTCTGGAACAGATGAACATCGATTATGTCATGACCAAAAATGGCCGCGAGGCACTGGAAATGCTGCAGGACTGGGCACAGAACGACCCTCGGAAACTGGCCAAGCTGATGATGGTGATCTCTGATATTGAAATGCCGGAAATGGATGGTTATACACTGACTTCCAACATTCGCAAGGACAATCAGCTGAGCGATCTGTTTGTGTTGTTGCACAGTTCATTAAGTGGGGTATTCAACAAGGCCATGGTGGAAAAGGTCGGCGCCAATCAGTTCATCGCTAAATACGACCCCAACATCCTGACACAGACAGTGGTAGACAGAATGAAAAGCATCGAGGCAGCCTACGAAATGACAGATACTATTGATACAGTCTGTTGAGCGCTTTGGCTGCAGAGCAGGAGAGGTGATTGCAAGGATGACTCGCTAAGGATATGAACGCTACAAATACAGCGGCACAATTGCAGCTTAACCAGCAGGACTATGAAATTATCCGTGATTTTCTGGAGCAGAGTTGCGGCATTGTTCTGGGTGACAATAAGCACTATCTGGTTAATAGCAGGCTCAGCCGCCTGATGAAAGAGGAAAACATTGGCGCACTGACCGAGCTTGCCGGCAGGTTGCAGCGTGGTCAGGACCGTCGTCTGCGGGCTGCCGTGATCGATGCCATGACCACCAATGAAACATCCTGGTTCAGAGATACGCATCCTTTTGACAGTTTGAAAGAGCTAATACTTACCGATTTTGCCAAACGGCAGCTTCGCAATGCGCGCATCTGGTCGGCAGCCTGTTCGTCAGGTCAGGAACCTTATTCCATTTCCATGACCATTGAGCATTTCCTGCGCGGCAAGTCCGGAGTGCTGCCCGGCATACAGATCACCGCCACGGATATCTCACCGGCCATCCTCACAGCGGCGCGGTCGGCTGTTTTCGATAATATGTCCTTGATGCGGGGTATCAGTACTGCGATGCGAGATACCTATTTTGAGGACGTGGGTGATCGCTGGTGCCTAAAACGTGTCATCCGCGAGCGCGTGGTCTTCAAGGAGCTGAATCTGCTGCAGAGTTTTGTCCACCTGGGAAAATTCGACTGCATTTTCTGTCGTAACGTGCTGATCTATTTTTCCAGCACCGTCAAGCAGGATATTATCAATCGGCTTGCCGATGCCCTCAGACCGGATGGCTACCTTTATCTGGGCGGATCGGAGTCAATCAGCAATTATACGGATCGTTTTGAGACCCTGCGTTGCGGACGCGGGCTGGTCTACAAGATCAAGGCATAAAATGTTTCAGCGGGATGCCGGGAACGGGACATTCCGCTACACCATGGACAAGTCTTGCCGTAGCATGGGCACTGCCTTGCCGCATTCCCCTGTGCTCTATTCTTTATAAATTACTGATTGACTGAATCCTCAATCTTCTGATTCATTCGTTATTGCCCATTTTTACTGCGTTTCTCCCGAAAACAAGTAGTTTTAATTCAACAGCTTACTGGCTTCTCATTTGTGCCGGAATGAAGCTATAGGCCTTTATCAGTGCCCCCTTTTGCCACTAAGATGCCCTTGGCACAGGGATTGCTATCAGTTCTGTACACAGTTTTCACAGACAGAGCACAAGATAGATGAATATCGACAAGGCATTGGCCCCCCATGCAACCGCACTGACCTTGCATGCGCAACGCGCCCGCCTGTTGGCCAATAATCTGGCGAATGCGGATACCCCCAATTACAAGGCCAGAGATATGGATTTCAAGGCCGCACTGGGCGCAGCGCTGAAGGGTGGTGTGGGGCTGCAGACCACTGACAGCAGACATATCAATCCGGACGGGGGTGTTGTTGCCACTACCCGAAGCTATGAGCGCATCTCACAACAGCCATCCGTAGATGGTAATACCGTGGACACCCAGGTGGAGCAGGCTCAATTTACCCGCAATGCCATTGACTACCAGGCCAGTCTGCGCTTTCTAAACGGCACCATCAAAGGCTTGCTGTCTGCGATAAAAGGAGAATAGTAAATGTCACTGTTTACGATATTTGATATCGCCGGTTCGGCGATGAGCGCACAAAACATCCGCCTCAATACGACGGCAAGCAATCTTGCCAACAGCGAGACGGTCAGTGGCAGTGAGCAGAAGGCATACCGCTCCCGTCAGCCGGTATTCGCTACCATGCTGGATCAGGCCAACCAGGCCGTTGCCGGCGTCCGGGTAACGGGTATTACCACAGATAACTCAGCTGTGCAAAAAGAATATGCGCCGCAGAATCCCATGGCGGATGAGCAGGGTTATATCTACAAATCCAATGTGAATCCGGTGGAGGAGATGGCGAACATGATCTCAGCATCGCGTTCCTATCAGAGCAATGTGGAAGTCATGAACACATCAAAGGAGTTGATGTTGCAGACCCTGCGCATGGGCCAGTAACAACGGCGCGGATCAGAAGGAGAGGATGTTATGAATACGATCGACAACAAGGTGTTGGAGAATCTGAATCTGGCACCCAGGCAGCAGAGCAAAAAAGATAGCCTGGGGCAGTCGGAATTTCTCAAGCTGATGACGGCGCAGCTGAATAATCAGGATCCTACCAAGCCATTGGAGGGGGGGCAATTCTTTAGTCAGATTGCCCAGTTCAGTACCGTGTCGGGGATCCAGGATCTACAGAACACTTTCAAACAGGTCGCCAGCGCAATGTATTCCAGCCAGGTCTTGCAGGCTTCCGCCATGGTCGGCCGCTCCGTTCTGGTACCGTCCTCGCAAGCGGCGGCCAAGGCAGGTGAGGGATTCAAGGGACTGGTGGCGCTGCCGACGAGTACCAGCCAGCTCAGTATCAGCGTGCTCGATAGCCGGGGGCAGCTGGTGAAGCGTATCGACATGGGGCAGCAGGCGGGTGGCGAGGTACCGTTTAGCTGGGATGGGCGGGGCGAGAGCGGTGCTGCGGCGCCTGATGGAATTTATCAAATCAAGGCAGAGGCACAGACGGGTCAGGGTGTTGCTGCCTTGCAGACCTTTGTAGCAGCGAAGGTGCAAAGTGTTGCCGTTGGTGGCGGCGGTCAGGGTGTGACGCTGAATCTGGAAGGGCAGAGTCCGATGGATCTCGCCAATGTTAAACAGGTGATGTAAACAAGAACAGGAAGGAGTAAGACTATGCCATTTCGTACTGCACTGAGCGGGCTCAATGCCGCATCATCGGAATTACGGGTAATCGGCAATAATGTGGCCAATGCGAGCACCACCGGCTTCAAGAAATCGCGGGCTGAATTCGCCGATATTTTTGCTACCGCGAACCTCGGTGCTGCTTCCAATGCTATTGGCAGTGGCGTCAAGCTTTCAGATGTCGCCCAGCAGTTTTCCCAGGGTAATATTGCCTTTACTGATAACAATCTCGATCTGGCGATCAGTGGCCAGGGATTTTTTCGGTTGAATGATAATGGTGTTTCGGTCTATAGTCGCGCCGGTCAGTTCGGTGTCGACAGGAATGGCTATCTTGTTAATGGTCAGGACCAGCGTCTGACGGGTTTTATCGCCGACAGTGTTGGCAATATCACCGGTGCTTTGGGTGATATTCAGCTTGATTCCTCTGATATCGCCCCTAAAAGCACTACCAAAGTAGGTTATGGCGTCAATCTGGATGCTTCTGCCTCGACTCCAGCTGCTCCGGTGACGAGCTCAGCTTTTACTCTGGGCAGCAGCGGTGCCAACCCGGTACTCGACAGTGGGGATTCGCCTGTTTCGGTAGGTCCCATGACTCTGGTGGATACCTATGGGCAGCAAGTCACCGGTGCGCAACTGCAGTTTA
>CAZFJS010000019.1:17664-19549 GCA_964519605.1 uncultured Gammaproteobacteria bacterium
ACCGGGCGCCTGAGCGGTATCGATATCGCTGATACCGGGGTGATCCTGGCGCGTTTTACCAACGGCCAGTCCAGAACCCTGGCGCAGGTGGCACTGGCCAATTTCAGTAATCCCCAGGGGCTGACACAGCAGGGTGATCTGAACTGGTCGGAGAGCTTTGATTCCGGGGCGGCGCTGGTCGGTGCGCCGGGTTCTTCCAGTATGGGTCTGGTGCAGTCGGGAGCACTGGAAGGCTCCAATGTGGATCTAACGGAGCAATTGGTCAACATGATTACCGCCCAGCGTAATTTTCAGGCCAATGCCCAGGTGATCTCGACGGCGGATACGGTGACTCAGGCGATCATCAATATTCGTTAGGCAAATAACGACTGAGGAGAATCGCTGATGGATCGTATGTTGTATGTCGCGATGTCCGGAGCCAGGCAGTTGATGACGGCGCAGGCGGTGAACACCAATAACCTGGTGAATGCCAATACCACCGGTTTTCGTGAAGATCTGGCACGGGTTACCAGTCAGCCTGTAGTAGGACAAGGGCTGCCGAGTCGGGTGTATGCACTTACGGAGGCCAACGGGGTCAATCTGGCACCCGGCCCCGTTAACACGACAGGTCGGGATCTGGATGTCGCCGTCAATGGTCCCGGCTGGATCGCCGTACAGACACCGGAGGGTGATGAAGCCTATACGCGGGCAGGGAATCTGCACATTACCTCACTAGGTACACTGGTAACCGCCAGTGGTTTGCCGGTATTGGGCAATAGCGGTGGCCCGATCGCCATTCCCCCGGCGGAAAAAGTCGAAATCGGCCAGGATGGTTCAATCTCTATTCGGGCATCCGGCCAATCGCCCCAGTCCCTGGCTATCGTGGACAGGATCAAGTTGGTTAATCCTGAACAGGAGCGCTTGTTCAAGGGTAGCGATGGCCTGATGCATCTTGAGGACAATGCCGTGGCTTATGCGGACGCTTCCGTTGGACTCACGCCGGGCGCGTTGGAAATGAGCAATGTCAACGCGGTGGAGGCGATGGTCAATATGATCGCCCTGGCGCGGGAATACGAAATGAATATCAAAATGATGAATATTGCCAAGGAAAATGATAGTGCTTCGGCACAAATTTTGCGTATGGCATAGGCAGTGAATCTTTTAAGGGGAATGCGATGAGCCAAGCACTATGGATTGCCAAAACCGGTTTGCAGGCAATGCAGACCAAGATGGCCGTGATTACCAACAACCTGGCCAATACCAGTACCGCAGGTTTTAAACGGGGTCGGCCGGTATTCGCAGACCTATTGTATCAAAATGTCCGCCAGTCGGGAGCGCAATCATCCCAGAATTCGCTGTTGCCCTCAGGTTTGAATCTGGGAACAGGTGTTAAGACGCTGGCGACTGAAAAGGTATTTACCCAGGGTAATATTGCTCAGACGGACAACCCCATGGATATGGCCATCCAGGGCAAAGGTTTTTTTCAGATACTGACCTCCGATGGCACCCTTGCCTATACCCGTGACGGATCTTTCCAGCTGGATGCCAATGGACAGCTGGTCACTTCGAGTGGTCTGGCCTTGCAACCGGCAATCACCGTTCCCTCCGATGCCGTGAATGTGACCATCGGCAGCAACGGGGCCGTCAGTGTGACCACTCAGGGTTCCACGACGCCCAGTCAAATCGGCACCGTCCAGTTGGCGGACTTTATCAATCCCAGCGGCCTGCAACCCATCGGCGACAACCTCTATCTTGAAACCGCCTCCAGTGGTTCTCCACTGACCGGCGACCCCGGGAAGAACGGCGTCGGTAGTCTGCTGCAAGGCTCTCTGGAAACGTCCAATGTCAATGTGGTCGAGTCGCTGGTCAATATGATTGAAACCCAGCGGCGCTATGAAATGGTCTC
>CAZFJS010000020.1:0-1592 GCA_964519605.1 uncultured Gammaproteobacteria bacterium
TTTCTTGACGAACCCACTGCCGGTGTCGATGTTGAATTGCGGCACGATATGTGGAATATGCTCAGGAGACTGCGAGATGGTGGTGTGACCATAATCCTGACGACGCATTATATTGCAGAGGCCGAAGAGATGGCGGACCGTATCGGAGTTATCAATAAAGGTGAGATCATTCTGGTTGAAGATAAGACGGCATTGATGAATAAGCTTGGCAAGAAACAATTGACACTGAGCTTGCAGAATCCTCTGTCCGGAATTCCTGCTGCTCTGGCGGAATACCCGCTGACGCTTTCTGCAGATGGCAAGGTGATGATTTACACCTTTGATGCACAGCAAGAACACACGGGTATTTCAGAGTTACTGCGCCAGTTGGATCGCCATGGTATTGACTTCAAAGACCTTCACTCCAGCCAGCGTTCTCTGGAAGAAATTTTCGTCAGGCTGGTGAGGGAAGGATCATGAATGTCTATGCTATTCGTGCCATCTATCTGTTTGAAATGGCCCGCACCTGGCGGACGCTCATGGAGAGTGTCGCCTCACCGATTCTTTCCACCTCACTCTATTTCGTAGTCTTTGGGGCGGCTATCGGTTCACGTATGGGGGAGATCGGTGGCATCAGCTATGGCGCCTTTATCATTCCTGGTCTGCTTATGCTGTCGCTTCTGAGTGAAAGCATCTCCAATGCTTCATTCGGAATATATTTTCCGAAGTTTTCGGGTACGATCTACGAGGTACTATCGGCACCCGTTTCATCTCTTGAAATTGTTGTCGGTTATGTCGGTGCAGCGGCTACCAAGTCAATTATTCTGGGCATGCTGATCCTCGCCACAGCGCGTTTGTTTGTTGACTACGAAATTATACATCCGTTGTGGATGATCGGCTTTCTGGTGCTCACCGCCGTGAGCTTCAGTATGTTCGGTTTTATCATCGGCCTCTGGGCAGACGATTTCCAGAAACTGCAGATAATACCCTTGATGGTTATTACACCCTTAACCTTTCTCGGCGGGGCATTCTATTCAATTGATATGCTACCGCCGATCTGGCAGAAAATCACTTTGGCAAATCCGCTGGTCTATCTCATCAGTGGTTTTCGCTGGAGTTTTTATGGTATTGCGGATGTCAATGTTACGACCAGTCTGGGGATGATTTTTCTTTTCATGTTTCTGTGTCTCACTGCTATTTGGTGGATATTCAAGACCGGGTATCGTCTTAAGAACTAACCATCAATGATGACTAACAGGCAGCTTCTTTAGTAAAGTATCCCCTGGTCTGTGGCCGGGCTCATCATGCCTGGTTGCTATTGTTCTGGTGGGGGATATCGGCCCGATGAAAGCTTATGAAAACTGAAGATGAGTACTTGCTTGAAATTGCGTTGAGTGAGCAGAGATTGTTTCTGCAGCGTGCCGGGCAGGTGCTGTTTACGACGGCAGTCTCGACAGCAGTCAAAGGTGCCGGGGAGCAGCAAGGCAGTGAATGCACACCGCGGGGGTGGCATATCATTCGGGCAAAAATCGGGGCCGGATGTGCAGCGGGAACGGTCTTTGTCGGCCGGCGAGCGACTGGTGAGATCTATCATCCAGCCATGGCTAATCAGG
>CAZFJS010000020.1:1692-17018 GCA_964519605.1 uncultured Gammaproteobacteria bacterium
ATTCTCGGGGTTTCCTGCCTGGTATTCCTGCTTATTCACCTGGTACCGGGTGACCCGGTTGAGGTCATGCTGGGTGAAAGCAGTCTGCCTGCCGACCGGGAGGCCCTGCGGCATGCCCTGGGGCTGGACTTGCCATTATGGCAACAATTAGGGGATTACCTCTATGGGCTGCTGCAGTTTGATCTGGGGAATTCCCTTTATTCCCGACGGGCGATTCTGGATATCCTTCGTGAGCGACTGCCAGCCACCATAGAACTGGCGGCGGCGGGCTTACTGGTGGCGGTATTGATCGCTTTCCCCCTGGGGATACTGGCCGCGTTGCGGAAAAATACCCTGTGGGACAGTGGCGCAATGTTCTTTGCCATGTTGGGGATATCCATCCCCAATTTTTGGATGGGGCCGATACTTATCCTGATCTTTTCCCTGGGACTGGGATGGCTCCCGGTGAGTGGCCGATCCGGGCTGGAATCATTGATACTGCCGGCATTGACCCTGGGTTCTGCCATGGCGGCCATTCTGTCACGTATGGTGAGGATGACGCTGCTGGAACAACTGGGGGAAGATTATATCCGCACTGCCCGGGCCAAGGGTCTGCCCTGGCATACCGTGGTGTTTCGACACGCCCTGAAAAACGCCATGTTGCCTATCATTACCCTGCTGGGCCTCCAGTTGGGAGCGCTGCTGGCGGGCGCGGTGATCACGGAAATCGTCTTTTCCTGGCCGGGCGTTGGCCAGCTGGTGATCGAAGCCATTCATCGCCGCGATTATCCGGTGGTACAGGCCTGTGTGCTGCTCATCAGCCTGAGCTATGTATTGGTGAATGCCCTGACAGATTTCTGCTATGCCTGGCTGGATCCGCGTATCAGGGTGGTCGGGGGGTGAGTATGCGATCCCGCTTTTCTCTGCTGGTCCTGCTTGCCTGGCTGCTGCTGGCCGTAGGCGGTGCCTGGTGGCCGTTGCATCCTGATCATATTGATTTGACGCATATCCTGGCGCCACCCGGTGAGGGGGCCTGGCTGGGTTATGACGATCTGGGACGGCCGCTATGGGACCGCCTGGCCGTGGGTGCCCGCTACTCCCTGCTGGTGGCGGTGCTGGTGGTGGGCATCTCCCTGCTGGCCGGATCTTTGATTGGTGCCATGAGTGCTTATGTAGGGGGTTGGGTCGATCATGTCGCCGTGCGCGTCATCGATATTTTTCTGGCTTTCCCGGGGATCCTGCTGGCCATCGCGCTGGCCGGGCTGCTGGGGCCGGGTCTGAACAATGTAGTGATTGCCCTGAGTATCGTCGGCTGGGTGGGCTTCGCCCGTTTGGCGCGTGCCCAGGTGCTGAGCCTGAAAAACAGGGAACATGTTCAGGCTGCGTTGATGTTAGGGGCTGGGCGCTGGCGTATTGTGACGCGCCATTTGTTGCCCCTGATTGCAGCGCCCCTGATTGTCGAGGCCACGTTTGCCGTGGCTGGCATTGTGATCGCCGAGGCGGGCCTGTCTTTTCTGGGACTGGGCATTCAGCCGCCAACACCTTCCTGGGGTAGCATGATCAGGGAAGGTACGCGGTATATGCTGGTTGCTCCACACCTGGTGCTGGTGCCGGGTTTAACCTTGATGCTGGTGGTGTTGGCCGTCAACATGATGGGCGATTATCTGCGGGATTATCTCGATGTGAGGGATGCGGATAGTGCCGGCAAGGGCATCGGGCGACAAGATGCTGTAACAGAGGAGAAGTGAAGCTGATGTCCCTGGGGCCGCTGATGATTGGCCTGGTGGGGCCTGAACTGGATCCGGATGAATGCGAAATGCTGCTGCACCCCCTGGTGGGCGGGGTGGTGTTATTCAGTCGCAACTTTGACTCACCTGAGCAACTTGCCGTACTGACAGCCGGGATTCATGCCATGCGGGAGCCGCGTCTGCTGATTGCCGTCGATCATGAAGGTGGGCGGGTACAGCGCTTCCATTCCGGCTTTAGCCTGCTGCCGGCAGTGGCGGGGCTGGGACGGCATTATGACCGTGATCCCGGGCAGGCGAGAGTGCTGGCGGAACGCACAGGCTGGTTGATGGCGGCTGAGTTGCGCAGTGTGGATGTGGATTTCAGTTTTGCCCCGGTGCTGGATCTAGACCGGGGAGTCAGCACGGTGATCGGTGACCGTGCTTTTCATAGTGACCCGGAAACTGTCGCCGATCTTGCCCATCACTATGCACTGGGAATGAAAAAGGCCGGCATGGCGGCCACCGCAAAACACTTTCCTGGCCATGGGGCGGTGCAGGCCGATTCCCATACCAGCCTGCCTGTGGATCAGCGTCCCTATGGGGATCTCCTGGTCGAGGATCTGCTGCCTTTCGAGCGCCTGAGTCATCTGGGTATCGAGGCCATGATGACCGCTCACGTCTGTTATGAGCGGATCGATACGGCGATTGCCAGCTACTCTTCGTTCTGGCTACAGGAGGTGCTGCGTCGGCGTCTGGATTTTCAGGGGCTGGTTTTCTCCGATGATCTGGATATGGTTGCCGCGGCGGCAGCCGGGAATATGTCCAGGCGGGTCAACGCGGCGCTGCAGGCAGGTTGCGATATGGTGTTGGTATGCCAGCAGCGGGAATCGGTAACGCAGGTGCTGGACAGCGGTTTGCAATGGCACAATCCGGTGTCCCAGCTGCGGCAGGCCCGTATGCATGGACAGGGCCTGGTAGACAGCAGGGATCTGCACGCCACTTCTGTCTGGAAGGAAGCCGTTGCCCTGGTGGAACGCTCCGCTGAGCCTTGCACCCTGGACCTGTTATAGCAGCCATGTGCATGCTTTGCGTGCTATTTTGCAGCGCCCTGGTCGGATCAATATAATTGTCTTGCCTGCAAATCAAATTGCTCGAGCCGTACCGGCTTGCTCCGCGTTGCTCGGGATTGAAGCGCAGCGCTTTGCGATTCTGGGGAATTGTTTTTCAACGGGAGAATTTGTCTAAATGAAAAGAGTTTTTTGTCTGGTATTTTTGCTGTGTCTCGGCGGCAGCGTATGGGCAGGCAAAGCCTTCCAGCCCTTTCAGCCATTGCCGGATCACCCGCCGGTGCCTGCTGACAACCCGGTTACCGCGGCTAAGGTCGCCCTTGGCAGACAGCTCTATTTTGACACCCGCTTGTCCTTTACCGGGAGAGTCAGTTGCAATAACTGCCATAATCTTTTCGAGGGTGGCGATGACGATCAGGCAGTTTCCATAGGTGCGCTGGGTATCAGTGGCAGCCGCTCGGCGCCAAGCCTCTGGAATGTCGCCTATCAGACCATCTATTTTTGGGATGGACGGGCGCGTTCACTCGAGGACGCGATCAAGGCGGAGTTGCTCAGTTCCACCGTGATGGCGATGCCCAATGAGCCGACGTTGGTGGGACGCTTTTCTGGCCTTGAGTCCTATCGACGGCAGTTCGAGGAAATCTTTGGCGTGCGGAAGGCGGTCAGCCCGGAACACATCGCTGCAGCGCTGGCCACCTATATCCGTACCCTGGTGACACCCAATGGTCCCTTCGATCGTTATCTTCGCGGTGACGAGCAGGCTATTCCTGCCATCGCCAAACGGGGTTTCCGGACCTACATTGAAACGGGTTGTGCTTCCTGTCACTTCTGGGTCAATTTTTCCGGCCCGGTGCCCGGACTGGCATTCCGGATGGGGGAGGGCTTCTATGAGCTATTTCCTAATTTCAGGGGCTCGGAATATGATGAAAAATATCACCTGCTGGATGATCTGGGTCGCTTTTTAGTGACCGGAGAGCCGAGCGATACCCATATGTGGCGGGTGCCTTCATTGCGTAATGTGGCCGCAACGGCACCCTATTTTCACAATGGCTCGGTTGCCACCCTGGAGGAAGCGGTACGGGTGATGGCCAAAACAGAGCTGAATAAGGAACTGGATGTCAGGCAACTGGCGGATATCGTCGAATTCCTCAGAAGTCTGTCAGGAGAGATACCGCCACAGCAGCGACCACCACTGCCCTGATCAACAGTGGCACCCCTGTCTCGCTAAGGCTTAGCGGTAGATCTTGATTTTGCTGTTTTTCCTCAGGCCGCTGAGGTGTCTGGCCAGGATTTCATTCTGCAGTTGGGCGCGGATTTTCTCTTTGACGGTGTCGAAAGGTGGTGGGGGTACTTCGCGAGTGGAAGCCAGCCGGATGATATGCCAGCCATAGCGTGATTTGAAGGGTTTGCGGCTGTAGCTGCCTGGCTTGAGCTGTTTAACGGCTTCCTGAAAAGGAGGAATCATCTGGTTTGCGGCAAACCAGCCCAGATTACCACCATTTTTACTGGAGGCATCAATGGATTTCTGCTGAGCAAGTTGGGCAAAATCAGCGCCTTTGTTCAACAGTTTGATGATATTTTTGGCCTCTTTTTCACTTTTTACCAGGATGTGACTGGCCTTGTATTCCCGGGTCGGGCGTGACATCTGCTGCTGATAGACCTTGCGCAGGTCCTGTTCGCTCAGTGGCTGGCTGACCAGTTTGCGGACCGTGTAGCCGGCAACGACATTGCGGCGCTGATTGTCGATGGTAGCAACCACTTCCGGTATCTTGTCATAGCCCTTTTTCAGGGCTTCCTGGTAGATCAGCTCACGGTTGATATATTCAGCCAGCAGGCGCTGGAGTTGTGCTTGCGAGAGCTGGCGGTTACCGGCCCGCATACTGGCGAAAATGCTGAAATCAATTTTGGTTAATTTCTGCCCGTTCACATTGGCAATAATATCCACAGTTTTTTTGTCCGCAGCGCCGGCTGTCTGGACAGCAATGACTGCCAACAGGGCAGTTGCCAGAAAGAATCCTTTTGTGTTCTTTAGCATGTGTGCTTCCTTAATCTAAATCATACTTTTTGGACATATTGCTTGCTTAAGGTATAAGACCGTCAGGAGGGTCAATATGTTCAATCTGGTACAGGGTTTCGGTGTTTCGATTGCGCAGCCTGGCTAGTTGTTGTCAGCATTGCCACTGTGATACGTAATGGCGCTGAAAAAATGATCCGGGCTCATTGCTCGATACGTATATCCTGGTCGTTCCCTGCCATTCTTGCCGCAGTCCGGGCATCACCGGGGTTGTTCCAGCCGCGTGTCTAAGGCAATACCCTGATAAAGGGTTTAACGGTCATTGTACGATAAACTCCAGCGCTAAGGTAAGGGTCCGCTTCTGCCCAGTTGCGCGCCTCTTCCAGAGAAGCGAATTCTGCGATGATCAGGCTGCCGCTGAAGCCGGCGGGTCCCGGGTCAGTCGCGTCAATGGCGGGATGCGGGCCAGCCAGTAGCAGCCTGCCGTCCGCTTTTAGTTCCAGGAGGCGTTTCAGGTGGGCAGGGCGGTTGCTGAGACGTGCCTGCAACGTATCAGCAGCATCCTCGCCGGTGATGGTGTAGAACATCAGGGGTCCTCCCCGGTATGATCCGGCTTGATAAAGCGGGCAATATACAGGGACTGCCCAATGATGAAGACCAGAGTGAGACCGATGATGCCGAAAAGTTTGAAGTTAACCCAGGTGTCTGTGTCAAAATGATAGACAACGTAGAGATTGATGATACCAATTGTCAGGAAAAACAGCGTCCAGCACAGATTGAGCTTTATCCAGGTTGGCCGGGGCAGCTCAACGGCATTGCCCATCATGCGCTGTACAAGCGGCTGTTTTCCGATAAAATGGCTGCAGAGGAAAGCCAGGCCGAAAAGCCAGTTCAGTACGGTGGGTTTCCATTTGATAAACATTTCGTCTTTAAGGAACAAAGTTGCCCCCCCGAAAACGATAATCAGTGCCAGGGTGACCAGATGCATGTTTTCAAACCGGTGGTGCTTCAGCCAGTACAGCCCTACCTGCAGCAGGGCGGCGACGATCGCTACGGCGGTAGCGGTATAGATGCCGAAGATTTTATAGGTGATAAAAAAAAGCAGGATAGGAAAAAAATCAAACAAAAATTTCATGCGGTTGGAAAATCCTGGAAAGGGCGGCTAATATTGTCGAATTTGATTGGAACAAGCTTTTAAAAATGCAATTATAACTGAAAAATATCATGCTTTGTTATGATTTACATAGTCATTCCACTGCTTCGGATGGCGAACTGACACCTACCGAATTAGTGCACAGGGCCTGTGCACGGGGGGTGGATGTTCTGGGACTGACGGATCATGATGTGTTGGATGGGCTGTCGGAGGCTGTTTTGGCAGCGAGCCGTTTGGGCTTGATATTGGTGCCAGGTGTGGAGATTTCTGTGAGTTGGCAGGGCCGCTTGGTTCATATTGTGGGTCTGGGAATCGATGCCAGTAATCAACGCCTGCAGCAGGGACTCATGGAGTTGAGAGCTAAACGCCGCATTCGTGCCGCAGAGATTAGTCGTCGTCTGGAGCGTCTGGGTATCCCCGGAGCGGCTGAGGGGGCGCAGCTGATCAGCCGAGGCGATGTGCTCAGTCGCAGCCACTTCGCCAGATTTCTGGTGAAGCAGGGCTTTGCAAGGGATTTTAAGGCGGCTTTCAAACGCTACCTGGGGCATGGTAAGGCGGCTTTTGTGCCCTGTGAATGGTCGCGACTGGGTGAGGCCGTGGGATGGATCAAGGGTGCCGGCGGTCAGGCCGTGGTTGCACATCCGGCCCGTTATCAGATGTCACGCCGGCTGTTGCAGGAATTCCTGGCGGAATTCAGACAACTGGGCGGGTGTGGCATAGAGGTCGTCAGTAGCAGCCATAGCCACCAGGAAACCACTACTATGGCTGCTTATGCCCAGCAGTTCGGCTTGCTGGCCTCGGCAGGTTCAGATTTCCACACCCCGACGAGCAGCTGGGCGGAGCTGGGCAGGTTCCCGGCCTTGCCAGAGCGCTGCGTTCCCATCTGGAAAAACTGGCAGCTGGCGCCCTGTAAAGTGCCGGCATGAAGCCAGGTCGGATTGACAGGCCTATGAATAAACAGTCTTTCTGTTATGCGTTTTCTTAGCATTCATCCGGAAAATCCGCAACTGCGCCTGGTCAGTCAGGTTGTGGCCATCGTGCGTCGGGGTGGGATCGCCGCTTATCCCACGGATTCCAGCTATGCGCTGGGGTGCCACATTGGTGACAAAGCGGCGCTGGAGCGCATCCGGAGAATTCGCAGCCTGGATGCCCAGCATAATTTCACCTTGATGTGCCGCGATCTGTCCGAGCTGGCCACTTATGCGAAAGTCAGCAATCCGGTCTTTCGTCTACTCAAGACGCTGACACCAGGCCCCTACACCTTTATTCTTAATGCCACCCGTGAAGTGCCTCGGCGTCTGCAGCATCCGCGGCGCAAGACGATTGGGCTGCGGGTGCCCGCACATCCTGTTGCCCTGGCATTGCTTGAAGCCCTGGGGGAGCCCATGATGAGTGTTAGCCTGATCCTGCCTGATGAAGATGATGCGTTGGCAGATCCTGAAGAGATCCGTGAACACATGGGCGCTCAGCTGGATGTCATTATCGATGGTGGCCATTGTGGTTATCAGGCCACGACGGTAATCGACATGGTCGCGGAACCTCCGGTCGTAGTCCGGCAAGGAAAAGGTGACAGCTCATTTCTGTCGGATCAATAAGGCTATAATGTATCTATGGATAATGTGAACCTGGTTCAGCGCATCGCTATTTGGGCGTTGCCGGTATTGTTTGCCATTACGGTGCATGAAGTCGCCCATGGCTGGGTAGCTCTGAAGCTGGGAGATCGCACCGCCATGATGTTGGGTCGGCTAACGCTCAACCCGATTAAGCATATCGACCCGGTAGGTACCTTGCTGGTGCCGGCTATTATGCTGATGGTGGGGGGCTTCGTTTTTGGCTGGGCGAAGCCAGTACCGGTAACCTGGGAGAATCTCCGTAATCCCAAACGGGATATGACCCTGGTCGCCCTGGCCGGCCCTATGGCCAATCTGCTCATGGTATTTCTTTGGGCCGGAGTCATGAAAATCGGTATCCTGCTGATCAATACCTTACCCTCTCTGGCCCAGCCCATGGTGTATATGGCGGTGGCCGGCGTTTTTATCAATACCATTCTGATGGTGTTGAACTTGATCCCGCTCCCCCCGCTGGATGGTGGGCGTATCGTGACGGGGCTGTTGCCTGGTCCGCTGTCCTGGAAATTCAGCCGCATCGAACCCTATGGCTTCCTGATTCTACTGATCCTGTTTTTTTCCCATATCCTGGGCAAGCTCATGTGGCCGGTTATTTCCATTGTAATTTCCCTGGTGATTTATTTTGTGGCAGTGCCGCCGGGTTTATTTCAGAATGTATTACAGGCAATAATCTGACGGGAGTGGCGGTGATGCCCATGACAGCGCAAAATCAGCGTGTATTATCAGGTATGCGTCCGACAGGACGTTTACATTTAGGGCATTATCATGGTGTCTTAAAGAATTGGATTAAGTTGCAGCATGAGTATGACTGCTTCTTTTTCGTCGCTGACTGGCATGCTTTGACCACGGAGTATGACAACCAGGGGATCATCGACGCCAGCGTTTGGGATATGGTGGTGGATTGGCTTGCGGTGGGCATCAACCCGGGTGCCGCCCGGTTGTTCATCCAGTCTCGTGTCCCGGAGCACGCCGAGCTGCATCTGCTGCTGTCTATGGTAACGCCGCTGGGCTGGCTGGAACGGGTGCCCAGTTTCAAGGATCAGCAAGAGAAACTGCGAGAGAAGGACCTGGATACTTACGGCTTCCTGGGCTATCCACTATTACAGAGTGCAGATATCCTGATTTACAAGGCCGGGTTGGTTCCCGTGGGTGAGGACCAGGTGGCACATATCGAGTTGACTCGTGAAGTGGCTCGGCGATTCAATCATCTCTATGGGCGCGAAGCGGATTTTATTGCCCGTGCAGAAGCTGCCATCAAGAAGATGGGTAAAAAAAATGCAAAGATATACAATAGCCTAAGGAATAAATATCAGGAAAAAGGTGATCATGAGGCGCTGGCAAAAGGGCGTGCATTGCTGGAATCACAGCAGAATATCACCCTGGGGGACCGGGAGCGTCTTTTTGGCTATCTGGAAGGGGAGGGGAAAATGATCCTGCCCGAGCCTCAGGCGCTGTTAACGCCCACTTCGCGTATGCCGGGGCTGGATGGGCAGAAGATGTCAAAATCCTACGGTAATACCATCGGTCTGCGTGAGGATCCCCTGGCGGTGGAAAAAAAGCTCAGAACCATGCCGACCGATCCGGCTCGAGTGCGCCGTACTGATCCCGGGGATCCTGAAAAATGCCCGGTATGGGCGTTTCACCAGATCTATTCAACTGATGAGATACGCCAGTGGGTGGTTGAAGGTTGTCGGAGTGCCGGCATCGGTTGTCTGGACTGCAAACAGCCGGTGATTGATGCGGTGCTTGCCGAGCAGGCGCCTATTCGCGAGCAAGCGCAGGAATTCACTGAGAATCCCAATGCTGTCAGGAATATACTCCAGGATGGCTGTGAGGCCGCCCGGGAGGCCGCTCGGGAAACCATGGAGGAGGTCCGCCGCGCGGTGGGTCTCTCTTACAAGCTTTAACATCATGAATAGACATCAGGAAAGCACAGCTAAGCCGCCCACGCAGCAGGAAATGCCTTTCGCTCTGGTCATGGGCGAGGTCGTGACCGAGCCACCCCGGGATCTGTATATTCCGCCGGATGCTCTGGAAGTGTTTCTGGAAGCCTTTGAAGGCCCTTTGGATCTGTTGCTGTATCTGATCAAGCGTCAAAATCTTGATATTCTGAATATTCCCATCGCAGCGATTACCCACCAGTACATGAAATATATCGAGCTGATGCAGGATATGCGTCTCGAGCTGGCTGCCGAGTATCTGGTCATGGCGGCCATGTTGGCCGAAATCAAATCGCGGATGCTGTTGCCGCGGCCGGTGACGGAGGTGGATGAGGAAGACCCCAGGGCTGAACTGATCCGCCGCCTCCAGGAATATGAACAGTTCAAGCGGGCAGCTGATGCGCTGGATGTCCTGCCGCGCATGGAGCGCGACATTTTCCCGGCACAGGCGGAACGACCGGAAAGCAAGGTGGTCAGGCATGAGCCTGAGGTGGCGTTAGGCGATATTCTGCTGTCCTTCCAGGAGGTCCTGACGCGGGCGGCGATGTTTTCCCATCACCATATCAGGATGGAGCCGCTTTCAGTGCGGGAACGCATGAGCGGTATACTGGGCAGCCTCAGCGGTGACAGTTTTACCGAGTTTGTCAGTCTGTTTACACCGGAGGAAGGCCGGCTTGGGGTCGTCGTGACGCTGCTGGCCGTGCTTGAACTGATCAAGGAATCCCTGATCGAGATCATTCAGACAGAGATCTATGGACCCATTTATGTAAAGGCACCCCAACATGCCCATGAATCAACAACAAGTTAAAGATATCATCGAAGCTGCCCTCTTTGCCGCTGGGCGCCCGCTAAACAATGCCCAGCTGCTCAGGCTGTTCGGCGATGAGGAACGTCCGGATGACGAGATATTACAGGCCGTGCTGGATAGCCTGATCAGGGAATGGGAAGACCGGGGCATCGCATTACGCCAGGTCAGCAGTGGTTACCGTTTCCAGGTTAAGGCGGCGCTGGCGCCATGGATCTCAAGGCTTTCCGAAGAACGGGCACCGCGTTATTCACGCGCCCTGCTGGAGACGCTGGCCCTGATCGTTTACCGCCAGCCCATTACCCGCGCGGGGATCGAGGAGGTGCGCGGCGTGGCGGTGAGTTCATCCATGATCAGAACCTTACTGGAGCGGGAATGGATTCGTGTGGTCGGGCACCGTGACGTGCCGGGAAAACCGGCATTGTATGGCACGACCAAAAAGTTTCTCGATTATTTTAACCTCAGCAGCCTCTCGGAGTTACCCCCCTTGTCTGAGATTCGGCCAGTGGATCATATGCAGGAGGAACTGGAACTAGCCTCTCAGGATGGCGCGCCAGAAGGGCGCGCGGAAGCTGTGGAAGATAGCGCTATCCAGGCAGTTCAGACGGCTTCGCCGCCGCGCCCGGAAAATTCTGCCGGGAGTCCCACAAACCGTGAAGCCGAGGAAATCACCGAGGCCGTACACTGAGAGAACCAGCGGATGATACCGCTGTGCTGACAAGCCCATGAGCAAGCCTGAGCGTATTCAGAAGATTCTGGCCCGGAGTGGCCATGGTTCCCGTCGCCAGATAGAACAGTGGATTCGCGAGGAACGTCTGCTGGTCAATGGCCAGATTGCTCGCCTGGGCGATTGCGTCAGTCCGGCGGATACGGTGGTTCTGGCAGGCAAAAAATTGCGTCTCGCGGCTGCTGAACAGATCCCTTGCCGGGTGCTGTTATATCACAAGCCGGTCGGTGAGATTTGCAGTCGCTCCGATCCCGAGCATCGCCCCACTATCTATGAGCGTATTCCTCCCGTGCACGTGGGACGCTGGATTGCTGTCGGGCGTCTGGATATCAATACCAGCGGGCTGCTGCTCATGACCACCGATGGAGAGCTGGCTAATCGCCTGATGCACCCGGCGGCAGGGATTGAACGGGAGTATGCCGTGCGGGTGCGCGGCGAAGTGACGCGCAATATCCTGCAGCGCCTGAAACAGGGTGTGGAGCTGGAGGATGGCCGGGCGGCCTTTGACGATATCCGGGCGGGCGGCGGTGTGGGTGTCAACCAGTGGTACCATGTGGTGCTGAAAGAGGGCCGCAAACGTGAGGTGCGACGTTTGTGGGAGGCGCTGGGTTTGCAGGTCAGCCGTCTGGTGCGGGTGCGTTTTGGTTCGCTGTTATTGCCCCGGGGGCTGCGTCCAGGGCATTGGCAGGCGCTTGAGGATGAGGCGGTGAGGGCTTTGTGTGCAAGTGTCGGGCTATCTGTGGATGTTACGCCGTCCCCGCTGGCATCCAGGCCAGCGCCTCGCCGGCGCCGTAGTGCCGGGCGTGGCAAAGGAACTACCCGTGCTAAAGACAGGCGCCGACGATGAAGAAAAGCCTGACAGCAGAGGGGGGTGGCACATGCCCGCATTGGCTCACTGCAATCATTTCTGCAGAAGCGCTTGCTGATCCAGGGTGGCGGCTGGTGGCGGGCAATGCCCGCCTGCTCAGAGCCGAACGGGGTACGGAACTGTTTCATGCCGGTGATCCCTGCAAGGATTTTGTCATCGTCCTTGCGGGCTGCATCCGGGTGCAATATCTGGATGCCCATGGCAACGAGATCGTGCTCTATCGTGTTCAACGTGGGGAAACCTGCATTCTCACCACCTCCTGTCTGTTGGGTTACACCACCTATCCGGCGGAGGGAATCGTTGAGGAAGCGCTCCATGTTGCCCTGCTGCCGATGGCGGTCTTTCGGCAGGCACTGGCCTATGAGCCGGTCAGAAACTTTGTCTTCGCTTCCATGGGTAAGCGTATCGTTGACCTGATGATGTTGATTGATGATATTGCCTTTTGTCGTATGGACAGACGCCTGGCGCAGTTTCTCCTGAAACAGGGACGGCAAGTGCATGCCACGCATCAGGATATTGCCGTGGAGCTGGGTTCAGCGCGGGAGGTGATCAGCCGTTTGCTTAAGGACTTTGAGCGCCGTGGCTGGGTCAGTTTGCGCCGCGGGCAGATCGAGATTCATGCGCCGGAGCGATTAGCCGAACTGGGATGTGACTAAGTCACAGAAAAGAAGCGCTCCGCTCCCTATGGTGAACAGGCTAATTGATTAGAGGAGGTGTAGCATGCAAGCGAATGTAGGTCCTATCGATAAAACCCTGCGTATTATAGTTGGGCTGATACTGATCAGTCTGGTATTCGTTGGTCCCAGAACACCCTGGGGCTGGGTGGGTGTGATCCCTCTGGTGACCGCATTGGTCAGTTGGTGTCCGCTGTACCGCCTGTTAGGGATCAATACCTGTCGTCTTAAGCACTAAAGCCTCACTGGCGGGGTGGGGGTGGTCGGCACCGTTTCCAGGTGATAGCCATTCCCCGCAGATTTTTTACGTCATTCGCGGTCGATAAACGGAGGCAACCGGGAAGTTGTGATGATTGAGTTGTATACCGCCACCACACCCAATGGCCAGAAGGTCTCTATTATGCTGGAAGAGACGGGGCTGCCCTATGAGGTGCATGCGGTGGATCTGGCGGCGCTTGAGCAGCGCCAGGCCTGGTATCTGGCGCTTAATCCCAATGGCCGCATTCCGGTGATTATCGATCATGATGAGAATGATCTGGTCGTATTTGAATCCGGGGCGATTCTGATTTACTTGGCGGAAAAGAGTGGCCAGCTGCTGCCAGGAGGCAGCATACAGCGCTCGCAGGTAATCCAGTGGCTGATGTTTCAGATGGCCAATATCGGTCCGATGATGGGGCAGGCCAGTGTGTTTTACCGCTATGCCCCGAAAAAAATACCCTATGCTATAGTGCGCTATCAGCGCGAATCACGGCGTTTGATGATGATTCTCGATGAACGCCTGGCGATGCGGGAATATCTGGTGGATGACTATTCCATTGCGGATATCGCCACTTTTCCCTGGGTACGCGGTTATGACTGGAGCGGGATCAGTATCGATGATTTATGCCATGTGCAGCGCTGGCTGGCTGTAATGGAGGCCCGTTCGGCTGTGCAGCGAGGGCTTGCCGTGCCGGCAGTGATTGATCGCCACAGCCAGGAAGGTACAGAAAAAGTGCTGGAAACTGCCCGGCGTATCATTTGAATGGAGCACTCTGCGCGGCCTGGGACGGATATCGCGCTGTTTTAGTTTCAAGTCATATTCTAAGGTGCCTTTCTCCCTGTAAAAATTAGCGTTTTAAAAGCAAGGCTAAAGTGTTAGATTCGAGACTGGATCAGCCTGGTTTAGAGTCTTGGGTTTGCTTGAGCTGAACTTGGTAACTCACTACAGAAAAAAGGAGTATTGCCATGAAAAAGCTATCATTTATTATGTTTGCCTTGGTATTCAGTCTATTTCCATTAACTGTCTTTGCGGGAGAAGGCCCCTTGCAGATGCCATCCGGTGCAAACACTTCGGCGGTTATGCACAATAATGCCGGCATCGATGAATGGCGAAAGGAAAATTATGAGTCGGCACTGGAGCATTTTGGCGAAGCCTCCAAAATCGAGCCCACGGGCGAGACGCATTTCAATGAAGCCATCTCGCTGGACAAGCTTGGCCGTCATAGAGAAGCGGCCATGCACTTCAAGGCCGCGAAAAAACATGCCAACGGCAACGCTATGATTCTGAATTCCCGGATACTGAAAAAACATCTATAGCTTTATTTTCAGCCATGGCGGTGGCCGCAGTCAGTGCGGTCGCCGCTTTTTTTTTGAGAGATCGCATCTCGTGTTTTAAGAGGCTTGTGCACTCAGGGCAAAAGGTCGGCACGTCTATCGTCCCGTAAAATTCTACGGCGCAGAGTCAAAGGGGTCCGGCACCACATAATCAAAGGTGCTGATGATATTTCCAGTAAGCGAACGTTTTTTGTCGACGGACGATGTTTTCTGTTCCGCTGTCTTTACAGGAGTTGCCTGCGCTGGGGGTTTAGGTGCGACGGGTGGTGGTTTGTTGCGCTGGCTGCTTGGGTGGACGTGGGTGATGTAGGCCTTCCCGAATCCGGCATTCATGATTTTTATTAGTGCGCTCCGGGCATCTTCCAGTTTGTCATAATAACCCAGCCTGACCCGCTGCAGGCCAACACCTGCCTGGTGCTGATAAATATAGAGCGTGCCCCATTGTTCGATACTTTTATAATCCGCCAGCCGGGGGTGTAGAGAGGATTCCAGCTGGATAGCGTAGTGTTTGCCAGGTATCGTTGCTGTTGCGGTGCTAACGCTTATGTCGGTCTCGGCTGCTTTGCTGTGTATTGGTTTTGTTGGCGAGTTTCTTTTTGCAAGTGGCTGGGTGGAGGCCGCAGCAGTGCTTCCGGGATGACGCTTGATGCGGGTGATATAGGCTTGTTTAAAACCCATGCTCCTGATTTTTTCAAGTATTTTCCGGGCTTGATCACGACTCTGGTAATAACCCAGCCTGACACGGCGCAGATGTTTCCCGGAAATTTCCCGATAGGTATACAGCTTGCCGTACTTGCGGATAGGCGCGTAATCGCGCATTTCAGGATTGCGGGATGATTCCAGCTGAATTGCATAAATCCGAGGCGGATTCTGCATGGCAATCGCCTGCATTGCCCCGGTGAGGGATATGAATAACAAGGAGGCCAGCAGCAGGTTTCTGCAGAGGGGCTTAATGGCCATCATCATTTTTCTGGAACCGTCGTCGTATTATTTTGTAGAGGCAATCATGCTGGAACATAGCAAGCGTCTCAGGTATCCGAATATTACTGAAGCACTAAAAGCTCATCGGCAGGTTGGCTGTGCTATTTAGGCGCAGTTGATGCCTGTGAGTGCATATTAATGTGTTGATGTCTGTGAAATTAGGTGATTAG
>CAZFJS010000020.1:17118-18907 GCA_964519605.1 uncultured Gammaproteobacteria bacterium
TTCCTCGTCACCTTGCGCAGTGGGTTTTTCCCAGTGTGGTACATGGCGGAGGCAATGGCCAGTGGTGTGGGCAGAAAGGCCTGTACCTGGTCAAGTCTGAAGTTGTTATGCTTCAGCCATAAAGCCAGCTGTAGCATATCCTCATCGCTGCAGCCGGGATGGGCAGAGATAAAATAGGGTATCAGATATTGTTTTTTTCCCGCTGCAGCTGAATAGCGCTCGAACAGTTTTTTGAAGCGTTCATAGGCCTCGATGCTGGGTTTCATCATTTTGCCAAGCGGTTCCCGCTCGGTGTGTTCCGGGGCGATTTTCAGATAACCCCCTACATGGTGGCTGACCAGTTCGCGGATGTATTCAGGTGAGCGGATGGCCAGGTCATAGCGCAGGCCAGAGGCAATAAACACCTTCTTAATGCCGGGCAGCTGGCGGGCGCGGCGGTAGAGCTTGATCAGTGGTTGGTGGTCAGTGTTCAGGTTGCTGCAGACATCGGGGAAAACGCAGGACAAGCGCCGACAGGCAGCTTCAATAGTCGTGCTTTTACACTGTAAGCGATACATATTGGCAGTGGGGCCACCCAGATCTGAGATATGTCCGGTAAAACCGGGCACTTGATCGCGTATCGTTTCGATCTCACGGATAATGGAGTCTTCACTGCGGCTCTGGATGATGCGGCCTTCATGCTCGGTGATGGAGCAGAAGGTACAACCGCCGAAACAGCCGCGCATGATGCTGACGGAAAAACGGATCATTTCCCAGGCGGGTAGCCGGGCATCACCATAGAGGGGGTGAGGGCGGCGTGTATAGGGGAGTTCATAGATCCGGTCCATTTCAGTGCTGTTCAAGGGGATGGGCGGGGGATTCAGCCAGACATAACGCTTGCCATGTGCTTGCATCAAGGCACGGGCATTGCCGGGATTAGTCTCCAGGTGAAAAACCCGTGAAGCATGTGCATACAGCACCTTGTCATGGGCTACCTGCTCGTAGGCAGGCAGGCACAGGACCGTTTTACTGCGATCCGTTTGCAGGTTTTTTTTCTGGAAATGGATGAGTCTGACAGGAGCAGGCTGTGCTGCTGTCGTCTGGCAAGCAGTTTCACTGGCATAAGGGTCGGGATGTGTCGTCACCTGTCCGGGCAGGTCGACCGAGGAAGAGTCAATGACAGACCAGTCGTCTGGTACCGAACGGGTCATATAGGCGGTACCACGGATATCTCTGATTGTGGCAATGGCCTTGCCCTGTGCCAGACGATGCGCAATTTCCACGATGGCACGCTCCGCATTGCCGTAGACCAGCAGATCCGCCTTGGAATCGGGCAGAATCGAACGACGCACCTTATCCGACCAGTAATCATAGTGGGCGATGCGCCGCAGGCTGGCTTCGATACCGCCGATGATGATCGGTACATCACGGAAGGCCTCGCGGGTACGCTGGGCATAGACAACCACTGAACGGTCCGGGCGTTGGCCGCTTAGGCCGCCCGGGGTATAGGCGTCATTGCTGCGAATACGCCGATCCGAGGTATAGCGGTTAACCATGGAATCCATATTGCCCGCAGTAATGCCAAAGAACAGCTGCGGTTTCCCCAGTTTCATGAAGGCAGTCGGGTCGCGCCAGTCCGGTTGGGCGATAATGCCGACGCGGAAACCCTGGGCTTCAAGCAAACGGCCGATCAAGGCCATACCAAAGCTGGGATGGTCCACATAGGCATCCCCGGTGACAATAATGATATCGCAGGCATCCCAGCCCAGCGCATCCATTTCATCCCGACTCATGGGCAGGACGGGCGCAT
>CAZFJS010000021.1:0-2287 GCA_964519605.1 uncultured Gammaproteobacteria bacterium
CCTTGGAGCCTTCCAGTTGGGCGGCCGCCCGGTCGGGGCCGAAACAGGGCAGGCCCGCCTGCCGGAAGGCATCGACGATACCGGCCACCAGGGGGGCTTCGGGACCGACAATCGTCAGGTCGATGGCGTGCTGCTTCGCAAAGGCCTGCAATGCCGGGATATCATCAGCCGCGATGGGGATATTTTCGATGCCCGGCTCGTGGGCGGTGCCGGCATTGCCGGGCGCGACATAGACTTTTGCCACCCGGGGTGACTGGTTGGCTTTCCAGGCCAGGGCATGTTCGCGGCCACCACTGCCGACAATCAGGATTTTTTTTGTTTGGGGCATGGGTCGGTTCGGATTGTCTCCATTGGGTCCAAGGCCTGCGTTTCCCTACAGGCAGAAACGCCTAAGTATAAGGATAAATATGCTATAATCCCAGCATGCGTGTCCTGTTCCGAGGCGTTCTGCCACACTTGGCCTGCGCGGGACACAAAGACCACCGGTTGTTGTCCATGTTATCGTCACTTCTACCTCACAAGTCTTTGTCTTGCCATACCGTTCATAGCCTGGCGGCCGCTTTGCTGTTATGTCTGCTGGCCGGCGCCGCAGCAGTAGTCCAGGGCGCTCCTGGTTTGCGTGCCGCCCTGTGGGTGACCGATGGGCCGGTTTACAGCAGTCTGGCTGTGGGCGATCATCGCGGTGGTCCCACCGGGAGCGGCGTGGTGCTCGATACTGCCAGTGTGCTGCTGGATGTGCGTTATCCCCAGGTCAATGGTCAAGTGATGAGTGTGATTCCCGATGGTGGCGGTGGCTGGTACATCGGTGGTGCCTTTAGCACGGTGGGGGGGCTGGCGCGCAGCAATATCGCCCATATCAAGGCCGACCGGCGTGTCGACGAGTCCTGGGATCCCAGTGCCGACCAGACGGTGTTCAGTCTGCTACTGTCAGCCGATGGCGCCACTCTGTATGTGGGGGGCGCATTTACCCGGATCGGTGGCATGGCCCGTGGGCGTCTGGCCGCGCTGCAGGCTGCGACGGGGGCGCCGCTGGCCTCCTGGAATCCCCAGGCGGATAGTACAGTGCGTCAGCTGGTTCTGAGCGGGGACGGTGTGCAACTCTATGCCGGCGGAGATTTTACGATGATCGGTGGTCTGGGACGCTCTCACCTGGTGGCCCTGTTGGCCGCGGATGGCAGCGTTGTGAGCGGCTGGTCGGCGGCTGCCGATGGCACCGTGTTTGCTCTGGCGCTGGCAGGCGGGCGCCTTTATGCCGGCGGCATGTTTACCCATATTGGTGCTACAGTCCGCAACCGGATTGCAGCACTGGTTGTTGCCAATGGCAGTGTTGATAGCGGCTGGAATCCTGATGCCGATGCGGTGGTGCGCAGCCTGGTGCTATCCCCGGATGGTGCGCGCCTTTACGCCGGGGGCGACTTTCAGCAGATCGGTGCGGCAATGCGCGCCCATCTGGCGGCCTTTGATCTAGGCGCCATCAATGCCGATACGGCCCTGCCCTGGAATCCAGCCGCCGATGGGCCGGTCAATGTTTTGCTGCTTAGCGGTCAGACACTCTATGTCGGTGGGGATTTCAGTGTTATCGGCGGTCAGTTGCGCGGGCGCCTGGCAGCCCTGGATGTGGGCGCCGACAGCAACAATGCCCGGAGCTGGAATCCCGGGGTGGATGCCGCGGTCAATGCCCTGGCTCTGACGGCTACGGCGTTATATGTCGGCGGGGATTTCAACCACGTGAGCGATCGTTCCACCCTCTATCTGGGCGGCGATTTCAACTATGTGGGGCCCACAACCGGTGGGGGGATCGGGATCAATGCCGATTCGCTCAATCCGGCCAGTGATCAGCCTCTGTTCGCCTTCCCGGCGGTGAATGGGATGGTCCATGCCGTGCTGCCGGATGGCGCCGGAGGCTGGTATATCGGCGGCCTGTTTTCCCGAGTGGGCAGCCTGCCGCGCGCTAATTTGGCGCACATCAACAGCGATCTGACGGTCGATGCCAGTTGGCAGCCTGTAGCTGATAACGCGGTGTTCAGTCTGGCGCTGGGGGGTGGCCGGGTATATGCCGGTGGGGATTTCACCACCATCGACAGCCAGCCGCGCCGTCACCTCGCTGCGCTGAACAGTAACAGCGGTGCACTTGAGGCCTGGGATCCGGATGCGGACGCGGCGGTGCGGACCTTGCAGCTGTCGGTTGATGGCAGCACCCTGTATGTGGGTGGTGACTTCAGCAGTTTCAACGGGGGTGCCATTGTGCGCCACCGTCTGGCGGCGCTGGATACGACGACGCTGATCA
>CAZFJS010000021.1:2387-6552 GCA_964519605.1 uncultured Gammaproteobacteria bacterium
GGGGGTGCCATTGTGCGCCACCGTCTGGCGGCGCTGGATACGACGACGCTGATCAGCGCCAGCATCCCCACGGCCTGGGATCCGGATGCGGATGCGGCGGTGCGGGCCTTGCAGCTGTCGGCCGATGGCAGCACCTTGTACGTGGGTGGGGACTTCAGCAGTTTCAATGGGGGTGCCATTGTGCGCCACCGTCTGGCGGCGCTGGATACGACGACGCTGATCAGCGCCAGCATCCCCACGGCCTGGGATCCGGATGCGGATGCGGCGGTGCGGGCCTTGCAGCTGTCGGCCGATGGCAGCACCTTGTACGTGGGTGGGGACTTCAGCAGTTTCAATGGGGGTGCCATTGCCCGGCAGCGTCTGGCGGCGCTGGACACGACGACGCTGATCAGCGCCAACATTCCCACGGCCTGGGATCCAGGGGCTGATGCCGCAGTATATGAGCTGCAGCTTAGTGGCGTGACCCTCTACGTGGGCGGGGATTTTGCCACCGTGGGGGGGATTCTTCGCCGGCGTCTGGCGGCACTGGTGGCGGATAGCGCCAACCCTGCCAATGCCACAGTCACCGTCTGGGACCCGGTGGCTGGCGGCCGGGTGCGCTGCCTGGCACTGAGTGGCACGACCCTGTATGCCGGCGGTGATTTTGCTTCGGTGGGAGGGGTGATCCGGCGGCATCTCGCTGCCTTGGACCTCAATGATGGCCGCGCCACCGGCTGGAATCCGGATGTCGATAATATCGTTAGAACGATGCAGCTGGCATCTCAGGGGGGCACGCTCTACATCGGCGGAGATTTTAGCCTGGTAGGTGCCCAGGGGCGCAACCGGGTGGCGGAAGTCGGCGTCGCCAATGCGCTGCCGACTTCCTGGGATCCTGATGCAGATGATTCTGTGCATGTCCTGCTGTCTTCCATTGACGGTGCTTCTCTCTATGCAGGTGGCAATTTTACCGTCATCGGTCGTCAGCGGCGCAGCCACCTGGCTGAGTTGCGGCGCAACGGAACGGCTACTGTGTGGCGGCCCGAAATCAGTGGTACCAGCAGCGGTGGCATGGGCAACGGCTTGGTCAAGGTCTTGCAGCTGGATGACAACACCCTCTATGCCGGTGGGGATTTCAGTGCTGTGGGTGGGGCGACTCATCAGGGTGTCGTCGCCCTGGATACCAGCACGGCGGCGCCGCTGGCGTGGGCACCGCAGATTACCGGGCTCATCAATGACATGCAGTTGTCCACTGATGGCGCCACGCTGTATATCGGTGGAATTTTTAGCGCTGTCAACAATGATCCCCGGCGCAATCTCGCGGCGCTGGATACAGCCGATGATTTGGCGACTACCTGGAACCCCGATGCCGATGCCGGGGTGCAGGCCTTGCAACTGTCCCTGGATCAGGCCACCGTTTATCTGGGAGGGCAGTTCGGGATGATCGGTGGCCTGAGCCGTAATCATCTGGCGGCCGTGAGTCGCGCCGATGGCCTGTCCCTCGGCAGTTGGAATCATGCGGCTGACGAGGCGGTGCTGTCCCTTTCCTTAAGTCCTGCCGGGCAGGTGGTCTATAGTGGCGGTTTGTTCGGAACGCTGGATCAGGAATCCCGCAATGCTTTAGCGGCGCTGGATGCCTTGCCCCTGGAACGTAACGCACCGCTGACTACAGCACTGCCCCCCGGTGGTCAATACAATAAAGAGACCAATCAGCCCGTGGTGCTCAACTGCGATGACGGTGCGGGTTCCGGCTGCGCGACAACCTTCTACACCCTGGACGGTTCGACACCGACCACGGCCTCCAAGGTCTTCAAGGGTCCGATTGAGCTCAAGGATGATGCCGTGCTGAAATTTTTTTCCGTGGACCGCCTGGGGAATACTGAAACCGTGCAGAGCGAGGTCTATACGCTGGATATTCTGCCACCGGAGACCACAGCCTCGCCGCCCTCCAGGATTTTCAGCAGTCAACGTATCCGGGTGACGCTGCAGTGCAGCGATGCCAAATCCGGTTGCGCCGATATTTTTTTCTCCCGGAATGAAAAAGATCCCGAATTCGCCTTTGCCCGCTATACCGGGCCTATCCGGATCGGGGACAATACGGTGCTGCGGTTTTTCGCCATCGATGTGGCCGGCAACAAGGAATCCATTCAGCGGGAGAACTATGTCAGTAATCATAGCGGTGGGGGTTTATCAGCCGTTTTTCTGTTGTTGTTGGGCGCGGGTTTGTTGGGTCGGCACAGGCAGCGGGGCCGATGAAGGGCCATCTGACGCTGCTCTGTTTGTGGCTGGCCTGCTTGCTGGCAGTGCCGGAAGGGCCCCTGCGTGCGGCTACCATACCGGACAGCGCCATTGGCGCCACCGATGGTATTGTCAATGCTCTGGCCATAAAGGGGCAGGTTCTCTATATCGGGGGTAATTTCAAGTTTGTATTCGATGGTAGCGGCCTCGCTTTTGCGCGCAACAATCTGGCGGCCATCGATGTGGTGTCCGGAGTGGTGACCCCCTGGAATCCCGATGCCACCGGCATTATTGAGAGCATGGCCCTGTCGGGGGATGGTCGCGCCCTTTATGTCGGTGGCAGTTTCAGTACCATCGACGGGATGGCACGTCGCAATCTGGCGGTGATCGATACCCAGCGGGACAGCAATAATATCGGCAACTGGAATCCGGATCCTGATGCGGTGGTGCGGGCATTGGCGCTGTCGGTGGATAATCTGAGTCTCTACGTAGGTGGGGATTTTCAGAGTTTTCAAGGGGGGAGCATCATCCGCCGTTTTCTGGCGTCGCTGAATCCCCTGACGGCGGCGGTCAATAGCTGGCAACCAGCGCCTGACGGGGCCGTCTATGTTTTGCTGCCCGCGCCTGATGGCGCCAGCCTCTATGTCGGTGGCGATTTCCTCGCTATCGGCGGCCAGGCCCGCAGCCATCTGGCTACCGTCGATCTCCGCAACGCTCAGGCAAATGCCTGGAATCCGGCCCCCGACAACCGGGTGCGTGCGCTGGCCCTGGCAGGCAGCCTGCTGTATGCCGGTGGTGATTTCACCGCCGTCGACGGGGGTGTGCCGGGCAGCCATAATCATCTGGCGGCCCTGGATATCACAGCCACCACCCCGGGCAGTATCGCTAGTGGCTGGAATCCTGATGTCAATGGGATCGTGCGCGCCCTGAGCCTGTCCTTCGCCGATGCCATCGTCTATATCGGCGGCGATTTCACCGCCGTCAATGGTGGTGCTGTCCCGCGCGCCCGGCTGGCGGCTCTGCAGATTGCGGTGAATACCAACAATGCCACTGCCTGGGATCCCGGGGCGGTGGGGCCGGATGTCCGCGTCATGCTGGGCAATGGTGACCGCAGCCGGTTGTTCAGCGGCGGCGCCTTTACGGACATCAGTAGCGATCCCTCTGCGGTGCCCCGTATCGGTCTGGCGGCCTTTGCCGTTGGGCCACCCAGGACCACGGCTACACCGCCAGGGGGCGGTTTTCAGCAGGCGCAGTCGGTGAGCCTTGCCTGCGTAGACAACAGCGGCAGGCCCTGCAGCACCATCTATTTCACCACCGACGGTACCCTGCCTCAGGCGATTCCCAGCCAGCAGTATAACGGGGTACCGATTCCCATCATGCAGAACACCACACTGAAATTTTTCGGCATCGACCAGGAATCCAACCAGGAAACGGTGAAGACTGAGAACTATTTCATCGATACCACGGCGCCTGTGGTGACAGCCAACTTTGTAGGAGGCAGCTATGGCAGTGCCGATTTGAAGCCCGTTCAGTTACTTTGTGATGACGGTGCCGATGGCTCGGGTTGCGCGCAGATATTTTTCAGCACCGATGGCAGCGTGCCGACGACAGCCTCGTCACCCTTCACCGTTCCCATTGAGCTGGACCAACTGGTCAGCTCAAGTGGTGGGGGTACCCTCACCCTGCAGTTTTTTGCACTGGATAAGGCCGGCAATCAGGGGGCGGTAAGGCAGGAAGTCTATGATATCGACCTGGCGCCGCCGGTGACCCGTAGTTCCCTGGCAGATGGCGTGTATCCGCCGCCACAGCAGGTGGTGCTGACTTGCGACGATGGGACGGGCAGTGGCTGCGCCACAATCTATTTTACCCTGGATGGCAGTGTGCCCTCGGATGGCACTGTCAAGGACAGCAACGGTAATCTCCTCCCGGTCTCAGCCATCTATACCCAACC
>CAZFJS010000021.1:6652-18540 GCA_964519605.1 uncultured Gammaproteobacteria bacterium
GCGGTGATGCCGGCCTCGGCGGCGCTGTCCAGGCCGTCGCGGAAGGGAAAAAAGGCATCCGAGGCCATCACGGAACCGCCGACTTTCAGATCGGCATCAGCGGCCTTGATGGCCGCGATGCGGGCGCTGTAGACGCGGCTCATCTGGCCTGCACCGATGCCAATGCTCATGCCCTCACGGGCATAGACGATGGCATTGGATTTGACATACTTGGCGATTTTCCAGGCGAACAACAGATCTTCCAGCTCCGTTGCAGTGGGTGCGCGGCGGCTCACTACCTGCAGTTCCTCGGTGCTGACCATGCCGGTATCCCGGTCCTGCAACAGCAGGCCGCCGGTGACCCGCCGGTAGTCTAGTTCTGTCGGCTGACCGGCAGTCAGCGGGCCACAGTCCAGTACTCGCACATTGGGTTTGGTGGCCAGGATCTTCAGCGCATCGCCGGCAATGCCGGGAGCGATGATCAGTTCGACAAATTGCTGTGCCAGAATGGCCTCGCTGGTGGTGGCATCCAGCGGCCGGTTGCAAGCGATGATCCCGCCGAAGGCCGAGGTCGGGTCGGTGCGGTAAGCCCCTTGGTAAGCATCCAGCAGGCTGTTCGCCCGGGCGACCCCACAGGGGTTGGCATGTTTGACAATGACACAGGCCGGGGTTTCCGGGAAATTTCTGACACATTCCAGCGCCGTATCGGCGTCGGCAATATTATTGAAGGACAGGGCCTTGCCCTGTAATTGGCGGGCAGTGCTGATGCTGGCGCCTGTGGTATCCGGTTCACGGTAGAAGGCGGCCCGCTGATGAGGATTTTCACCATAGCGCAGATCCTCCTGTTTACGGAACTGGCTGTTGTAAGTCTGCGGGAAGGGCTGGCGCTGCCCCTGACTGTCAATGGCACCCAGATAATTGGCAATGGCGCCGTCATAGCGGGCGGTGTGTTCGAAGGCCTTGACTGCCAGGGCGAAACGGTCTGCCGCCGGCACACTGCCCTGATGTTCTGCCATAGACTGAAGCACCTTTTCATAATCATCGCTATTGACCACAATGGTGACGGCGGCATGATTCTTGGCGGCGGCGCGCACCATCGTGGGGCCGCCGATATCGATATTTTCGATGGCCTCCGCCAGAGTGCAGTCAGGATTGCTGACGGTATGTGCAAAGGGATACAGGTTGACGGCTACCAGGTCGATAGCACCGATGCCATGCTGATCCATGACGGTATCATCGACACCCCGTCGACCCAGGATACCGCCGTGGATCTTGGGGTGCAGGGTTTTCAGGCGGCCGTCCATCATCTCCGGGAAGGCAGTATAATCCGCGACTTCGATGACCGGAATTCCCTCCTTTTCCAGCAGCCGAGCGGTGCCGCCGGTGGAGAGTATCTCAATGTCCATCTCGTGCAGGCGGCGGGCAAAATCGACAATGCCGCTTTTGTCCGAGACGCTGATTAAGGCGCGTTTGATCCGGATCATGATGTTTTTCCTAAAGGTTGAGGCTGCAAAGCAGTGATGCAATCAGTGTTAACAGGCCCTAGTCGAGCAGTCCGTAGCGGGCCAGTTTCTTGCGCAGGGTGCCGCGGTTGATGCCGAGGATTTCCGCCGCCTTGCTCTGATTGCCCTTCACATGTTGCATGACGATCTGCAGCAGAGGGTATTCCACCTCACTGATGACCATCTCATAGAGCTCATGGGGTTGGCTGCCATCCAGGTCGTGGAAATAGCGTTGCAGGGTAATGGCGACGCTGCTGCCCAGGGGTTGCTGGCGTCTTTCGTGGGGGATGCTGGCTACGGTTTCCAGCGGTTTTTCCGAGGTGCAGACCGTCATGCCGCCAGTTCCATCCGGGCTTCCAGGCGATCGAAGAATTCCCCGGTCAGCGCCAGCTGCTCCTGGCGCTGCACCACCCGGTTGACTGCCCGCCGGAAGGCGGCACCTCCCAGCTGGCCCTTGCTGTACCAGGAAATATGTTTGCGTGCCATCCGTACCCCGATATATTCGCCATAGAAATCATACAGCGCCTGCAGGTGATCCAGCATGATCCGGCGTATGGTGGTGATCGCGGGCTCATCCTTGATGATCCCGGTCTGTAAATAATGATGGATGAGACCAAAAATCCAGGGGCGTCCCTGGGCTGCTCTGCCGATCATGAGGCCATCCGCTGCCGTATAGTCCAGCACAAATTTCGCCTGTTGCGGGCTGCGGATATCGCCGTTGGCGATGACCGGGATGGTGACTTGCTGCTTGATGGCCGCGATCGTGTCATATTCCGCCTCGCCAGTATAGGCGCAGGCACGGGTGCGGCCATGGACTGCCAGGGCCTGGATACCCGATTGTTCGGCGATGTGGGCGATGGCGGTGCCGTTGCGGTGTTGAGGATCCCAGCCGGTACGGATTTTCAGTGTCACCGGGACATTGACTGCGGTCACCACGGCCGTCAGTATCCTGCCGACCAGTTTTTCATCCTGCAGCAAGGCGGAACCCGCCATGACATTGCAGACCTTTTTTGCCGGGCAGCCCATATTGATGTCAATGATCTGGGCGCCATTGTCCACATTGTAGCGGGCGGCCTCTGCCATCATTTGTGCATCGGCTCCGGCGATCTGCACGGTACGGGGCTCGATTTCTCCTCGGTGGTCCGCGCGGCGGCGGGTTTTGTCGCTGCCCCACAACAGGGAATTGGAGGAGACCATTTCCGATACCGCCAGGCCTGCCCCCAGTTGTTTGCACAACTGGCGGAAGGGGCGGTCGGTAACCCCGGCCATGGGTGCCAGTACCAGATTATTTGCGAGTTTATAGGGGCCGATCTGCATGATTTAATATTATTATGGATGTTTAATCCGCAATTTGAGTGCCGCCTCCGGGGACATCAGGCTGCACAATGACTATGTATCACTTGATTCCTGCTCCGGTGTTTGCCCCGGCTGCCCGGCATAGATTTTATTTAGATGGGCCGGGGCGGCATATGATACCCGCTCCGGGCGCGCGGATAAAGATGGCGGCGCAGAAAAGATCAATAAAGTCCGAATTCATAGTTGACTGCTTGCCGGCCGGGGTCTACCAGCTCCAGCTTAATGGCCAATGGCGTTTGCGGAGGTAGGCCCTGGTCTACTTTGATGCCGGTAGGCAGATATTGTGCCGGCTTGAACTGCCGTTGAGCCAGCGGCCGGTGATTTATGTCATAAAAACTGAGTGCCAGTCCGGGGAAGGGCTGGGTAAAGGGGGCCGTATTGAGCAGGGTGACAGAGACCGTCAGTGCCCCGGCAACCGTGGGGTGTGGGCTGATATTGCGGGCAATGATCTGGATGCGTTTCAGGTCGCGCAACAGGGGGACACGACAATGTGCGTAATGGCACAGCTTTTCCAGCCAGGGCCGGAATTCAGGGTGCCGGGACAGCGGCGCGCGCATGAAGTAGCTGTATTGGACAAAAAAACCCAGGATCAATAGCAGGTTTGCCAGTGTCCAGGCCCAGGTGCCCCGTGCGCGCGGTCGCTTTGCAGTGGTCTTGTTGGTTTGCGTTTGCTGTTCCTGGATGGCAAGACGGTCGAGCGCTTCCGGGGATAAATTAATTTTAAAAGGTGCTTCCTCCCTAAGGGACGCGGTGTTTTCCCCCCTTGCCGGAGTGCGGGGTGTCAGGGAGAGGGTAAATTCCAGCTGACAGTGGCGGCAGCGGATCACTTCTTCCTGATCGCGCAGCAAGTCTTCGCTAATCGTATTATGGGTGCGGCATTGGGGGCACTGAATGAACATACAAATCGTTTGGCTGGTATCAGGGTTGGCGTACTCAGGCCTGTTAACAGGCCCTAGTATACCTAATTAATAGGTATTATCGGCAGGCAATATTCAGTCGTGCTTTCTCAATCCATCGATACGGACCCATTCCTCTCGTTGGGCAATATGGATGATTTCGAAGCAGGCGCGGTAGGCGGCACTGACGGCTTCTGCCTGTTCCGCCAGAATACCGGACAGGACGAGGCGGTTGCCGGCAGGCAACAGGGCAGCAAAGTGTTCCGCCAGTTCTATCAGGGGATTGGCGAGGATATTGGCCAGCAGCACATCCGCCAGCCGGTCAGAAGGCAGGGCCTCAGCCGCCAGCCGGGTGCTGATGTGGCGCGCTACGCCATTGCCCGTGGCATTGCTCCGGGTGGATTCCAGCGCCTGGGGGTCGATATCCACGGCCCATACCTGAGCCGCCCCCAGCTTGATGGCGGCGATACCCAGGATGCCGGACCCGCAGCCATAATCGATCACGGTTTGTTCCCGGATGTCCGCTTGTGCCAGCCACTCCAGGCACAGGGCGGTGGTGGGATGGTTGCCGGTGCCGAAGGCCAGCCCGGGGTCAAGAAACAGATTGATGGCTGTGGGGTCGGGCGGAGTTTCGCCATGGGGGCAGACCCATAGCCTTGTCCCGTAGCGTCGGGGTTGAAAATGTGCCCGCCAGGCGCGTGCCCAGTCCTGATTTTGCAGGCGTTCCAGGCGGTAGCCGGGGGGCGCAGCCAAATCCAGCGCTTGCTGTAGCTGTGCCAGGACGGCATCGATATCATGACCCTCGGGGAACAGCCCCACCACGCGGGTATGGCGCCACAACCTTGCCGGGCCCGGCGCGCTCTCAAACAGGGCGTCATCGCCACTATCCGCCAGTGAAACGGACAGGGCGCCAGTGGCCTCCAGTGCCTCTGCCAGTTGTTCTGCCTGCTCCGGGGCGGCCTGCAGTGATAATTGTAGCCAGTGGGGGTTACGGTCGGTGTCCGTTTTGGTCATGGAGATCTCATTTTTTGTCAGCGGTGAAACGGATCTGATGCTGCAGGGGGGAGAGGTTGATTTCATCGATCACGGTACCGGCCCGGCCAGCCAGCACCCAGGCCACAGCTGCAGCAACCTCTTCAGGGAGGATGGCCTGGGTATCCTGCTCCCCCGGGGCGATACTCAACCCATCGAAGAAGCCGGTGCGCACCATCCCTGGATTGATGAGGGTGACCCCGATGCCACTGCCGGCACACTCTTCCCGCAAGGCCTGGGACAGACCCCGCAGGGCGAATTTGCTGGCGCAGTAGACCGCGCCTTTTTTCTTGCCCGCCAGTGCGGCCTCGGAACCGATGAACACCAGCTGTCCCCGGTTCCGCCGCTTCATGGACGGTAGAAAGGTCTTTGCCGCCCAGGTATGGCTGAGAAAATTGAGATCCATCAGACTGCGGATCTGCTGATAGGAGAATTCCTCCAGAGAACCGAAATGGCCGCGGCCGGCACAGCAGATCAGTTGTTCTATACCCGGCTGCGCGCGCTGCAGCTTTTTGAGTCCCTCGGGGAGCGTTGTCATATCGCCCAGATCCAGGGTATACGGGGTGAAGCCGGGATGATCGAGGGGCGCCTGGCCCATGCCGCGTGCGACACCGATGACCCGGTAGCCATCCTCTAACAGGCGCGCGCAGATGGCGCGCCCGATGCCGCGGCTGGCACCCAGTACCAGTACGCTGCCGTGGGCCTTGTCCGGTTCAGCCATTGACATCGCTGCAGGGAAAAAACTTGTTGTGCGGGATGTAGGACAACAGTTGCTCGCTGCAGAAATCCATCATTCTGGTCTCCCGTTCACGCCGGTAGGCGACCAAGCCTTGTTGTTCCACGAATGGTCCGGCGAGAAAGGCCTCATCAGGGTAGAGGCGGTTCAGGCTACGGAAGAATTTTTCCGGCATCCGGAAGCCGCCCAGGCTGACCGAATGCAGGGCCGTTTCAGGGATGCGTGCAAAAATCATCGCGAAGAGTGCCTGGTAGTCTTGTTCAAAGCCTTCCTGATAAATCAGCGGGTCGAAGCGCAGTCCCAGTTGCCAGCCACGGCGGTAGAGTTTCTCCATGGCATCCAGTCGGCGTGCCAGTGGTGGCACACCGTGTTCCAGTTTACGCCGGATCGTTTCCGGGGTGAAACTGAAGGCAACGATGCAGTTGGGGAGCGGCTCCATGCGCAACAGGGTGCGTATCTGGGTGCTTTTGGTGCGCAGTTCGATTCGGCAGTGGGGCAGTGTTCTGAACATGGGGAGAAATTCCCTGCAGAAGCCGGTGACCGGGTCCAGGGCCAGGCTGTCGCAGTCGTAGCCCGAGTAAAAATAAGGCGCAGCATCCGCCAGATCCCGGGCCTGCGCGCGGATGGCCTGCTGGAAGTCTTCATAATTGACGAAGAGGACGTAATTGGCGGAACGGTACATGCCCTGCAGGAAACAGTAGCGGCAATCGTAGAGACAGTTGAGCATATGAGAGAAATAATAATTGTGAGTACCGCCGAGGCCGTACTGTGGGGGTGCCGGCAACAGGAGACCCTGCCGTTTGCGGGCGAGAATCAGGGCGGGTTTTTGCTTCTGCAGGCGGAAATGCTGTGCCTTGCGGTTGAAGATCTCGCCATAGTGCGCACAGGGGATTTGCCGGGCACGGGGGAAGCGGGCGCAGATCTCGCGACTGCGGGGGTGTTCCCACACGGCTTCTTCGATGTAGAGCGTGCTGATCATGGCGTATGGGTGCTCAGGTGGTGATCGATCTGGGTCTGTAGCCAGGCCAGCACTGCGCGGCCACTGGTGAGTTTTTCCAGCTCCGGATAGGGTCCACTGTCGCCGGACAACAACTGCCAGCGGCGCAGCAGCCGTTCCAGACGATGGCCTTCGGTGGTGGTGAAGTGCCCGTGGTCGAGCAGCGTTGCCAGTGTCGGCGGTGGCGCCTGCAAGACATTCAGCTGCGCGGTGAGCTGGGCCAGTTGCTGTAATAACTGTTCGATGCGATCCAGCTGGGCGTTGATCAGTTCCTCCACCAGTCCCTTGGTGACCTGTCTTACCGGCTGCCGGTGATTATCGGAAATTACCTTGTAGCTGTGGACCAGTTCGCTGGTGGCGCAGCGGCTGGCGGCGGCGGCGAAACCGGCCGCCTCCATATCATAGGCTGCAGTCCCGGGATAGCGGGTCTCCGGCTGTTCCACTGTGATCACCGTGGCAGTGGGTGCCGCGGTCTCCAGCAGCAGCGGGGGATACCAGCAGCACCCACTACCGGCATCACGGATGCGGTGGGCGAGCATGCCACTGCCCACTGCCTGTTCAGCGTGGCCGGCGGTGCCGATATTCAGCCAGCCACAGTCGCCCTGCAAGCCGCTCCGGCCCTGCAGGTAAGCAGTGGCCGCCGCGGCCGCCAACTTGCCCACTCCGCTCACGATCAGCCGGAACTCATCACTTTCATAGACGCGAAAGGGGCCGTTGTTCGGAACAGCGCGCAGGCCAAAGTGGCGCTGCAGGGGTTTGGCCTCGCAAGGGATGGCGACGACCAGATGGATCATGCCGTGTCCCGCAGTTGCAGTATCGCCAGTTGGTGGTGGCAGTCTTCCAGCAAGGTCCGGCAACGGTCTATTTCGCTGCTTTTGTTGCGTTTTTCCGCGCCCTGCAGATAGATCTGCGTTTTTTTCGCCAGCATGGCCAGCGCTGCCTGGCGCTGCGCCCTGCTCAGGCTCGGCAGCAACAGCAGTTTTTCCAGGGCGCGGATGCGGAAACGGTCCATGCCCCAGTGACGACGGGAGAGTTGATCCTCGTGTCCTCCATATTTGATGATCAGGGGCTCATCGAGATAGTGCACCGCATAGCGGTGGCAGATGCGCAGCCACAGGTCATAGTCCTCGCAGGCCGGCAGGCTTTCGTCGAAAAGACCGGCTTCCTTGAGCAGGGTCGCCCGGATCGCAACCGCGGACGGTGAAATGACGCAGCGCGGCAGGCAGTGGCTGAAAATATTGCCGCCTGACTTGCGGTGTTTTTTCATGGGATTGACCCGGCGGCTGTGGCGGATCCAGATTTCATCGCTATGGACCAGCTGGCAGTCCGCGTGGCTTTCAATGACCGCAGCCTGGCGCGCCAGTTTTTCCGGCAGCCAGGTGTCGTCCGAGTCCAGAAAGGCCAGCCATTGTCCCGTTGCCTGATGGATGCCGTGATTACGGGCGGCACTGACGCCGCGGTTGTCCTGATGATAATAGCGGACTCCAGGAAAGTGCCTGGAAATCATCATCCGGGTATCATCCGTCGAGCCGTCGTCGATGATGATGACCTCTGCTGCCGGGCGGGTCTGTTGGTAGACGCTTCGCAAGGCTCTGGCCAGCAGCGGGGCGCGATTGTAGCTGGGGATGATGACGGAGATGGAAACCATTTTTAAAGGATCTTTGCTATGATGATCGCTTGAGGGGGTGGCAAGAGCGGATTATAACGCGTATTGCTACAAAAAATGGAGCCAAGCCGGAAGATGCCGTTTTCTAAAAAAGTATCCTTGCCTACGCTGGAAGAGGCCTTGCCAGGGCGTGATCAGCCAATGCAGCTCGCTGATTTTCATGCTGTCAGTCATCATCGCATCAAGCCGCCCTTCCCGGAGTATATGGCCCAGGCCCTGTTTGGCCTGGGTTGCTTTTGGGGGGCGGAAAGAAAATTCTGGTCATTACCCGGCGTCTACACTACGGCCGTAGGTTATTCCGGTGGTTATACGCGCAACCCGCGCTATGAGGAGGTGTGCAGTGGTCTCACAGGGCATAACGAAGTGGTATTGGTGGTTTACGATCCGCAGCATATCCATTACGCGGACTTGCTCAAGGTTTTTTGGGAATCCCACGATCCGACCCAGGGTATGCGTCAGGGCAATGATGCCGGCACTCAATACCGCTCGGGAATCTATGTCTATGATGAGGCGCAGGCTGCGCTTGCCAGGGAAAGTCTGGCAATATATCAGCATGCCCTGACAAAGCGAGGCTACGGTGGTATTAGCACGGAGATCGTACCGGCCCAGACATTTTATTACGCGGAAGACGACCATCAGCAATATCTGGCCAAGAATCCGGATGGTTATTGTGGCCTGGGGGGTACGGGGGTCGAATATTTTTCGGAGGATGCCCCCGGTTTGCTTTAACTATGGACATGAGCCGCCAGTCACGATAGATTCCATAACTATGCTCGGGGACAGATCCAGGCCGGATTGCCCAGGGCAGCCAAGAAAATATTTATACCATCATCAATTAAACCAGGATAAGGAGTCATCGTAAAATGAAAAAAACCATACTGGTTGTTGCATTGTTGGCAGGTTCCAGCACAGCTTTTGCTGCAAATGATACGGGCCCTGGCTGCGGTGTAGGGAGCATGATTTTCGATGGAAAGAGTGGCGTCGCCCCGCACGTCCTGGCGGCAACTACCAACGCAACCCTGGGTAATCAGACCTTCGGTATGACATCGGGGACTCTGGGATGCGACGTTGATCAGCCCATTTCGGTGGCAGCAGCAGACTTTCTCGATAACAATATGGAGAAAGTGGCGCGTGATATGGCCACTGGTTCCGGTGAATCACTCGATACGCTGGCGAACCTGATGGGTATCTCTGCTGCGGACAGCCAACATTTCAAGGCAGTCTCTCAAGCACAGTTCACGTCCATTTTCAGCAGTGATCGTGTGCATAGTGGCGAGGTAATTACCGCTCTGAACCAGGTGATGCAGCAGGACACAGTGCTCGCGAAGTACGTCAGATGATCTTTACCGCCTGCGGTCGCAAGGCTGCAGGCGGTTTTCCCTTCGCTAGCCGATGGCCCCGGCAGATACCTTGTTGTGAGGCTGCGCGATTCTTGTCGACAATTCCATAGCTTGCCCGTACTCGATCATCGATGAGATCAGCTCGGTCGATATCGCATGGTGCTTATGTCGTCCTGCTGGTGGTATTCCTGGGCATGTGGCCAGCATATGCGCTGTCGGCGGTGTCGACAACAGGCCCGGCAGACCAGGCCATTAGGCGTGCGGCGGCGGAAAATCTGGCGCAGGATGACTACTGGCTGAGGTTGGTTCACTATAAGCGCAAAGGCGCCGGTTACCAAAGCCAGGCCGACGACCCCGATTTTTTCAATGCCCCGGAGGGGAAAAATTCTCCGGCTGCGGAATTGGCAGCGACCCTGCGGGCCTTTTTTCAGGCCGGTGATGATGATCGCCATCCCCAGTGCCGTTTTCCGGCCCGCCTGCATTGGCTGAATCAGCGACTTGATCTCACTGCGCTCGGCCTGCCCGTTAAACACTGCAAAAAACTGAGGCAATGGCGCAAGACTTTGAGTGCGGAGCATGCGACGCTTGTTTTCCCTGCGGCCTACCTCAATAGCCCTTCATCCATGTTTGGCCACACCTTACTGCGACTGACCCCCGCTGATTATCGTAAATCGACTCCGCTTGTAGCCTATGCGCTTAATTATGCCGCCAATGCCCATGAGGATGATGGCGGTCTGGCCTACAGCTTCAAGGGTCTGTTTGGAGGTTACCCGGGACTGTTCTCTATCGTCCCCTATTACGAAAAAATAAAACAGTACAGCGATATTGAGAGTCGTGATATCTGGGAATACAGTCTGAATCTGAATCAGGCGGAGATCGATCAACTGATGCGCCATGCCTGGGAAGTGAAAAATATCAATTTCGATTATTACTTCCTCACCGAGAACTGTTCCTATCATATGCTCTCCTTGCTGGAGGTCGCCCGTCCCGGTAGTCGGCTTACCGATGGGTTTTCCGTCAAGGCCATACCATCCGACACGGTGCGTGCAGTCATCAATATCGGCATGGCGGGCAAGGCGGTCTATCGGCCGGCAACAAGCACATTGATCAGACAGCGTTTCGCCTGGCTGGACACACGTCAGAGAGAATGGGTCTATCAATTTTCGACAGGCCTGGCGTCACCACCCAAGGCCTTGATGGCAAGGCTCACAAATGATCGTGAACGCTCGCGTGTCCTGGAGCTGGCCTATGACTATGGCCGCTATCGGGCACTGAAAGAGCCGGGCTCTGACGCTCGTGCTGCGCAAAATTATCAACTGCTGGTAGCACGAAGCCACCTGCAGACAGGAGAGGTCTGGCCCCCGGCACGCCGTCCTGCATGGCAACCTGATGAGGGGCACCGGACCACGCACCTGGCCATTGGTGTGGGTCGGCATGAGGAGGATAGTTTTCTGAGTTTGCGTTTCCGACCGGCCTATCACGATATTCTTGATCCCCTGCCCGGATACTCGCGTGGTTCCCAAATCAATTTTCTTGACCTGCGTGCACGCTATACCCCGACCGACAACAGTTTGCAGTTGGCGCGCTTCACCGTAATAGATATTCTGTCCCTGACGCCGCGCGATGAGTTTTTCAAACCCATATCCTGGGGGGTCAATACCGGTATTGAACGTATGGTGACCAACAAGGGGCGGGCAACCGGTGCCCAGTTGGGTGGCAGTGGCGGACTCAGCTACCGTATGGGCTCACATCACCTGTTTTATCTGTTAGTCAACGGTCGGCTCAAGGTCGCGCGGGCATTCCAGGACAATTTTTCCCTGGGTGGTGGCCTCTCCACTGGGGGCTTACTTTTTTTCAGGCATTCTACGGCAGAGCTGTCCCTGGCCGGTGTCCGCTTCGCGCTCGGTGAAACAGATACCACTTGGTCGGCCCGTTGGCGGCAGAGCTTTCCTATAGGAAAGCAGCGTGCATTGCGTTACCGTCTGGAGCAACGCCATGAGCGTGGCCGTAATATCAGTGAAATCGAGGTGATGCTGAATTGGTATTTCTGAATGCTGGGGTGCGGGTTGCGCTGATAGGTATTCTGGTGCTGCTGACTGCCTGCACCAACCTTATTTTTCAGCCCAGTCGGGAACAGTTTGTCGACCCGGCTGCGCTCGGCCTGCATCTCGATGAACTATTTATAAAGAGCGGCAGTGCCATGCTGCACGGCTGGCGTTTAGCGGCCCAGGGGCCGAGCCGGGGGACGCTGTTGTTTATGCATGGCAATGGACAAAATATCAGCGCCCATCTGGGCGCCGTCTACTGGCTGCCAAAACAGGGTTTCGAGGTTTTAATGTTCGACTATCGCGGTTATGGTCAATCAACGGGAACACCCACGATCG
>CAZFJS010000022.1:0-2765 GCA_964519605.1 uncultured Gammaproteobacteria bacterium
AGGCCTGCACCATGCAGGTACTATCATCCATCACGATGACCCCCCCGGAACCCAGGGCCGAGCCAGCCTTGGAAAGCGAATCATAATCCATGTCGCAATCCATAATATGCGCCGCTGGCATCACCGGCATGGAGCAGCCACCCGGGATCACCGCCTTTAACTGGTGCCCCTCACGCACGCCCCCCGCCAGCGCCAACAACTCTCTGAATGGTATGCCCAGCGGCACCTCATAGTTGCCGGGTTTGTTGACATGGCCAGAAACGGAAAACAGTTTCTCACCACCGTTATTGGGTTTCCCCAGGCCCAGAAACCACTCGCCACCTTTGCGGATAATGGCCGGCACGGAGGCCAACGTCTCGGTATTGTTAATGGTCGTGGGACAGCCGTAAAGACCGAAGTTAGCCGGGAAAGGCGGTTTGAAGCGAGGCTGCCCCTTCTTGCCCTCCAGGGATTCCAGCAGAGCGGTTTCTTCGCCGCAGATATAGGCGCCGGCCCCCAGATGGGCATGCAGTTCAAAATCGATACCCGAACGCTGAATATTGCTACCGATCAGCCCCGCCTGGCGAGCCTCCTTCAGCGCCTGCTCAAAACGTTCAAAAGGTTCATGGTGAAACTCACCACGCAGATAGTTATAGCCCACCGTGGCACCGATGGCATAAGCCGCGATGGCCATACCCTCGATCACGGCATGGGGATTGTAACGTAGAATGTCCCGATCCTTGCAGGTGCCCGGCTCGCTCTCATCAGAATTGCAGACGATATACTTCTGCCCGGGGGACTGGCGCGGCATGAAGCTCCATTTCAGACCGGTGGGAAAACCGGCGCCCCCCCGACCTCGCAGCGCGGATTTTTTCAGCGTATCGATAATCTCTTCGGGAGAGATCTTTTTCTTCAGGATCTTTTCCCAGGCCTTGTAGCCCCCCACCTTGCGATAATTTTCCAGGGTCCAGGGCTGTTCGAATCCGAGGGTGGTAAAACAGATTTGATTCGCCATATCGCTACTCCAGGCCGTCCAGAATGGCGTCCACCTTTTCAGGTGTCAGCTTTTCGTAGTAATGCCCATCCACAACCATCATGGGCGCACCGCTGCAGGCGGCCAGACATTCTTCCTCGCGTTTCATGGTAAATTTGCCATCGGCACTGGTCTCGCCCAGCTTGATGCCCAGCTTGTTTTCAATATGGCGGACAATATCGTCCCCACCGCATAACATGCAGGAAATATTATCGCAGACGGAAATCTTGTGCCTGCCGACCGGTTGCAGTTCAAACATACTGTAGAAGGTGGCGACTTCATACACGGCAATCGGCGGTATTGCCAGATAACCCGCTACTGCATCCATCAGGGCCGTGGTCAGGGAACCGCCATGGGCCGCCTGAACAACATCCAGGGCCGGCAGTACAGCAGACTGTTTTTTGTCCCGCGGGTACTTGGCCAGCCAGTGATCGATTTTGTCACGCACCTCATCGCTGAGTAATACAGCGCTGTTCTTGTTTGCAGACATCAGCGGTCCACCTCCCCAAAGACGATGTCCTGAGTACCGATAATGGCTACCACATCGGCCAGCATATGCCCGCGGCACATTTCATCCAGAGCCGAAAGATGGACGTAACCCGGTGCCCGTATCTTGAGGCGATAGGGCTTGTTGGCACCATCAGATACGATGTAGACCCCGAATTCGCCTTTGGGATGCTCCACCGCGGCATAGGCTTCACCTTCAGGCATGCAAAAACCTTCGGTAAATAACTTGAAATGGTGAATCAGCGACTCCATATCATCTTTCATGGCCGTGCGATGCGGTGGCGTGACCTTGTGGTTCTCCAGCATCACCGGCCCCGGGTTCGCGCGCAGCCAGTCGATGCACTGGCGGACGATGTAATTGGACTGCCGCATCTCTTCGACCCGTACCAGATAACGGTCATAGCAATCGCCGGTGGCACCCACTGGAATATCGAAATCCAGACGGTCATAAACCTCATAGGGCTGTTTTTTGCGCAAATCCCACTCGACTCCCGAGCCCCGCAGCATGGGACCGGTGAAACCCAGCTGCAAGGCACGCTCCGGCGACACCACACCAATACCGACGGTGCGCTGTTTCCAGATGCGGTTATCTGTCAACAAGATTTCATACTCATCCACATAGGTGGGAAAGCGCTCGGTGAAATCTTCCAGAAAATCCAGCAGAGAACCCTGACGGTTACGGTTGCGGCGAGCGATATCCCTGGCATTGTGCCATTTGGAAACCCGATACTGCGGCATGCAGTCCGGCAGATCGCGGTACACCCCGCCGGGTCGAAAATAGGTGGCATGCAGGCGGGCACCTGACACGGCCTCATAGCAGTCAAGCAGGTCCTCGCGCTCCCGGAAAGCATAGAGAAACACCGTCATGGCGCCAATATCCAGTGCATGGGCCCCCAGCCACAGCAAGTGATTGAGAATCCGGGTGACCTCGGCGAACATCACCCGGATATACTGGGCTCGTAGCGGCGGCTGAATACCCAGGAGCTTTTCCATGGCCAGCACATAGCCCTGTTCGTTGGACATGATGGACACATAGTCGAGGCGGTCCATATAACCAATGCTCTGGTTGTAAGGTTTGCTCTCCGCCAGCTTTTCGGTGCCGCGGTGCAGCAAGCCAATATGTGGATCGGCCCGCTCGATCACCTCGCCATCCATCTCCAGCACCAGGCGCAGCACACCGTGGGCTGCGGGGTGCTGGGGCCCAAAGTTCATGGTGTAATTGCGGATTTCAGCCACCCTTCACCTC
>CAZFJS010000022.1:2865-8562 GCA_964519605.1 uncultured Gammaproteobacteria bacterium
CCAAACAGATCAAAGGCTTCACGCTCGAACCAGTTAGCCGCAGCCCAGATATCGATTACCGAAGCTATCCGCGGTTGTTCGTCATCCAGAAAGCAGCGCACGCGCAGGCGCTGGTTATTGTTGATTGACAGCAGGTGATAAACCACGGCAAAACGTCTGCCCTGCCAGGGCGTTTCCCCATATTCCAGATAATCCACACCGCAGATATCGATCAGCATGCTGAAACCGAATTCTGGCTCATCACGCAAGGCCAGGCAGACCTCCTGAACCCTGTCGCCGGGAACTTCAATGGTCAGCTCTCCGGCGGCAAGCTTGCTGGTGCTCAAAATATCCGCAAAACGCTTATTAACGCAGGTGGCTAATGTATTGAGTCGGGTGGCCATAGTGATCAGCGGGCAATCGTGTTCGTACGTTTGATTTTATTCTGCAGCTGGATGATGCCATACAACAGCGCCTCGGCAGTAGGCGGACAGCCCGGCACATAAATATCCACCGGGACAATACGGTCACAACCACGCACCACCGCATAAGAATAATGGTAATAACCGCCACCATTGGCGCAGGAACCCATGGAAATCACCCAGCGAGGCTCACTCATCTGGTCATAAACCTTGCGCAATGCCGGCGCCATCTTGTTCACCAGCGTACCCGCCACCACCATGACATCGGACTGGCGCGGACTGGGCCTGAACACCACACCAAAACGGTCCAGATCATAGCGGGCGGCCCCGGCGTGCATCATTTCCACCGCGCAGCAGGCCAGGCCAAAGGTCATGGGCCATAGCGATCCGGTACGCGCCCAGTTGATCAATTTGTCGGCGCTGGTGGTGACAATACCTTCTTTGAGTACCCCTTCTATTCCCATTCCAGGGCCCCTTTTTTCCATTCGTAGATGAAGCCGACCACCAGAATTCCCAGAAACAGAACCATGGCAACAAAGCCGAACATTCCAATCTTGTGCAGCACAACAGCCCAGGGGAAGAGAAAGGCGATCTCCAGATCGAAGATAATGAACAGGATGGCCACCAGGTAATAGCGCACATCAAACTTCATGCGCGAATCCTCGAAGGCCTCAAAACCACACTCGTAAGGTGACAGTTTCTCACTGTCCGGATGGCGGGGTCCCATGACAAAACCGACAAGCAGTGGGGCAAGCCCAAAAACAATACCGAGAACAAGAAAGACCAGAATAGGCAGATAGTTTTCCAGCATTGACAGTTTCTCGCCGCCCTGTGTTTTTATATATATTTTATAATTTTTATCAGCGGGTTCTTCCGCTCAGAATCACCGCTACTGAGTAACTGAGTCTAGGGCAGGGAATAATCCCCTGTCAACCTTGATTCGACACTTGGAGACGCAAGATCCTGATGCAGATTGCATAGCGGAAAAACGCGTGTCTACTGTTTTGCTGATAAGCGAGACTGTATACAGCGACATGGTGGATCAAGCAGTTGGCTGAGAGACGTATCCCGAGCCACCATTCAAGAGTCTGAAAAAATGGGGAGTCTACCGCCATGCCCTGCCCGTTTATATGGCGGAACAAAAGACTCCCAATTTTGCATTTATGGTGCCGATGGCCGGAGTCGAACCGGCACGGCTTGCGCCACCGCCCCCTCAAGACGGCGTGTCTACCAATTCCACCACATCGGCAATGACTTTGATTCGCCGCTCCGAATACAAAACGGCACTATGGCTACTAGCTACCCTTGTTGTCAGCCGCAGGCTTGACGGGCAGTACCGGGACATCTGCCGGCACCGCGGGGCCACCCTGTTGCCCGGCCGGGACCGCAGGCTTGACGGCAGTGGCCGGTGTCACCAGGTCAGTAACACTGCTTCTCTCCACCCGATTTGAATAGAGATAGGCCAGTGACAGACTGGTAGCAAAAAATACCGCTGCCAGCACAGCCGTTGTCCGGGTCAGAAAAGAGGCGGAACCCTGGCTTCCGAAGAGGGTTTGCGAGGCGCCACTACCGAAAGCAGCGCCGATTTCCGCGCCCTTGCCGCGCTGAACCAGGATCAGTCCAATCAGCGCCATGGCCACCATGACATGTATAACGAGAATTATTGTAATCATTATGACTCAATCCAGCTAACAGGCGGCACGGCAAATCGCCAGGAAATCATCCGCCTGTAAAGATGCACCGCCGATCAGACCGCCGTCGATATCACCCATATTGAACAACTCGGCAGCGTTATCAGGCTTGACGCTGCCGCCATACAATATCCGCAACTGTTGCGCCAGATCCTGATCGTGCTGTGACAGGCGCGCTCTGATAAAGGCATGCACCTCCTGGGCCTGCTGGGGGGTGGCCGTCATCCCGGTGCCGATAGCCCAGACCGGCTCATAGGCAATCACGGCATGACGCAGCGCCTCAAGGCCACCCTCAACAGTCAGCAAGGCATCCAGTTGACGCCCCACGACCGCTTCTGTTTCACCGCCCTGCCGTTGTTCCAGCAGCTCACCCACGCACACAATGGGCACCAGTGACGCCTGTCGGGCCGCCATCATTTTGGTAGCGATCAGCGCATCACTTTCACCATAAATATTGCGCCGCTCGGAATGGCCGATGATGACATAACGGCAATTGAAATCCTGCAGCATGGCGGCGGAAATCTCGCCGGTATAGGCGCCGTACTCGGGAATCTGGCACAGATTCTGCCCGCCCCAGGCGACCGCACTATCCGCCAGGCGTTCGGCCACCTGGTTCAGGTAGACAAAGGGCGGACAGACCACAGTGTCCACCTCCCGGACCTGATCCATCCCGCTCACAATCCCGTCGAGCAAGTTACTGATGCTTGCCCGGGAACCATGCATTTTCCAGTTTCCGGCTACCATCGGCCGACGCATCGCGTTCTCCCTCAGTCTGTTAAAAAGTGACGCAGAAGCTTACCGTTACCCGGCTAAGAAATCAATGGAATATCTCGAAATCACAGCAGGAAGCGTCTGACTCAGGCGCTGTCGCCCTCATGCCGGACCTGGGCAACAACACCGGCAAGGTAATCTACCTGCCGACGCACCTCCGCGGCATCCACCCCTTCCACCATCACCCGGATCACAGGCTCGGTACCGGAAGGTCTCAGCAGAATGCGGCCCTGATCTGCCAGCAGCGCTTCCACTTCGGCAACCGCTGCCCTGATCGTCGCGGATGACTGGCAATCAAAAGATTTATCCACGGGCACATTAACCATATGCTGCGGATATTTATGCATGCCCGCCTTGAGATCGTGCAGAGAACAATCCACTTTCACCATGGCTGCCAGCACCTGCAAGGCGGCGACGATGCCATCCCCGGTGCTGGTGCGATCAAGACAGATGATATGCCCCGAAGACTCCCCCCCCAGGCTCCAGCCCTGCCTGGTCAGCCTATCCAGCACATAACGATCACCCACGGCTACCCGCTGCAGCTCGATCCCCTGAGCCTGAAGCGCATGTTCCAGTCCCAGGTTGCTCATGACAGTACCCACCACCGCGCCCTTGAGCTGGCCTGCCTGCTGCCGCGAGCAGGCGATAATGAATAACAGTTCGTCCCCATCGACGATCTCCCCCTGATGGTCAACCATCATGAGCCGGTCGCCATCGCCATCCAGGGCGATGCCCAGATCGGCCTGGTGTTCGGCAACTGCTGCCTGCAGGGTCTGCAAGGCCGTGGCCCCGCAATCCAGATTGATATTCAGACCATCCGGTTCGGCACCGATGGAAACCACCTCGGCACCCAGTTCGGAAAAGACAAAAGGGGCCACATGATAGGTGGCGCCATGGGCACAATCGACCACAATTTTAAGATGACTCAGACTGAGGCTGGCAGGAATGGTGCTTTTGCAGAATTCGATATAGCGGCCGGCCGCATCACGCACCCGTTCGGCCTTGCCCAGCCTGTCGGAGTCCTGGGTTTCCATGGGTTGATCCAGCATCGCCTCGATAGCCAGCTCAGTTTCGTCCGGCAGTTTGGTCCCCGCGGAGGAAAAAAACTTGATGCCGTTGTCGTAATAGGGATTATGCGAAGCGCTGATCACGATACCCGCCCGGGCCCGGAGCGTGCGTGTCAGATAAGCAATCGCCGGGGTCGGCATAGGGCCCAACAACAAAATGTCCACCCCGGCCGCGGAAAGCCCAGCCTGCAGGGCAGACTCAAACATGTAGCCGGATATCCGTGTGTCCTTGCCAATCAGGACACTGCCATGCGCATCCGCAGCCAGCACCCGGCCGGCAGCCCAGCCTAACTTCAGCACAAAGTCCGGCGTAATAGGTGCCCGGCCCACGCGGCCACGTATCCCGTCAGTCCCGAAATAGCGTTGTTTTTTTGGTGTTTCCGCCATAACAATCTCTACCCTTCTACTCAGCCCCCACCGCTCTGACCGCCTGGCAAATTCGCACCGCATCAACGGTGGCGCGCACATCGTGAACACGCACAATTGAGGCGCCCTGCCAGACGGCCAGCGTCGCCAAAGCAATACTGCCATAAAGGCGGTCACCCACAGGCACATCCAGGATGCCGCCAATCAGGGACTTGCGCGACAGACCAACCATCAGCGGCACCCCCAGCGTCAGCAAGCTGCCCAGGTCATATAATAACCGCAGATTATGTGCCAGGGTCTTGCCAAAGCCAAAACCCGGATCGATGATCAATTGCTCCCGGGGAATACCCGCGGCCATACAGGCACTCGCCCGGGTTTCCAGAAAGACCCGCACCTCATCGACCACGGATGTATAGCGAGGCTGTTGCTGCATAACACCCGGCTCACCCTGCATATGCATGAGACAAACCGGCACCCCGAGGCGCTGCGCCATTTCCACGGCGCCGTCCCCTTGCAAGGCCCTGACATCGTTGATCATACCGGCCCCGGCAGCAATCGCTTGCCGCATGACTTCGGGCCGGGAGGTATCGACAGAAAGCGGGATTTCCAGTTCCCGGCTGAGCTGCTCGATGACGGGAATCACACGGCGCAATTCTTCCTCCTGGGAAACCGCGGCCGCACCGGGACGGGTTGATTCCCCGCCCACATCGATGATCGTTGCCCCTTCGGCGGCCATAATCCGGGCCCGTGCCAGGGCGGCTCCGGGCACAAAAAAATCACCCCCGTCCGAAAAAGAATCGGGGGTGACATTCAATATGCCCATCACCTGGGGCTGGTGCAGATCCAGTATTCTGTCACCACAACTCAGCATCGGATGCTTCACAGCCATTGAGTCTGTTGCCTGTGCCCCATCCACCGGCCGCCAAGCCGTCGTTTACAACAGACTCAATGCTGACTGGCCGGATCGCCTATTTTGCTATCCGGTTTCTTGCGCTCGTCGGTATCCACCTTGCCACCGGGGCGTGGCCCCTCACCCTCATAATGCCCCCAGTCACGCGGTGGACGCGGTTCTTTACCCGCCATAATGTCATTGATCTGATCTTTATCAATGGTCTCATATTTGATCAGTGCTTCCGCCATCTTGTGCAGCTTCTCTGTATTTTCAGTCAGGATCTTTTGAGACCGCTCGTAGTTGCGATCCACGATGGCACGGATCTCCTTGTCGATGGCATGAGCTGTTTCATCGGAAACCGATTTATGCTGTGCCACGGAATGCCCCAGAAAGACCTCACCCTCTTCCTCGCTGTAGGTCAGCGGGCCCAGTTTTTGCGACAAACCCCACTTGGTCACCATATTGCGGGCGATTTCAGTGGCCCGCTGGATATCATTGGAAGCGCCGGT
>CAZFJS010000022.1:8662-10344 GCA_964519605.1 uncultured Gammaproteobacteria bacterium
CCCATCATGATCTTGTCCTTGGCTTTTTCGAATTCCTCCATATCCACGGTACGCTTACCCGCGCGCGCGGCAAACAGCGCCGCCTCATTGACCAGGTTCGCCAGATCGGCTCCGGAAAACCCTGGGGTGCCGCGGGCGATAATGGCGGCATCCACATTGTCCGCCACCGGTACCTTGCGCATATGGACCTTAAGGATCTGTTCCCGCCCACGAATATCGGGGAGGGGCACCACCACCTGGCGGTCAAAGCGGCCAGGCCGCAGCAAAGCGGGGTCCAGCACATCAGGACGGTTGGTGGCGGCAATCACGATCACCCCCTCATTGCCTTCAAAACCATCCATCTCTACCAGCAACTGGTTGAGCGTCTGTTCCCGCTCATCATGGCCCCCGCCCAGACCGGCGCCACGGTGGCGGCCTACCGCATCGATTTCATCGATGAAGATGATACAGGGGGCGTGCTTCTTTGCCTGTTCGAACATATCGCGCACGCGAGCAGCACCGACACCGACAAACATTTCGACAAAATCGGAACCGGAAATCGTAAAAAAAGGCACCTTGGCTTCACCGGCAATCGCCTTCGCCAGCAGGGTTTTACCGGTCCCGGGCGCACCCACCATCAACACGCCACTGGGAATCCTGCCGCCCAGTTTCTGGAATTTGCTGGGATCACGGAGAAATTCCACCAATTCGGCCACCTCTTCCTTGGCCTCTTCGACGCCGGCGACATCATTGAAGGAAATCTTAACCTGATCCTCTCCCAGCATGCGGGCCTTGCTGCGACCGAAGGACATGGCACCGCGGCCACCGCCACCGCCCTGCATCTGGCGCATGAAAAAGATCCACACGGCGATCAGCAACAGCATCGGGAACCAGGAGATAAAGATCTGCATCAGAAAACTCTGCTGTTCCTGGGGACGGGCACGAATCACGACGTTATGGTCCAGCAGGTCACCCACCAAACCGGGATCGCCCGGGCTGTAGGTGGCAAATTTATCACCACTCTGAGTCGAACCGTGAATCGAACGGCCATCAATGACGACTTCCTTCACCTCATTATTATCCACCTTGGAAATGAAATCGGAATAGGAAAGTTGTCGCGAGGAAACCTGTGGAGGGCTGAAGTTATTGAATACAGAAATCAATACAACGGCAATAACCACCCACAAGATAATGTTTTTAACCATGTCATTCAAATTACTGTCCTCTAACTCGGATCGGATTCAGGGCACGCGCTAACTAAACAATGGCCTCGCAAGGATACTTCTGAACGGCCACAAGCCTGCATACTGTGATGATGATACTCAATTAGGCCCTGAATCGATCATTGCCGTCAAGCTTTCACTTGAGGGTCATCAGTCCGCACCAGCACCCCGGAAATTCTGCGCCACAATATAGGTTTCGCGGGAACGGGGGCGGGAGGCAGCCGGTTTGCGTATCACCACGCGTTCATAGCAGTGATGCAAATCTCTTACCATCTCCTGGAAACCTGCACCCTGAAAGATTTTTAGCACCATCCCACCGCCTTTGCGCAACACCTGCTGCGAGAGATCCACCGCCAATTCAACAAGATACATGGAACCCGGCTGATCAACCGCACGCATACCTGTAATGTTGGGGGCCATATCGGAAATTACAAGGTCTGCCTGGCTGCCGGCCAACATCGTCAAAATCCTGTCAAGAAC
>CAZFJS010000022.1:10444-16879 GCA_964519605.1 uncultured Gammaproteobacteria bacterium
GTGATCTGCACGGCGATTTCCTGTATGATGCCGGCCTGGATTTGCAAGCAACGCGGCCTCTCTGCATGAACAAACTGACAAACCGACAGCGCAGCTTCCTGCGCGCCCTCGCCCACTCGCTAAAACCGGTGGTCACCCTGGGTCAGGCAGGGCTGACGCCGGCCGTGTGTAATGAAATTGATCTCGGTCTCACCCACCACGAATTAATCAAAGTCAGGCTGAACTGCAGCGATCGTGAACTGCGAAAAAAACTGTCGGCAGATATCTGCCGACAGACCGCCAGTCACTGGGTTCAGAATATCGGCCACATCGCCATTCTCTACCGGCCCGCCAAAGCGCCGCGGATTAAACTGCCCGCAGCCTTCTAAGAAAACGCTGAATTATTCGTCATCCCGGGCTTGATCCGGCACCCGGGTCTTTGCTTGTGATGGATGACTCGCTACGCTCGCCCTGTGAGTGTTCAACGCGCCAGCGCTTTGTGCAGCGCCTTCCTAAATATATTTTACCGCAAGGATTTCATATTCCTGAATACCTCCGGGGGCGTTGACTGCGGCGATATCACCCGCCTCTTTACTAATCAGGGCTCGGGCGATGGGCGAGCTGATGGAGATCCGCTTTTCCTTGATATCCGCCTCATCATCGCCCACGATCTGGTAGCTGACCGCCTCACCGGTTTCCTCATTGACAAGATCAACCGTGCTACCGAACACGACCTTGCCCCCGGCATTGAGTTTGCGCACATCGATGACCTGCGCATTGGCCAGCTTGGCATTAATCTCGTTAATACGACCTTCGATAAAACTCTGCTGTTCCTTGGCCGCATGATATTCGGCATTTTCCTTGAGATCACCGTGTGCTCTGGCCTCGGCAATGGCAGCAATTACCCGTGGCCGCGCTACGGTTTTCAATTCAGTCAATTCCTGACGCAAGCGTTCCGCCCCGCTGGTTGTCATAGGTACTTTGTTCATTGCATAGACTCCCCGTGAAGCTGCTGTAGGCTGAATATTTCGTATTGTCCCGACTGCTGCAGCGCCATACAAGTCACCCGGGCACCTGCCATGGTGGTTGTATAGGGCACCTTATACTGCAGGGCCTCGCGCCTGATGGCATAGGAATCCGCAATCGCCTGTTTGCCCGCAGTGGTATTGATAATCAGGCTGATATCGCCGTTTTTGATCATATCCACAATATGTGGCCGCCCCTCACCAACCTTGTTGACCTTAACACAGGGTACCCCCGCTGTTTCAAGGGCCCTGGCCGTGCCCGCAGTGGCCAATACTCGAAAACCCAGCGTCACCAGATCGCGGGCCACCACCACCGCCTTGTCCTTGTCCGCATCCCGGACGCTGATAAACAACTTGCCGCCCTGAGGCAAGACCACCCCGGCTGCCAGCTGGGATTTGCCAAAGGCCGCGGCAAAGCTGCGGCCGATGCCCATCACTTCGCCAGTGGATTTCATTTCCGGACCGAGAATCGAATCCACTCCACTGAATTTCATAAAAGGGAAGACCGCCTCCTTGACAGTATAATATTTCGGGATCACTTCCTTCATCACACCCTGCTCGGCAAGTGTCCGTCCCGCCATGCAGCGGGCGCCCACCTTGGCGAGCGGCACCCCGCAGGCCTTGGACACAAAGGGAATGGTGCGCGATGCCCGCGGGTTGACCTCAAGCACATAGATGTCATCGTCCTGAATGGCGAACTGGACGTTCATCAGGCCAACCACCCCCAGTTCGCGGGCCATCACGGTAACCTGCTCGCGTAATTGTTCCAGGACACTGGCGCCCAGACTGTAGGGCGGGAGTGAGCAGGCAGAATCTCCGGAATGCACCCCGGCCTGTTCAATATGCTCCATCACACCACCGACGACTACACGCTCGCCGTCACTGACCACATCCACATCCACCTCTATGGCATTATCGAGAAAATGGTCCAGCAGCACGGGTGAATCATTGGAGACATGGACGGCCTGGTGCATGTATTTGCGCAGATCATTTTCCTCATAGACAATCTCCATGGCCCGCCCCCCCAACACGTAGGAAGGCCGGACGACCAGGGGGTAACCGATCTCGCGTGCCTGAGCTATCGCTTGTTCCGCATTGCGGGCGATGCGATTCGGCGGCTGGCGCAGCCCCAGCTTGTCGATCATCTGTTGAAAACGTTCCCGGTCCTCGGCCAGATCGATGGCATCGGGGGTGGTGCCGATAATCGGTGCACCGGCCGCTTCCAGAGCACGTGCAAGCTTCAGGGGCGTCTGCCCGCCATACTGGACGATAATTCCCCGGGGCTTTTCCAGATCAATGATTTCCATCACATCTTCCAGGGTCAGCGGCTCGAAATACAGACGGTCGGAAATATCGTAATCCGTCGATACGGTTTCCGGATTGCAGTTCACCATAATGGTCTCGTAACCGTCATCCCTCAACGCCAGGGCGGCGTGCACACAGCAATAGTCAAATTCGATCCCCTGGCCGATGCGGTTGGGTCCGCCCCCCAGGATCATAATCTTGTCCCGCTGGCTGGGTGCCGCCTCGCAATGTGCCTCGTAGGTGGAATAGAGGTAAGCTGTCGTGGCCTCGAACTCGGCGGCGCAGCTGTCCACCCGCTTGTAGACCGGGCGTATCCCCAGTTGCTGCCGCCGCGCCCGCACCGCCCCCTCGTCCACCTCCAGCAGCCTGGCCAGACGCCGATCGGAGAAACCCTTGCCCTTCAACGCACGCAGGGCCTCAGTATCCAGCGCCTCCAGCGATTGCTCCCTGAGTACAGCCTCCATGCTTACCAGGGCTGCAATACGCACCAGAAACCAGGGGTCTATCCCGCTCAGGCTATGGATTTCCTCCACCGGCATGCCGCTCCGCAGGGCATCGGCCACATACCAGATCCGCTCCGGGCCGGGGGAATGCAATTCCTGACGGATTCTCTCCCGGGCGCCATCCTCCTGAATATCAATCTGCTCATCCAGGCCGTCAACACCGGTCTCCAGGCCGCGGAGCGCCTTCTGTAACGATTCCTCGAAACTCCGCCCCATGGCCATCACCTCCCCCACGGACTTCATCTGGGTCGACAGCAACGGCGTCGCCTGGGGGAATTTTTCAAAGGTAAAACGGGGCACCTTGGTCACCACATAATCGATGCTGGGCTCGAAAGAGGCCGGCGTCGCCCCGCCGGTGATCTCATTGCGCAGTTCATCCAGGGTATAACCTACTGCCAGCCTGGCCGCCACCTTGGCAATGGGGAATCCGGTCGCCTTGGAGGCCAGCGCGGACGACCGGGAAACCCGGGGATTCATCTCGATGATCAGCATCCGGCCGTCAGCGGGATTAATCGCGAACTGCACATTGGAACCGCCGGTATCCACCCCGATCTTGCGCAAGACTGCCAGCGAGGCATTGCGCATGAGCTGATATTCCTTGTCCGTCAGGGTCTGGGCCGGTGCTACGGTAATGGAATCACCGGTGTGTACACCCATGGGGTCCAGATTTTCAATGGAGCAGACGATGATGCAATTATCCTTGCTGTCCCGCACCACCTCCATCTCATACTCTTTCCAGCCCAGCACTGACTCCTCAATCAGCAATTCATGGGTCGGCGACAAATCAAGTCCCTGTTTACAGATGGCGACGAATTCCTCGCGGTTATAGGCGATCCCGCCGCCGCTGCCACCCAGGGTAAACGAGGGGCGGATAATGGTGGGATAACCAATGCCGGCCTGCGCCTGTAAGGCTTCCTCCAGACTGGGGGCAATCGCGGCGCGGGGACATTCCAGACCGATGGCGGCCATGGCGTGACGAAAACGCTCGCGATCTTCCGCCATATCAATGGCATCCCTGGAGGCGCCGATCAGCTCCACACCAAAACGTTCCAGCACCCCTTCCCTGACCAGGTCCAGGGCGCAGTTCAGCGCGGTCTGCCCCCCCATGGTGGGTAACAGGGCATCCGGACGTTCCTTGTCAATAATAGTGGCTACGACTTCCCAGGTTACCGGCTCCACATAGGTGGCATCCGCCAAACCGGGATCAGTCATAATGGTTGCGGGATTGGAATTGACCAGCACCACCCGGTAGCCCTCATCCCGCAAGGCCTTGCAGGCCTGGGCGCCGGAATAGTCGAATTCACAGGCCTGACCGATGACGATAGGACCGGCGCCGATAATTAGAATAGTTTGTATGTCGGTACGTTTGGGCATGGTATGTCAGATACAAGCGTCAAGATGAAAGAGCAAAGTGGGCGGATAAATGCTCACTCTTTCACCTCCGCACGCTGCTGTTGCATGAGTTCGATGAAGTGGTCGAACAGGGGGGCGGCATCATGGGGGCCGGGGCTGGCTTCGGGGTGGCCCTGAAAGCCAAAGGCCGGTTTTTCAGTATGCTGGATCCCTTGCAGGGAGCCGTCGAACAGGGAACGGTGGGTGGCACGCAGGGTAGTCGGCAGGGAATCCTCATCCACTGCAAAACCATGATTCTGGCTGGTGATCATTACCTTGCCGCTGTCCAGATCCTGTACCGGATGGTTGGCGCCATGATGGCCGAATTTCATCTTCAGCGTCCTGGCGCCACCCGCCAGCGCCAACAGCTGATATCCCAAACAGATACCGAACAGCGGGATATCCGCCGCTAAAAGCGTCCTGATAGCGGTCATGGCATAATCGCAGGCTCCCGGGTCACCCGGCCCGTTGGAGAGAAAAACGCCATCCGGATGCGTTGCCAGCACCTGCTCAGCCGGCGTCTGCGCCGGCACCACGGATACGCGGCATCCGCGCGCCACCAGCATACGCAGAATATTGCGTTTTACCCCATAGTCATAGGCCACCACATGGTAGCTCGCTGCGGCGTCTGCAGATCCGCTCCGGGCCTTCAGTTGCCAACAGCCTGCTGTCCATTCATAGGGGCTGGCGACAGTCACGATGCGCGCCAGATCCATCCCTTCAAGCCCTGCAAAGGATCTGGCCTGATGAAGCGCCTCCTGGACGTCAAGATCCTCACCGGACATGAGACAGCCATTCTGGGCACCCTCCCGGCGCAGCATCCGGGTCAGATGACGGGTATCGATACCGGCAATCCCCGACAGCTGCCGTCGGCACAGGTAGGCGTGCAGGCTTTCCCGGCTGCGCCAGCTACTGGCGGCCAGCGGCACATCCCGGATGATTAGCCCACTGGCATGAACCGCCGCAGACTCTTCATCCTCATCGTTCGCACCGGTGTTGCCGATGTGAGGATAGGTAAAGGTGATCAACTGCCGGGCATAGGAGGGATCAGTAAGGATCTCCTGATAGCCCGTCATCGCCGTATTAAAAACCACCTCACCCACCACTGAACCCGGCACACCCAGGGCAAGACCATGAAATACGCTGCCATTGGCCAGGGCCAGTACGGCCGGCTGTTTCCGGACATCCCTGTCAGGCATACAAAACGGGAGAAGCCATCACGCTTCTCCCGTCCTCGCAGAGTGCTGCATATGCTAAAATAACCGCTGTCATAACCGGGTGGATTCTACCCCAAGGCGCTAAGGCCTGTCCATGTAAAAGCAGCGGAAACAACCCAGGGCGCTCCGGCATACGAGTCGCCCGCATGCGGTTTGTCAGCGCCTCATTTTCCGGCTACCATGGCCGCCGTGAACACGCGCAGACAATCCCCCAAGACCCCGCGGCCCAGATATCCAGGCGGTACCTCCTCAAGCAGCGCCCCGCCCCGACACCCTGACCGCCCGTGACTAACAGGGATACCCGATAATGCTCCGCTCTGCAGGTGGCATCATGTATCTTGTACGCGGTTTCAGACTGATCATGCAGCCGGGTATTCGCCGCTGGGTGCTGATTCCCATGCTCATCAATTTCATCTTTTTTTCACTTTTTATCGCCCTGGGTGTCTCACAGACTGGCAGGCTGCTTGATTACCTTATGGGTAATCTGCCGGACTGGCTGCAATGGCTGAGCTGGCTATTATGGCCCTTGTTCAGCCTGGCGATCCTCATGATCGGTTTCTATCTCAGCCTGTTGTCCGCCAACCTGTTCGCGGCACCGTTTAACGGCCTGCTCGCCGAGGCAGTGGAACGGCGCCTGCGGGGTGAAGTTGCCGCGGAGCATATGAACTGGGGGACGTTCCTCAAATCCATCATCCCCGCCATATACAGCGAAATGCGCAAAATCGCTTATTTTTTTATCCGGGCCCTGCCTCTGCTGCTGCTGTTTGCCATTCCCGGCATCAATATTCTGGCGCCGCTGCTGTGGGCACTCTTCAGTGCCTGGATGCTGACACTGGAATATGTGGACTACCCCCTGTCCAATCACGGCCTGTTGTTTCCCCGTTATTGCCCCCTGCTCAGGGAAAGGCGCGCGCTCGCCCTGGGATTTGGTGGCGGTGCCCTATTGCTCAGCATGATTCCGATTGTCAATTTCATTGCCATTCCAGTAGCCGTTGCCGGCGCCACCGTGCTGGC
>CAZFJS010000022.1:16979-18307 GCA_964519605.1 uncultured Gammaproteobacteria bacterium
CTGACCGAGTTCCTTCCCATCTCCAGCTCGGCCCATCTGATCCTCCTGCCCCGGCTGGCCGGCTGGCCGGATCAGGGACTGGGCTATGATATCGCGGTACATGTGGGCACGCTGTGTGCCGTAGTCATCTATTTCCGTCATGAACTGACAGTCATGAGCCGCGACTGGGCGCGGTCTCTCAAAACCCGGCAGGCTACCGCCGAGGCACGCCTGGCCTGGTGGATGATCATCGGGACGATTCCGGTCGGCCTGTTCGGCCTGCTGTTCAAGGATGTTATCGAAACCTCGCTACGCTCCCCGTTGATCATTGCCTACGCCACTATCGGCTTCGGCCTGTTGTTGTGGTGGGCGGACTACCGCAGCAAGCGCCGGCGTGACGAGCACAGCCTGAAATTAGCCGACATCCTGTTCATCGGTGTAGCCCAGGCCATTGCCCTGATCCCCGGCACATCCCGTTCGGGCATCACCATGACCGCCGGCCTGATGCTGGGGCTGACGCGTTCCGCCGCGGCCCGTTTTTCCTTTCTGCTGTCAATCCCCGTGATTGTGCTGGCGGGCATGCTGGAGCTGCTGGATCTCATCAATGGAAACACCCGGCTACCCTGGTCGGATTTTGCCCTGGGCACACTCGCATCCGGCATCACCGCCTACCTCTGCATCCATTACTTTCTCAAATTGCTGGACCAGGTCGGTATGTTGCCGTTCATCATCTACCGCCTGCTGCTGGGTGTCTTCCTGTTGCTTGTCTTCTGATCCGCTCACATTGCTCGCAAAAAGTCCCCGAGCCGGCGCACCCCTTCCTGGAGATTTTCCAGTGAAGTGGTATAGGCAAAACGCACATGGGTAGCCGCCAGGTGCGTGCCGAAATCGCAACCCGGGGTCAGGGCGACACCGGCCTCATCCAGTAAGCGCCTGGCGAATCCCTCGCTGTCCGTGGTGAATTTTTCACAACTGGCATAAATGTAGAATGCCCCGGCAGGTTGTCGCGCGATGTCAAAACCAAGCGCCCGCAAGGCCGGCAGCAAATAATCTCTTCGTTCCCGGAATGCCTGACAGCGTTGCCGCAGTATCGTCCCGGTTTCTGGTGTAAAGGCCTGCAGGGCAGCGTATTGTGCCGGTGTTGACGCCGCCAGAAAAATATTCTGTGCCAGGCGATCAATGGCGGGCACATAGTGTTCCGGTGCTATCAGCCAGCCGATACGCCAGCCGGTCATGTTAAAAAACTTGGAAAAGCTGTTAATGACAAAGATATCATCCCCATATTCCAGGGCCGTCGGCAGGCGGGGGCCATACACCAGACCATGATAAATTTCATCCATGATCAGATG
>CAZFJS010000023.1:0-2745 GCA_964519605.1 uncultured Gammaproteobacteria bacterium
CTCGAAGCGCTTTAGTTCATCCTGTGGCAGATAGATGCGTCCCCGCAGGCTGTCTTCCCGCACATCGCGCAGAATATTGGTCAGCTGAAAGGCCATTCCCAGGTGGTGGGCATATTTCAGGGTGCGGCGGTCCTGGTAGCCGAAAATCTCAGCGGCCATGATGCCCACAGTGCTGGCCACGCGGTGACAATAAAGTGTGAGATCACGGAAGCTTTTATAGGTGGAATAATCCAGGTCCATTTCCATCCCGTCGATGATTTCGAGGAAATATTCCTGGGGCAGATTGAAGTCCTCGATTGCCTTGTCGAGCGCTTTACTGACTGGGTGTTGTGAGGTTCCGGCGAACAGTCTGGCAATTTCTTCACGCCACCACGCCAACCTGGTACGGGCCACTTGTTCATCCAGGTGCTCATCGACGACATCGTCCACTTCCCTGCAGAAGGCATAGAGGGCAGTGATCGCACGGCGCTGCTTGCCTGGCAGGAATAGAAAACTGTAATAAAAGCTGGAACCGCTGCGGACGGTTTTTTGCTGGCAATATTGTTCTGGTGTCATGGGGGTCAAGATACAAGATACAAGCGCAAAGATACAAGCGCAAAGCGCAGGCTGCAGTCTACACTAAGGTGGGCCTATCTAGGACAGAATGACGAGCCTGTTAAGGGTGGCGGGTTTGAAGAAGAGCGATTGCCATGAAATCTGCAGGTAATCTGTTCTGCTGAGGCGGGGACGTGTATAGGGATTGCTGGCAGTCGCCAGTTTTTGCAGTATCTGGGCGGCGCCGAAAACGGTCAGGCGCAGTTCCAGACCAAGGCGTCCGGGCAGCCGCCATGCCAGAGGGGCGCCTTGCTGGAGCAGCATGGAGATCCTGGTCAGTTGTCGGTTGATGAGTTGTTTCATCGCGCGACCACTGATTTCCCTGGCGATATCCTGTTCGCAGATGCCCAGTTGGGTCATTTCGTCGCCGGGTAGGTAGATGCGCCTGTTTTCCTGATAATCCTGGCGAATGTCCTGGAGAAAATTGAGTAATTGCAGTGCACTGCAGACAGCATCGGACTGCCGGAGCTTGTCCTCTGTCGCCTGTCCGTAGAGATGCAGCAGCAGACGGCCGATCGGATTGGCCGAATAGCGGCAGTAGTCCAGTACCCCGGTGAAATCTACATAGCGTTTTTTGATCACATCCATACGGAAGGCGGTCAGCAAATCGATGAACAGCGCGTGCGGCAGGGAGTAGGTGGCGATGCTGTCCTGCAACGCAATAAAGATGGGATCGTCACCGCGCTCGCCGCGACAGGCTTGCCGCAGTTTCTCTTCCCAGGTAGCCAGTTTTGCCAGGCGTGTCTCCGCCGTCAGCTTGCCTTCATCAGCAAAGTCGTCTGCACAGCGTGCGAAGGCGTAGATGGCGGCAACCGGTCGGCGTAATGCAGCGGGTATTAGCCGCGAGGCGACCGGGAAGTTTTCATAGTGACTGCGCGCCATACTCAGGCAGTAGCCGTAGGCATCTTCGATAAGTTGACGGTCATGGCGGGCTAAGCCGCTCATGGTGCTGTGCTTGTTATCTGGAGGTGTTTAATCCTGAATGCCGCAGTTAACCGTTTACAGGCACGCTTAAGGTGCTGCGGCATCAGCAGATTCAGAGGCACAATGCGCTCACCCTGTGGGTGAGCTGCTACCGGCCATTCAACTGCGGAATCCAGGCTAATCCTCATGCCGGTTTTCCGCCAGGGGTCTGACCCCTTTTTCCAGGGGCTCAGGACTTTCCAGTGGCCTGGCTGTGTGAATGCCCATTTCAGTGAATTTGCGCGCACCGCTGACCAGCTGGCGTTCGAAAGAGCCCACCGCCTTGTTGTAATAATCGACGCTGCTGCCCAGGTGTTTGCCCACCTTGATGAGATGATTCGAGAAGGTACTGATGCGTTTGTAGAGGTCTTCGCCCAGCTCACGGATTTTTTCAGCGTTGTCAGTGACCGCCTGCTGGTTCCAGCCGAAGGCGATGGCACGCAGCAAGGCCACCAGGCTGGTCGGTGTGGCGAGGATGACCTTTTTACCCAGGGCATCTTCCAGCAGTGCGGGGTCCTGTTCCAGCGCGGCGCTGAGAAAATGCTCGCCGGGAATAAAAAGCACCACGAAGTCAGGGCTACGCTTAAAACGGTTCCAATAGGCCTTGCTGGCCAGTTCCTGGACCCGTTCACGCACCTTGCGGCTGTGATGCGCCAGCGCCAGTTGCCGTTCTGCTTCATTGTCGGCCTCAATGGCATTCAGATAGGCATCCAGCGGGGTTTTGACATCCACGATAATTTCCCTCCCGCCAGGCATGCGCACGATCATATCAGGACGAATAGCGCCCTCAGCGTCGGTCGTGTGTTCCTGTTCATAAAAGTCACAGTATTCCACCATGCCGGCGAGCTCCACCAGGCGTTTAAGCGTCAGTTCACCCCACTGGCCGCGGACCTCGGGGCGGCGCAGGGCCTTGACCAGGTTGTGGGTTTCCCCCTGCAGCAGCAGCTGAGTCTGGGCAATGCTTTCCAGGTGCTTGCTGATGGAGCCATAGGCCTCCTGGCGTGTCTGCTCCATTTCGCTGATCTGCCGGCGGGTTCTTTCCAGCACTTCATGGATGGGTTTGACCAGATGTTCGATAGCCTGTTCCTTGCGTCCCAGGTCGTGCTCTGCCTGGAGATTGAACTGCTGCAGTTTTTCCCGTGCCAGTTTGAGAAATTCCTCGTTATTGTTTTTCAGCGCTTCACTGGA
>CAZFJS010000023.1:2845-9132 GCA_964519605.1 uncultured Gammaproteobacteria bacterium
CCGGGCAGCTGAGCCAGTCGATGATTTCCAGAGGATGAGAAATCATGCCATCGGCCTGCCATGTTTCGGGGGTGTCGCTGGCGGCGAGATAACCGAACAGTGCCACCAGCGTCTTCATGCCAGCATGGTTACCGGCTTCGATATCACGGCGGGCATCACCAAGATAGAGGCACTGGGTGCCGGGTATGTCGATGATGCGGCAGGCCTGCAGCATGGGTTCGGGATGCGGCTTGCGTCTGGCGGTGCTATCGCCGCTGATGATGCAGGCGGCGCGCTCATTCAGGCCCAGTGCTGACATGAGTGGCTCAGTCAAAGATGCAGGTTTGTTGGTGACCACACCCCATTTTATGCACTGTGCCTCCAGGCTGGCAAGCAGCTTGGCCATGCCGGGAAAAAGGCGTGTTTCGCAGTTCAGGTGATGCAGATAGATTTCCAACAGGCGCTGGCGTAGTGAGGCATATTCCGGCTGCTCCGGTTCGAGGCCGAATCCCAGTCGCAGCAGTGCGGTTGAGCCATGGGAAACCTCGGGACGGATCTGGGCCAGACTGAGTGGCGGCAGTCCTTGTTCCTGGCGCAGCAGGTTCAGGCTGAGGGCCAGATCAGGCGCAGTATCCGCCAGCGTGCCATCCAGATCGAACAGTACCGCCCTGATGTGATGTGTCATAAGGTGGTTCAAATAAAGCGGTCTGCTTTTCAGCTTTTGACCGCCTGCACCAGATAATTGACCGAAACATCGTCGCTCAGTCGGTATTGCCGGGTCAGCGGCTGGTAGCTGAGGCCACTGAGCGTCTGGACGTCCAGGCCGGTTTGTCGCAGCCAGGCGGCCAGTTCCGCCGGACGGATGAAGCGGGCGTAGTCATGGGTGCCTCTGGGCAGCATCCGCAGCAGATATTCTGCACCGATCACGGCAAACAGGTAGGCTTTTGGGTTGCGGTTGAGGGTGGAGAAAAAAACCTGTCCACCAGGTCTGGCCAGGCGGGCGCAGGCATTGACCAGCGAGGCGGGGTCGGGGACGTGTTCCAGCAATTCCATGCAGGTGACCAGATCGAAAGTGCCGGGCTGTTGCGCGGCCATGGCCTCTGCCGTGGTGCACTGGTAGTCCACTTCGAGCTTACTTTCCAGCAGGTGCAGGCGGGCGACCTGTAGAGAATTTTCCGCCTTGTCGATGCCGCAAACAGCCGCACCGCGCTGTGCCATACCCTCGGCCAGAATGCCGCCACCGCAGCCGACGTCCAGCACCCGTTTGCCGGACAGTCCGGCATGGGTATCGATAAAATCCAGCCGTAGCGGATTGATATCGTGCAGCGGCTTGAATTCGCTTTGTGGATCCCACCAGCGTGCGGCAGCGGCATCAAATTTGGCGACTTCACGGGGGTCGATGTTGGCATTGGTCTCGTTCATGGCCGTTATTCTACCTTATTCGTGATCCTGTGCCTTCCCTGATATGTCGTCGGCAGCAGCAATCTTCTGTTGCCACTGCTGCACCTGCAGACTGAGTGCCTGCTCATCGATGTTCGCTAACCGACGTTCCTTGAGCAGGTGTCTGCCGGCCACCCAGACATCGCTGACCTGATGACGGCTGCTGGCGTAAACCAATTGCGAGATGGGATGATACAGCGGCTGGGATTCCAGTGCGCCCATGTCAATGGCTACGACGTCTGCCGCCTTGCCGATGCGCAGGGAACCGGTGATGTCATCGATGCCCAGCGCCTGGGCGCCATTGAGGGTGGCCATGCGCAGAGCGGTGGCTGCCGGGATTGCACTGGCGTCCCTGGCCACAGCCTTGGACAACAAAGCGGTGGTGCGCATTTCTCCCAGCATATCCAGGTCATTGTTGCTGGCGGCGCCATCGGTCCCCAGGGCAATGTTAACACCCGCCTGGTGGAGCTTGTGGACAGGGCAGAAGCCACTGGCCAGTTTGAGGTTAGACTCCGGGCAGTGGATGACCTGGATGCCGCTCCTGGCGGCGAGCGCTATTTCATCATCGGTCAATTGGGTCATATGCACGGCCAGCAGGCGCGGGGACAACAGTCCCAAGCGTTCCAGGCGCTGTAGCGGGCGTTCCTGATACTGTTTCCGGCTGCCGCTGATTTCATCAGCGGTTTCGTGGACATGCATATGGATAGGGATGTCCACTTCTTCCGCATAGGTCAGAATTTGCCGCAGCGGCCCATCGGATACCGTATAGGGGGCATGGGGCGCAAAGGCGGTTCTGATGAGAGGGTCGTTGCGAAAACGGTCCTGCAGCGCCAGACCCTTGCTGAGATATTCCTCCGGGTTGGCGGCCCAGGCGGTGGGGAAATCGATCATGATCAGTCCGATGACCGCCCGGATGCCAGTGGCGCTGACGGCCCGGGCGGTTTCCTCGGGGAAGAAGTACATGTCATTGAAGCAGGTGGTGCCACCCCGCAGCATTTCAGTAATTGCCAGCAGGGTGCCGTCATGGACAAAATCATTACCGACCCAGCGGCTTTCCGCAGGCCAGATGTGATCATTGAGCCATTCCATCAATGGCAGGTCATCGGCCAGCCCCCGGAACAGGGTCATCGCGGCATGGGTGTGGGTATTGATCAGACCAGGGATAAGGACATGGTGGTTAAAGGTCTGCGTGTTATGGCCGGTGTACTTTCGGTGGGCATCCTGTTGTGGCAGGAGATCCAGAATGCGGCCCTCATGCAATACCAGACTGTAATCCCGATAAACCGTTGCTTCCGGTTCCACAGGCACGATCCAGCGCGCATTGATCAGTGTATCAATCTGTTGCATACCGAGCATACCATCGATGTTATATGAATAGGGTGCCTCGAAAAGAAGCGCTGAAGCATTTACTTAAGACAAACGATCACAAAGACTCATCAAGGCTTTGTGATCGTTTGTCTTAGCATTATAGCGGTTTGCGCCTGGGAAGGGCAGTCACCTCAGGGAGGTGACTGCAAACTGCTGGCAGGATAGGCAATCAGATAGATTTCCACATGGCGGTTACGCCGCCGGCCCTGGCGGGTCCAGTTCTCATCGATCGGGCGACTTTTCCCCAGACCGGCAGTGTAGAGCAAGTCATTCGGAACACCCTTGGTGCTAAGATAATTCCGCACGGAGCTGACGCGGCGATCTGCCAGATTGTAATTATAGTCCTTGCTGGCAATCTCATCGGTATTGCCCTCGATGAGAACACGCTGGATCCTGTGGTAGTCTTGAATGAATGCTGCCGTGACATCCAGCGTTTTTTTCGCCCGCCCATCCAGGTCTGCTTTATCGAAGTCAAAAAAGATGTGTCCAATGCTGATGATATCCAGCGGTCCTGGTGCAGGCCTCAGGCTGTCGATGGCTACTGACGACACAGTAGTCGCCACATGGCCGGCCATGGCAAGCGACGTGTCCGGAACATGGTCTACCAATGATTCCAGTGGCGGTGGGGCCGATAGCGCTGGCGGCTGTGCTGCTGCCAGTGCGGGGAACAGGGATACACATAACAGTGCGCTGATCACCAGTGAATTGTGCCTAAACCTTGAGTGTTTCATGACAGCATTCATATCGGCAAAAGTCCGTATGCCTTGATGCGGGATTGCTGGCGGCTTGTATATTTAATTAATAGCTGTATGATTTCATTAGAATAATCTAAGGGAAGCCCTGATAGGCATCAGTCCGGACAGCGTGTAGCCTAAATCTGTAAGCCGGCCATCTTGTGCATGATAATAAGGCTGAATTCCATTCTGCATTAGGTTGACAGGCAGACAAAAAATCAGGATTTTCTCCCGCAATATCGCAAAGAGAGGCCCGAGCACATGCCGGACAAAAAATTCGACAAGGTAAGACCCATCTCCTGGCGCGATGATGCGCTGCATCTGCTTGATCAGCGGTTGTTGCCACAGCGTCACGAGGAAATGATCTGCCGGGATGTGGGCACTGTTGCCCAGGCCATTGAAGACATGGTGGTGCGCGGTGCCCCTGCGATTGGTATTACCGCTGCTTATGGTGTCGCCCTGGCGGGTCGCGCCCGGTTTCAGCAGTCCTCCGCCAGTTGGCGGCAGGATATCGAGGCTGATCTGGCGCGTCTGGCGGGAACCCGGCCGACGGCAGTTAATTTATTCTGGGCGCTGGCGCGGATGCGGGACTGCATCCAGCAGATTGATGGTGACCCCGGGACCGTTCTGTTGGCCGCAGCACAGTCGATTCATCTGCAGGATATCGAAGCCAATTATCACATGGGGCATCTGGGTGCCGCCTTTATCGACCCGCCCTGTGCCGTGCTGACCCACTGCAATGCCGGTGCCCTGGCCACCGGCGGTTATGGCACAGCCCTGGGTGTTATCCGCAGCGCCTTTGCAGCCGGGCGTATCCACCAGGTGTTTGCTGATGAAACCCGGCCCTGGCTGCAGGGTGCGCGGCTGACCGCCTGGGAACTGTTACAGGACGGGATCCCGACCACCCTGGTGGCTGAGGGGGCCGGAGCCCACCTGCTCCACCAGGGGGCGGTGCGTTGGATTATTGTCGGCGCCGATCGGATCGCCGCTAACGGTGATGTGGCCAATAAGATCGGCACCTACAATCTGGCCGTCACTGCCCGCTATCATAATGTTCGCTTCATGGTAGTGGCGCCAACCTCGACCATCGATATGAGGGCTGCGGAGGGTAATGCTATTCCCATCGAAATGCGGGCGGAGGAGGAATTGCTCTGCCTGCAGAAGCAACGTATCGCTGCTGCGGGCGCAAGCGCCTGGAATCCGGTTTTTGACGTCACTCCGGCCTCACTGGTGGATGTTATTGTCACGGAAAAAGGTGTGGTTGAGGCACCCAATGCAGCCAAAATAGCGACTTTGATGGCGGATTGACCGGTGCCCGACGCCGCCTCATGAACTCATATTTGCGCCTTTCATCTCTAGTCCTCCCGCTGTCACCGCCTGCCGGTTTTGTGTTATCATTCCGCGCTGACTAAGACGGCGGTAGACCGTACACGCCCCTTCTCGACTGAAAAACAGGATCCTGATGACCGACACAGCCAAAGAGATTCTCCCTACCAATATTGAAGAGGAGATGAAGCAGTCCTATATGGATTACGCCATGAGCGTCATCGTGGGGCGCGCGCTGCCGGATGTCAGGGATGGCCTCAAGCCGGTACATCGCCGGGTGTTGTTCGCCATGCATGGACTGAACAACGACTGGAACAAGGCTTATAAAAAATCCGCCCGCATCGTCGGCGATGTTATTGGTAAATATCATCCCCATGGTGATACCGCCGTCTACGATACCATCGTCCGTATGGCCCAGCCCTTTTCTTTGCGCTATATGCTGGTTGACGGTCAGGGTAACTTCGGTTCAGTGGACGGGGATTCCCCTGCTGCCATGCGCTATACCGAAATTCGCATGTCGCGTATCGCCCATGAGATGCTGGCCGATCTGGAGAAGGAAACAGTTGATTTCGTCAGCAACTATGACGAGTCGGAGAGCGAGCCGACAGTAATGCCTGCCCGGATTCCGAACCTGCTGATCAATGGTTCGGCGGGTATTGCGGTGGGGCTGGCAACCAATATACCCCCGCACAACCTCACCGAGGTGATCAGTGCCTGTCTGGCGCAGATTGCCAATCCGGAAATCAGCATCGGTGAGCTGATGGAGCATCTGCCGGGTCCGGATTTTCCCACCGCCGCCATCATCAATGGGGTCCATGGTATCCATGAGGCCTATCGCACCGGCCGCGGCCGTATCCATATCCGTGCCCGGGCCCATGTGGAAAAGATGGATGAGTCCGGCAATCGCCTGCGCATCGTCGTCACTGAACTGCCTTACCAGGTTAACAAGGCCCACTTGCTGGAGAAGATCGCCACCCTGGTGAAAGAAAAACGTCTCGAGGGCATCAGTGAACTGCGCGATGAATCTGACAAGGATGGTATGCGCATGGTCATCGAGCTGCGCCGCGGTGAAGTGGCCGAGGTGGTCCTGAACAATCTTTATCAGCATACCCAGCTGCAGAATGTTTTCGGTATCAACATGGTCGCGCTGGTAGACAGTCAGCCCCGCTTGCTGAATCTCAAGCAGATGCTGGCAGCATTCATTATGCACCGCCGGGAAGTCGTGACACGCAGAAGCCTGTTCGATCTGCGCAAGGCCCGGGAACGAGCCCACCTTCTGGAAGGTCTGGCCATTGCCCTGGCAAACATTGATGAGATTATTGTCTTGATCAAGGCGGCACCCAGCCCGGCAGCGGCCAAAGTGGCGCTGATGGCCGATGTGTGGCAACCGGGTGCGGTGACGGAATTGCTGGCGGTGAGCAATGCCGAAAGCTCCCGGCC
>CAZFJS010000023.1:9232-12616 GCA_964519605.1 uncultured Gammaproteobacteria bacterium
CATGCCCAGCGGCGCGGTGGTCGGGGCAAGTCGGCGGCCAGCATGAAAGAGGCGGATTTCATTGACAAGCTGTTTGTCGCCAACACTCACGATACCATTCTGTGTTTTTCCACCCGCGGCAAAGTTTACTGGAAAAAGGTTTACGAGCTGCCCCAGGCATCGCGTATTGCGCGCGGTCGCCCAATTGTCAATCTGCTGCCGCTGGAAGAAGGCGAACGTATTACCGCCATACTGCCGGTGCGCGAATACGACCCGGCCAAGTTTGTCTTTATGGCATCGGCCAGCGGCATCGTCAAGAAGACCTCGCTGGATGAATTTTCCCGGCCACGCAGCAACGGGATCATTGCCGTTGATCTAGGTGCTGATGACGAGCTCATCGGCGTGGAAATTACCGATGGTGAGCGGGATGTTCTGCTGGTTAGCAGTGCCGGCAAGGCGATCAGATTCCACGAGGGCATGGTGCGGCCCATGGGCCGCAATGCACGCGGGGTCCGCGGTATCCGCCTGCAGGCCGGGCAACAGGTGATTTCATTGATGATTGCCACCGCGGGTTACGTGCTGAGTGTGACGGAGCTGGGTTACGGCAAACGCACTCCGATCAGCGACTATTCGGTGCAGGGGCGCGGCGGTCAGGGGGTGATCACCATTCAAACTTCATCCCGCAATGGCGATGTGGTAGGGGCCGAACTGGTGAACGATGGCGACGAAATCATGATCATCACCGATGGTGGTACGCTGGTGCGTACTAAAGTGGATGAGGTTTCCGTGCAGGGACGTAACACCCAGGGTGTGAGACTGATCAGGCTCAGTAATGGGGAGCGGGTCGTGGGTCTGGACAGGTTCGAGAGTCTTGATGAAACATAAACAGCACAGGTGAGCGATACGATGTCACGAGTCTATAATTTTAGCGCCGGGCCGGCCATGTTACCGGAAGCCGTCCTGCGTCAGGCCAGAGAGGAAATGCTTGACTGGCAGGGCAGCGGCATGTCCGTGATGGAAATGAGTCACCGCGGGCGGGAGTTCATCTCCATCGCCGGGCGGGCGGAAAATGATCTGCGCGAACTGCTGGCCATTCCGGACAATTATAAAGTATTGTTTCTGCAGGGCGGTGCCAGTGCCCAGTTCGCCATGGTTCCCCTCAATCTGCTGCGGGGTGCCTCATCGGCGGATTATATCAATACCGGGCAATGGTCGAAAAAGGCCATCGCCGAAGCCAAACGTTTCTGTACAGTCAATGTTGCCGCCACTTCCGAGGCAGATAATTTTACCCGTATTCCTCCCGTAGCAGACTGGCGTCTTGATGTGGAGGCCGCCTATGTTCACTACACGCCTAATGAGACCATTGGCGGGGTGGAGTTTCACTGGATTCCGGAGACCAGCGGCGTGCCCCTTGTTGCCGATATGTCTTCCACGCTGATGTCGCGTCCTGTAGACATCAGCCGCTATGGACTGATCTATGCCGGCGCCCAGAAAAACATCGGTCCGGCAGGACTGGCCATCGTGATTGTACGGGATGATCTGATGGGTCAGGTACAGGCAGGCTCGCCGACAATGTATGATTACCGGGTCCATGCGGACAGTGGCTCCATGTATAATACCCCGCCTACCTATAGCTGGTATCTGGCCGGGATGGTATTCGACTGGCTGAAACAACAGGGTGGTCTGGAGGCCATGGGTGTCCTCAATCGGCGCAAGGCGGAACGGCTCTATACGCTCATCGACGCCTCGGATTTTTATCACAACCCGGTCGATCCGGCCTGTCGTTCCTGGATGAACATACCCTTCACTTTGCCCGATGCGGCCCTTGACGGGGCTTTCCTGGAAACGGCCGCAAAGGCTGGTCTGGTCAACCTGAAGGGCCATCGCTCTGTGGGCGGGATGCGTGCCAGTATCTATAATGCGATGCCGGAGGAAGGGGTGGCGGCACTGGCGGATTTTATGATCGACTTCGAAAAACATCGCGCCTGAATAAGGGACGCGCCTTGGATGAACACAGAATAGACATGTATAAGATACTTACCTTGAATAACATTTCGGTGGCGGGGCTGGAGCGCTTCCCCCGTGATGACTATGAGATTGCTTCGGAGATCCAGCATCCCGATGCCATCCTGTTGCGCTCCTTCAAAATGCACGGGATGGCGATCCCACCCAGCCTGCAGGCGGTGGGACGGGCAGGCGCCGGGGTCAATAATATTCCGGTTGCCGAGATGAGTGCCCGTGGTATTCCCGTGTTCAATGCGCCCGGGGCCAATGCCAACGCTGTCAAGGAACTGGTCGTGGCGGGTATGCTGTTGGCCTGTCGCAATATCTGTCAGGCCTGGGGCTATGTCCGGGGGCTGGAGGGTGATGACGACACCATTCGCAAGCAGGCGGAACAGGGCAAGAAGAACTTTGTCGGCTTTGAGTTGCCGGGGCGCACGCTGGGCGTGATCGGCCTGGGCGCGATCGGCATTAAGGTGGCCAATGTTGCCCTGAAACTGGGTATGAAGGTGGTCGGTTTTGATCCCCAGATTACCGTCCAGAGCGCCTGGAAACTGTCGTCCGAGGTCAGACAGGCCACTAGCATCGAGGATCTGCTGGCGCAGTCCGATTTTGTGAGTTTTCATGTGCCGTTGGTGGAAGCAACCCGTCACATGATCAATGCCGAGCGTATTAAAGTAATGAAAGATGGTGCAGTGATTCTGAATTTTGCCCGCGATGGCATCGTGGATGACCGCGCCGTCAGTGAAGCCATCAAGGCAGGAAAGATCTATGCCTATGTCTGCGACTTTGCCAATGGCCTGCTGAAAGACCACGAACGTGTGATTACCCTGCCTCATCTGGGGGCTTCCACCCGTGAGGCGGAGGACAACTGCGCCGCGATGGTCGCGGATGAGATCAGGGATTATCTGGAAAACGGCAATATCCACAATGCTGTCAATTTTCCCGATGTGAGTCTGCCGCGCAGTGGTGAATCCCGCATTGTCGTTGCCAATGCTAATACGCCCAATATGGTGGGGCAGATTACCACGCTGCTGGCGGAAGCCCGCCTCAATATTCTTGACATGCTGAACAAGTCCCGCGGTGAACTGGCCTGCACAGTGCTGGATGTCGACCGGGACGTTCCCGCAGCAGTCGAGGCGGGCCTTAGACAGATTGATGGTGTACTGAACGTCAGGGTTATCCGGGGACGCCGCCATTGATAGCGTGTATGCCGGTGAGACGGAAACTCTAGGAAACGGAGCGCTGTTGATTCATGGCTGACGAAAGCAAATTGCAGCAAACCCGGGCACGCATCGATCAGATCGACAAACAGATCCAGGCGCTAATCACAGAACGTGCCTGCTGTGCGCAGGCGGTTGCCCGGCAGAAGGACATCAGTGGTGATGAGTCCGACTATTACCG
>CAZFJS010000023.1:12716-14334 GCA_964519605.1 uncultured Gammaproteobacteria bacterium
ATGCACTATGGTGTGGTGCCTATTGAAAATTCCAGCGAAGGTGCTGTTAGTTATACACTGGATATGTTTATCACTTCGCCCCTGAAAATCTGCAGTGAGGTGGAGCTGCGCATTCATCACAATCTGTTAGGAAAAACAGCGGGACTGGCAGATATTGAACGGCTCTACGCTCATCGGATGGCACTGGCGCAATGTCGGGAATGGCTGGATCGCAAGCTTCCGCAGGCCGAACGGATTGCCGTCAGCAGCAATGCCGAAGCGGCCCGCCTGGCACGGGATGAAAAGGGCAGCGCCGCTATCGCCGGTGACAGTGCTGCTGACATCTACAGCCTGTCTGTCCTGGCCGCTAATATTGAAGACCAGCCGGACAATACCACCCGCTTTCTGGTGATTGGACGACAGTCGTCAGGGCCGAGTGGCAAGGACAAGACCTCATTGCTGGTATCGGCCAGCAACCGGCCGGGGGCGCTGTTTCGTTTGTTAAAGCCTCTGGCGGAACACAACATTTCCCTTAGCCGCATCGCGTCCCGACCCTCACGCCAGGGAATGTGGGAATATGTGTTTTTTATCGATATCTTCGGTCATATAGAGGAACCGACGGTGGCTGAAGCCCTGCAGGCACTGACAAAGGAAGCCGCCATGCTCAAGGTGCTGGGCTCCTATCCCGGCGCCGTGTTATAGCTTTTCCACCGTTGCGGTTCCGGAGAAATCTCCGGCGCGGAATAACAGTACGGAAACGACCCAATGCCACAACCTGCGATCATTTCTCAACTGACCATCATCGGCGTCGGCCTGATCGGCGCTTCGCTGGCCCGGGTACTGAAAAATACGGGTTATTGCCGCCGGGTCGTCGGCTGTGGGCGCAGCCGCGGAAATCTGGAAACGGCATTGGCATTGGGAATCATCGATGATATTGCTGATGATCCCGCCCGCGCTGTTGAAGGGGCTGATGTGGTGGTTTTGGCTGTGCCCCTGGGTGCGATCGCACCGGTACTGCAGCGGATTGTTAGCCATCTCGATGAGGCCACTGTGGTGACTGACGTCGGCAGCGCCAAAGGCTGTGTCGCAATAGAGGCGCGCCGGATACTGGGTGCACACATCGCCAATTTTGTCCCCGGACATCCCATCGCCGGTACGGAGCAGAGCGGTGCGGCGGCTTCCAGCGACACACTCTTTCAGGAGCACTGCGTTATTCTGACACCGCTGGAGGAAACCGCCCCAGTGGCGTTGGATCAGGTGCGGCGGCTATGGCACGCTGCGGGCGCCCGGGTCAGCGAAATGGATGTCACCCATCATGATCAGATACTGGCGGCGACCAGTCATCTGCCGCATTTGCTGGCCTACGCACTGGTGGACACGCTGGCCGGCCTGAATGACAGCGAGGAAGTGTTACGCTATGCGGCCGGCGGCTTTCTCGATTTCACCCGCATTGCCTCCAGCGACCCCGTCATGTGGAGGGACATCTGCCTCGCCAACCGTGAGGCAATCCTGAGCATGCTGGGAAAATTCTCTGGGGATATCGAACGACTTGCCGGGCTGGTCGCTGCTGCTGACGGAGAACGCTTGCAGGCCCTGTTCGCCAGGGCAAAAACGGTGCGGGATAAACTGATATGCGGCG
>CAZFJS010000023.1:14434-18257 GCA_964519605.1 uncultured Gammaproteobacteria bacterium
CTGGCAGGCTTGTTAGCGGCACAGCCCTTCAGTGTTGTTCTCTCTGGCGATGCCTCCCTCTCACAGCGCCCCATGCGTCGGGTCACCCGGCCTCTGACTGCCATGGGCGCCGCGATTGAAATTACCGCCGGGGGTACCCCTCCGCTGAAAATTCATGGTGGCAGGGTGTTGCACGGGATCGATTATGTCTTGCCGGTGGCCAGCGCCCAAATCAAATCGGCCCTGTTACTGGCCGGCCTTTATGCCCGGGGTCAGACCTGTGTGTCCGAACCGGCCCTCACCCGGGATCATACGGAACGGATGCTGGCCGCCTTTGCTTATCCCGTCAGCCGGGAACAGAACCGCATTTGTATCATGGCGGGAGGGCGCCTCAAGGCCACCCGTATCCAGGTGCCGGCGGATATTTCATCGGCAGCCTTTTTTATGGCTGGCGCCGCCATGACCCCGGGTTCGGAACTGGGCCTGACCCGGGTGGGTATCAACCCCACCCGGATTGGTGTGATTAATATTCTGCGTCAGATGGGGGCAGTGATTACGATCAGCAATGAACATCAGGCCGGGGGGGAACCCGTAGCGGATATTTTTGTCACTGGCAAGCGTTTGCATGGCATCACGATTCCCGAAGATCAGGTCTCTCTGGCTATCGATGAATTTCCTGCGCTCTTTATCGCCGCCGCCTGTGCTTCTGGCACCACAGTGCTGAGTGGCGCCGCCGAACTGCGGGTTAAGGAAAGCGACCGTATCCAGGTCATGGCTGAGGGCTTGCAACAGTTGGGTATTGAAGCCCGCAGTACTCCGGATGGCATGGTGATACAGGGTGGACACCTCAGTGGTGGGACCGTTCACAGCCATGGGGATCACCGTATCGCCATGGCCTTTGCGATGGCGGCCCTGTGTGCCACTGGGCCGGTCACGATTCGTGACTGCGCCAATGTGGCGACCTCCTTCCCGGACTTTATGGCATTGGCCGCTGAGGCGGGTTTAAATATCCGGGCGGAACACGGGGGACATGGCTGATGGTCTTGCAGCCCACAGTGGGGGAGGTGCCGATCATTACCATCGACGGCCCCAGTGGTTCCGGTAAGGGGACGGTCAGCCGGCTGTTGGCAGAACGCCTGGGCTGGCATTTTCTTGATAGCGGCGTGCTGTACCGTCTGGTGGCGACGTCCGCCTTGCAGCGGGGTGTTTCACTGCAGGACGAACAGGGTCTGAGCAGCCTGGCAGCCGACCTGGATGTCCGTTTTAGCACTGACCCGGCAGGGGGAGAGGCGCGCATCCTGTTGGCGGGGGAGGATGTCACGCGTGAACTCCGTAGTGAAGCCTGCGGCGAGGCTGCTTCACAGCTTGCCGTTCATCCTGGCGTGCGTCAGGCCTTGCTGATCATGCAGCGTTCATTCTGCAGGCCGCCCGGACTGGTGGCTGATGGCAGGGACATGGGAACCGCCATATTTCCAACCGCAACACTCAAGATATACTTGACGGCCAGTCAGCAGGAAAGGGCAAAAAGACGCTATAAACAGTTGAAAGACAAGGGAATGGATGTTAGGCTAGGCCCCCTTTTAAGGGAAATAGAACTGCGTGATGCGCGCGACAGCGGGCGGGCGCATGCGCCCTTGAAAGCGGCGGCAGATGCCCACGTCATCGATACTACCGGCCTGCGTGTTGAGCAGGTAGTGGCGGATATAATGGCACTGTGGGCGCAATGCCGCGCATGATATGCAACGTCGCATGGCGGTGCAGGCGAAAGGTGGTACAGGTTGTCCGCTGCTGATTGGCGCGGGCGTTTTCAATTTAAGTAATCTGCTTTGTCAGTTTAACAACGGTTGTCTGTATGCTTGGGCTGCAGGCGCGGGATTGATTCTCCAATGAGCGAAAGTTTTGCACAGTTATTCGAAGAAAGTCTGAATGAACAACAAATGCGTCCGGGTTCCATTATTACCGGAACGGTAGTTGATGTCCGGGCGGATGTTGTCATTATCAACGCAGGGCTAAAATCGGAAGGTATTATTCCGATTGAGCAATTTCTGAATGAGAACGGGGAGTCTGAAGTCGCCGTCGGCGATGAGGTCGAGGTTGCCCTGGACGCTGTGGAGGATGGCTTTGGCGCCACCCGCCTGTCACGGGAAAAAGCCAAGCGTGCAAAACTCTGGACCCGCCTCGAAGAGGCGATGGAAAAAGAGGAAAATATCAAGGGTGTCATCACCGGCAAAGTCAAGGGTGGTTTCATCGTGGAAATCGGCGATATCCGCGCCTTTTTGCCCGGCTCGCTGGTGGATATCCGGCCAGTGCGTGATCTCACACACCTGGAAGGCAAGGATCTGGAATTCCGGGTGGTCAAGATCGACCGCAAGCGCAACAACGTGGTGGTGTCGCGGCGTGCCGTCATGGAGAGCGAAACCAGCGCGGAGCGGGAGTCACTGCTCGCCAGCCTGCACGAAGGCCAGGTGATCAAAGGGATTGTCAAGAATCTTACTGATTACGGCGCCTTTGTGGATCTCGGCGGTATCGACGGTCTGTTGCATATCACCGATATGTCCTGGAAACGTGTCAAGCAGCCTTCTGATATCGTTAATATCGGCGATGAAATTGAAGTCAAGGTGCTGAAATTCGACAAGGAAACCAAGCGCGTCTCCCTGGGGCTCAAGCAGATGGGCGAAGATCCCTGGGAGCATATCACCCGCCGCTATCCAGTCGGGGCGCAGGTCTTCGGCAAGGTGACCAATATTGCCGATTACGGCTGTTTTGTCGAAATCGAGGAGGGTGTCGAAGGCTTGGTTCACGTGTCCGAGATGGACTGGACAAACAAAAATATCCATCCCTCCAAGGTGGTTCACCTGGGTGACGAGCTGGAAGTCAAGATTCTGGATATTGATCAGGACCGCCGCCGCATCTCACTGGGTATGAAGCAGTGTCATGCTAACCCCTGGGAAGAGTTTGCAGGTACCCATAACAAGGGTGACAAGATTGCCGGAACCATCAAATCCATTACCGATTTTGGCATCTTTGTCGGTCTGGAAGGCAATATTGATGGGCTGCTGCACTTGTCGGATCTTTCCTGGAGCGAGGCTGGCGAAGAGGCGGTTCGCAATTACAAAAAAGGCGATGAAATAGAGACGGTGATCCTGGCTATTGATCCGGAAAGGGAACGTATTTCCCTGGGGATAAAGCAGCTGGAGCGCGATCCCTTCGATCTGTTTGTGGCCGAGCATCCCAAGGGTAATGTCGTCAAGGGTATCGTCCGTGAGGTTGATGCCAAAGGCGCTATAATCTCTCTGGCGGAGAATGTAGATGGCTATCTACGCGCTTCCGAACTCACCCGCGAGCGAGTGGAAGACGCTCGTAGTGTGTTGAAGGAAGGTGATGAGCTTGATGCGCGCTTCATCGGGGTTGATCGGAAAAATCATGTGATTATGCTTTCCGTCAAAGCGAGGGATGCCTATGAGGAGGAGCAGGCGATCAAGGATTATAATAAATCTGCAGGAGATACCGGTAGCTCGGCAACGACAATCGGTGATCTGATCAAGGAGCAGATGGATAACAAATAACCTTGAAATATCGGGAGCGGATGGTGGCGGTATTCCGGGGGTGGGCACGCATAGGGGTGCCTGCCACGATCAGCCTGCCGATTTTGCAGATTTCGTTCATCAGAGGCAAGGATTGTGACTAAATCTGAATTAATCGAAATTATTTCACAAAAACAAAAACATCTGTCATACAAAGATATTGAGTTTGCAGTAAAAACCATGATCGAGCAGATGGCGCAGACGCTGGCTTCAGGGGAACGCATTGAAATACGTGGTTTCGGGAGCTTTTCCCTGCATTT
>CAZFJS010000024.1:0-11908 GCA_964519605.1 uncultured Gammaproteobacteria bacterium
GTAGCAATGCGAGCAGGAAAGGGAGGGCAGCCTGGCCATCATTGGCGACGAATAGTGGTGACTATGTAACGAAAATGATTGGAAAAATGGACCCATTTCACGTCGCCGCAGTAGCTTCATCCAAAGTCCGACAGGCGCCTAGGGGCCGCCGGGCGGCATCTTACTATCCAGCAATAGTTCCGGCGGTGCATCGATCGCCCGGCCCCTTATCTCCGGTATCTTCAGGCCATCGACCGCCACCTGCCGCAGTGACAGATAGGGGATAGCCATGGTGTCGTTGGTCTCTGGCAGTGTCAGTCCGGACGGGACTCGCAGCGGCGGCAACAGCTGAACCTTGCGGTAGGCATTCCTGTCCGGCGACCAGATGCTGCAAGCCTGTAGAAACCACACGCAACTCATGATCAACAAGACCCGCTGTGTCATACCAAAGGCAATCAGCAATTTTTTCGCGAATAAGCTCATCACAGGACTCCGGATTCCCGCAGCGCCTGCCTGACTTGATCATGATAATCCTGGGACAACAGGGTCAGCGGCAGACGAATACCGGCGGGAATCAGGCCCAGTTCATACAGGGCCCATTTCACCGGAATTGGATTGGCTTCCAGATAAAGCTCGCGGTGCAGCGGCATGAGCCGTTTATTGAATCTCTCCGCGGTCTCACGATCCCCCTGCAGGGCGGCAGCACACATCTCGTGCATTTCTCCGGGCATAATATTGGCAGTCACCGAAATGACACCCTTGGCACCGTTCAGGATACATTCCATGGCCGTGGCATCATCGCCGCTATAGAGATCAAGCCGCCCCTCACAGCGGGCGATGATCTCGCGGGCGCGCTGCAGATCGCCGGTGGCTTCCTTGATGCCGACAATATTAGAAATATGTGACAGCCGCTCCACCGTCTCAGGCAGCATATCGCATACCGTGCGGCCAGGTACGTTGTAGAGAATCTGTGGAATGGCCACCGCTTCCGCGATGGCCCGAAAATGGCGATAGAGCCCCTCCTGGGTCGGCTTATTGTAATAGGGTGTTACCAGCAGACAGGCATCCGCCCCCCCTGCCATGGCGCAACGGCTCAGGTCAATAGCTTCCCGGGTGGAATTGGAACCCGTCCCGGCAATGACCGGCACCCTGCCCGCCGCCATTGTCACAACCTGGCGAATCACTGCGCAATGTTCTTCAGCATCCAGCGTTGCCGATTCACCGGTGGTGCCCACGGCAACAATCGCATCTGTCCCGCTGCCTATATGAAAATCAACCAGACTGCCTAAGGCTTCATAATCCAGGCTGCCGTCCTGCTGCATGGGGGTAACGAGGGCGACCATACTGCCATGAAACATGTCCTTTCTCCACAACCCAAATCAGACATCTTACTTGTCCGGGAAGATGAAAACAATGAAGCCTCGCCAACGGGTTCCAGCAAGGAATTATTTCCCGTATGATAATGACAGCCGCTACAATCAGCAAGCGAGCGCAATAACAGCACCACCCGCACAGGAGATACTCAGGTGAAACATGCCAGCCTAAACAAGAAAGTACCTGATTTTGAATTGCCTGCCACTGGCGACAAGACCATCAGACTTTCAGAACTCAATGCTCAACATGTCGTGCTGTATTTCTACCCGAAGGACAGCACCCCGGGCTGCACCCGGGAAGGCCAGGATTTCCGCGATCAGTATGCCAAATTCGGCAGCCTGAATACCGTGATCCTGGGCGTCTCGCGCGACAGTATCAAAGCCCATGAAAATTTCAAGGACAAGCAGGGATTCCCCTTTGACCTACTCTCGGACAAGGAAGAAACACTCTGTCAGCTATTCGCCGTCATCAAGATGAAAAACATGTATGGCAAACAGGTACGCGGCATCGAAAGAAGCACATTTCTGATAGACAGCGAGGGCATCCTCAGAAAGGAGTGGCGAGGGCTGAAAGTCCCCGGTCATGTTGATGAGGTACTGGCGGCGGTCAAACAGCTCGGCTCAGCCTGATTCCCAGCTAATCTCGTTACGTGGCCAGGAGCTCATAATGGCCTTCACCAGCGTAGCTAATGGAATAGCAAAAAAGACCCCCCAGAACCCCCAAATGCCACCAAACACCAGGATGGCAGTGATAATGGCGACCGGATGGAGGTTGACCGCCTCGGAAAACAACCAGGGCACCAGCAAGTTGCCGTCGACCGCCTGAATGATACCGTAGGCCACCATCAGATAGATAAAATCGGGCCCCCACCCCCACTGGAAAAAAGCGATGAGCGCAACCGGAAAAGTAACGGCGATGGCCCCGATGTAAGGGATGATGACGGACAGGCCCACCAAAGCCCCCAGTAAAGTCGCAAAATTGAGTCCCATGATGACAAAAACAATATAGGTCGCCACCCCGACAATGAGAATCTCAGTGAACTTACCACGAACATAGTTGCCAAGTTGCTGATCCATCTCAACCCAAATACGAGTAGCCAGCGTCCGTTCCCGTGGCAGGTAGCCCGATAACCACCTGAGCATGATCTCCTTATCCTTCAGGAAAAAGAAAATCAGCACGGGTAACAGAATCAGGTAGACCAGCAGAGAAAACAGACCTGAAATCGAGGCCAGGGAAATACTCAGAGCATTGTGCCCCAATGTCCCGACGATGGAACTCATGGAGGAGATAAATTCCTTAACCTGGATCGCGGAAACAAAGGCAGGGTAACGCTCGGGCAACTGCAGCAGCAGCTGCTGTCCCTTCGAAATCATGCCAGGTAATTCCTGGATCAGTTCCTTAACCTGCCCGACAAGCAGTGGCAGCAGGCCCAGCATCAGAAAAATCAAAAAGGCCAGGAAGGGGATAAAGACCAGCAGGACCGCCAACATGCGTGGCATGTTACGCGCTTCCAACATATGCACCAGGCCTTCCAGCAAATAAGCCAGTACGACGCTGGCCAGGATGGGCGCGAGCATATCGCCCATAAAGATGACGATAGCAAAACCCACAACCAGTAGAATCGCCAGAATAACACCCTCCGGATCGGAGAAATATTTTCTGTACCAGTTATTGAGAATGTTTGTCATCTATTCTAATTGCCGATCCTGCCGCAAAAATCGATTCCCTGCCAAAAGCAGGGAAATATTATCATACCAGAGCTCGCTCTGCCTCAACCTGATGTCACGACATCACCCGGGGTGAGTTCCCAGCGCTCATCGGCGCGCCCTTGATTAATGGCGATTTCTACCAAACCATTAGCATTCTCATACCAGAAGCCCTGCCCTGGGGGTACATCGGAATAGGTACGGGCATAGCCAAAGTTGTGCCCACGAACGACCAGACTTCGCTCCCGAGGCAGAAAGCCGGCACGAATGCCCGTCATGGCATTTCCAAAGTGATCGATATAGACAATATGCCAGTAATCCTGCGGCCAATCTGCAAAGAGGCGCGGCCGGACTTCCTGCAGCTGACCAGGAGGTGTCTGTCCCCTGGCCAGCCGAGCGGCCAACGGTGCGAATAGATCGCGGCCATGGAAAGTAGCAGAAAGATCATCCGGACACCAGCTTACATCCCACCACCGCACCGAGGTACCCCGCGAAGCGACGATATTGAATAGCCCGTTGTCAGGCCCGACAAACCAACGCCCATCCACATTGATGACAGCCACCCGACGTCCGCCGGAGCCGACCCCAGGATCCACCACACAGAGAAAAATTGTGCCTTGGGGAAATGCCGGTACGTAGGCCGCCAGCAGATAGGCACTGGCGCGGGGGTCATATACCGGCGCATCAGCAAAAAGATCGATGACAGGCGTTGATGGTGCTTCAAGCAACAAGACTGCCTTGATCTGACCGATATAGGGACCTTCCAGACCGAAATCAGAAAATAGGACAATCATGGCAGCTGGGGTGTTCATATCGGGCAAGGGATGCCTCCTCCCCTGTCTATTGTTTATAGCATGGCCAGCTGCCAGCAGGGAACAGCTTGTGTAGGTAATTTATCAACAGGGATACACCCACCTTCGTTCAAAGACAGCAGAATCATGAATGAGGCATCATATATATCCCATCAACTTTAGGCATGACGAGAACGGCTATTCAAGCCCATGTCTCCAATTGCAGAAATCAGCCAACTTGCTTCGTATGTTGGCCGATTATAGCTATACAAGTTTTGTTAACGGAACTGTAGTAAGAGGAACTAGCGAATTTCCTCACCTATGAGTGCAAAAAAGCCGGGCTGTGCCCGGCTTTGAGGATTTAGTCTGCCCCTGTCTCTGCATCCGGCAAAGGCCTGCCCACCAGCTCTACGTAAGCCATTGGCGCTTTATCACCGTTGCGGAAACCACATTTCAAAATACGGAGATAACCGCCTGGACGTTCCTTATAACGAGGGCCGAGCTCATTGAATAGTTTAGCCACCGCATCCCGATCACGCATACGCGAGAAAGCCAGGCGACGTTTGGCCACACTGTCCTCCTTAGCCAGGGTGATGAGAGGCTCTACTACGCGGCGCAGCTCTTTGGCCTTCGGCAGGGTGGTACGAATCACCTCATGCCCCACCAGAGAGACCGCCATATTCTTGAACATGGCTTTACGATGACTGCTGGTGCGGTTTAGTTTTCTTCCACTATTACGGTGTCGCATAATGATATTCCCAACTTATATAACTGCGAAACAAGGTCCGGGCCCGGGATTCACGCCGAAGCAATTTCCTTTTCATTTTCTGTCGCTTTATTCTGCAGGCTCGGTGGGGGCCAATTCTCCAGACGAAGCCCCAGGGAAAGCCCGTGGGTAGCCAGCACATCCTTGATTTCGGTCAGTGATTTTTTGCCCAGATTGGGCGTCTTTAGCAGTTCCACTTCGGTACGCTGGATGAGATCCCCAATATAATAGATATTTTCAGCCTTGAGGCAGTTGGCAGAACGTACTGTCAGTTCCAGGTCATCCACTGGTCGCAGTAAAATAGGATCGATTTCAGCCTCCTGCTCTACCGGTTCCTCCTCCACGGTACTCTCCAGCTTGACAAAAACGGTCAGCTGATCCTGCAATATGCTCGCAGCCATCCTGATGGTCTCTTCAGGGTCGACACTTCCATTGGTTTCCAGGTCGATGATCAGTTTATCAAGGTTGGTACGCTGCTCGACACGGGCCGTATCAATATTGTAGCTGACACGACGTATAGGACTAAAAGAAGCATCCAGCAGCAGGCGGCCGATGGGACGGCTACCATCTTCCACTTCCTTGCGCAGGCTTGCCGGCTGATAACCACGACCACGTTCTACTTTCAGCACCAGATTGAGCTCACCCACTTCGGTCAGGTGCGCGAGCACCAAATCGGGGTTAACAATTTCGACATCATTAACGAGTGAAATATCGCTGGCGTAGACCGGTCCAAAGCCCTTCTTTTTAAGTGTCAGGGTGGCTTCATCACAGCCTGCCATACGTACTGAAAGGTTTTTGAGATTCAGCAGGATATCAATTACATCCTCTTGCACACCTTCGATCGTGGTGTATTCGTGCAACACGCCCTCAATTTCGACCTCGGTAACCGCACAGCCCGGGATGGACGATAACAGGATTCGCCTCAGCGCATTACCCAGGGTATGGCCGAAGCCGCGCTCCATCGGCTCCATCGTGATTTTGGCATGCCTTTCACTAATGGTCTGCACATCAACTGTGGTTGGTTTCAACAATTCTTTTGCTGAGCCCTTCATTTCAATACCTCTCTGCTATTTACGCAGTTATTTCTGGAGGATCAAACCGTCTACTTGGAATACAGTTCGACGATCAAATGCTCGTTGATTTCGGCGGGCAATTCACTTCTTTCCGGCGCCGCCTTGAATACGCCCTGCATCTGACTGCTATCAAAATCCACCCAGTCGCACAGTCCCTGTTGCTGTGCCAGCCCCAGAGAAGCCTGGATCCGCAGCTGCTTCTTTGCACCATCTGTCAGGGCAATCACATCATTTGCCTGCACCTGGTAGCTGGGGATGTTGACAGCAGTAGCATTAACGGTAACCGCATTATGGCGCACGAGTTGCCGGGCCTCACTCCGTGAGGCACCGATGCCCATGCGGTAAACTACATTGTCCAGTCGACTTTCCAGCAGCTGCAGCAGGTTTTCACCTGTTGATCCCTTGCGTCTGTCGGCTTCCTTGTAATAACGCCGGAACTGTTTTTCAAGAACGCCGTAAATACGCCTTACCTTCTGCTTCTCTCGCAGCTGCAGGGCATAATCGGTCAGTCGCGTACGCCGTTTGCCGTGCTGCCCCGGGGGGAACGCGCGTTTTTCAATCGCACACTTGGAGGTATAACATTTCTCCCCTTTGAGAAACAGTTTGTCACCCTGCCGTCTGCACAGGCGGCATTTCGCATCGGTATATTTAGCCACAATTAACCTCTATCTTATACACGCCGTTTTTTTGGTGGACGACAACCATTGTGTGGTATGGGTGTCACATCCGAGATGCTGTTGATTTTGAATCCGGCATTATTCAGGGCGCGGACAGCAGAATCTCTTCCTGGACCGGGGCCCTTGACCATCACATCCATATTCTTCATGCCAAATTCCTTGACCACCAGGCCTGCCTTCTCGGCGGCCACCTGGGCTGCAAACGGCGTGCTCTTGCGCGATCCTTTAAAGCCTGAACCACCGGCGGACGCCCAGGCCAGCGTGTTACCCTGGCGGTCACTGATGGTAATAATGGTGTTATTGAATGATGCATGAACATGCGCGATGCCATCCACAACATTCTTTTTAACTTTTTTTCGGGTACGAATACTACCTTTTGCCATGTGCCTGCTCTATCTTTCTGTGTTTAATTGTCTGGTTTATTTTCTGATCGGCCGGCGCGGTCCCTTACGGGTGCGCGCATTGGTCTTGGTACGTTGACCGCGTAGCGGCAAACCGCGACGGTGTCTGATACCGCGATAACTACCCAGGTCCATCAGGCGTTTGATATTCATGGTCACTTCACGGCGCAGGTCACCCTCTACCGTATATTTTCCCACCGCTGAACGCAGGAGTTCCAGCTCGGCATCGGTCAGATCCCTTACTCTGACTGTCGGGTCAATGTTGGTGGCGGCGCAGATTTCGCGCGCCCGCGTCACACCGACACCATAGATCGATGTCAAGGCGATCACAGCATGCTTGTTATCCTGGATATTAATCCCAGCAATACGGGCCATCTTTCAAACTCTCCTGAACCGCGAAAACGGTCAATTTTATGTGTTTAAAACCAATAAATCAACAGCTGATGTAAAAAACCTCGCAGGGGTTATTTAACCCTGGCGCTGTTTATGCCGGCCATCTTTGCAGATAACACGAATTACGCCCTTGCGGCGAATCAACTTACAGTTGCGACATATTTTTTTTACTGATGCACGTACCTTCATTACTCTTCTCCATTAAAAAGTTGCCGTTGCTCTGCCAACTTGACACTTTGCTAATTCAGATTATCTCTGCCCCTTGAGATTTGCCTTCTTGAGCAGACTATCGTACTGATGTGACATCAGGTGTGCCTGTACCTGCGCCATAAAATCCATGATAACCACCACAGTAATCAGGATTGAAGTGCCACCAAAGTAGAAAGGGACATTCCAGTAGACAATCAGGAACTGAGGCAACAGACAGACTGCTGTGACATACAAGGCCCCCACCAGGGTTAGCCGGGTCATCACCAGATCGATATACTTAGCGGTCTGCGCGCCCGGTCGTATGCCAGGAATAAAGGCACCTGACTTCTTCAGATTATCCGCGGTTTCGTTAGGGTTGTACTGCAAAGCGGTATAAAAAAAACAGAAAAAGATAATCGCCACCGCAAATAATATGACATACAGTGGCTGCCCGGGTGACAAGGCCGTTGCGATATCACTCAACCAGCCCATACCTTCGGTATTGCTAAACCAGCCGGCAATGGTACTCGGGAAAAGAATAATCGCAGACGCAAAAATCGGCGGGATCACGCCGGCCATATTCAACTTTAGCGGCAAATGGCTAGTCTGCCCGGCGTACACCCGCCTGCCTTGCTGGCGCTTGGCATAGTTGACTGTAATACGGCGCTGTCCTCGTTCCACAAAGACGACGAATGCCGTCACACCGACCGCCAGTACCAGCAGAAAGAGCACCGTAATGGCATGCAGTTCCCCGGTACGGGCCAGTTCCAGGGTGCTGGCCACCGCTGCCGGTAGGCCCACGACAATGCCGGCAAAGATAATCAGTGAGATACCATTGCCGATACCCCGTTCAGTGACCTGTTCACCCAACCACATCAGGAACATGGTTCCAGCCACCAGCGTCAGCGCCGCCGTCACGCGAAAGGCCCAGCCCGGCTCAATCACCACATGGACGCTACCGATCGTCTGTCCTTCCAGGGCCATGGCAATGCCCAGCGCCTGGAAGGTAGCGAGAAAAACCGTCAGGTAGCGGGTATATTCGGTGATTTTCCGCCGTCCTGACTCACCTTCTTTTTTCAACTGCTCCAGTCGCGGATTAACTGAGGTCAGCAACTGAATAATGATGGATGCTGATATATAAGGCATAACGCTCAACGCGAACACCGACAGTCGCCCCAGCGCGCCGCCTGAAAACATATTGAACATATCAATAATAGTACCGCGCTGTTGTTCAAACAGCGCGGCCAGTGCCTGCGGATCTATTCCAGGCACCGGAATATAGGTGCCGATACGGAAGACCAGCAGGGCACCCAATACAAACAGCAGGCGCCGTTTCAGCTCACTCAAATTGCCAAAACCGCCGCCGCCCAACTTGCCTGACTTGACTGTGGCCACTTACGCCTCGATGCTGCCGCCGACTGCCTCAATTGCACTGCGGGCACCCTTGGTGGTATCAATACCACGCAGGCTCACCGGCTTATCAAGTGTGCCGGAGGCAATAACTTTGACGCGGGAAATCTTTTTGCTGATTAGATTTGCCTGTTGCAAGGCTGCGATATCGATCACCTCGGCGTCTACCCGGAGCAACTCATGCAAACGGAGTTCAGCAGTGGTCAAACTACGCCGTGAAGCAAAACCAACCTTCGGGAGACGGCGTTGCAAAGGCATCTGCCCTCCCTCGAAACCAATCTTGTGGTAGCCCCCCGAACGCGAGCGCTGTCCTTTATGACCGCGCCCACAGGTTTTACCGTTACCGGATCCAATGCCGCGTCCCACACGCTTGCGCGCATGCCTGGCACCGTCAGCAGGCTTTAATGTATTTAAGCGCATTCTATTCTTCCTCAACACTGAGCATATACGAAACCTTGTTGATCATACCCCGGTTACAAGGCGTATCCTCAACAAAGACCGTGTGATGCATACGACGCAGACCTAATCCGCTGACGCAGGCTTTATGCCTGGCCGTGCGACGATGCGGGCTGCGCACCAGGGTAACTTTGAGTTTTTTATTTCCAGCCATGATCACTCCAGAATTTCTTTGACCTTTTTCCCACGCTTAGCGGCTATTGCCTCCGGGCTGGCCATTTGTTGCAGTCCCTTGATCGTTGCTCGCACGACATTGACAGGGTTACTGGAGCCGATGCATTTTGCGAGCACATCATGAACACCCAGGACCTCAAAAACTGCGCGCATGGCACCACCTGCGATAATGCCGGTACCGGGAGAAGCTGGCTGCATAAAGACCTTGGCGGCACCATGAGCCGCAGTCAGGGGATACTGCAGGGTATGCTCCTGCAGCGCTATGCCGGTTAAATTCCGACGGGCATTCTCCATCGCTTTCTGAATGGCCGCAGGCACTTCACGCGCCTTACCGCTGCCGAAACCAACCCGACCATGGCCATCACCCACCACCGTGAGCGCGGAAAACCCGAACTGTCGACCACCCTTAACCACTTTGGCTACACGTCGCACGGCAATGAGCTTTTCCTGGAGTTCCTCACTATTATCTGCTGCTTCCAATCTCGACATAACTTAACCCTTAAAATTGCAGACCATTCTCACGCGCGGCATCTGCCAGCGCCTTGACACGGCCATGATAACGGAAACCAGAACGATCAAAAGCCACCTCGGTCAGGCCGGCAGACTTGCTTCTCTGTGCGATGGTTCTGCCAACGATAGTCGCGGCATTGATATTACCACTCGCACCCTCAACAGCAGCTTTAACCTCAGCATCCAGCGTCGATGCACTGATCAGCACCTCTGAACCGCCGGGGCTGATGACCTGTGCATAAATATGTCTGGGCGTGCGGTAAATGCAGAGCCGGTGCTTGCCCAGCTCTCTGATTTTGGCGCGCGTTTTTCGCGCGCGGCGTAAACGTGCTATTTTTTTATCCATAGCGATCTCTTCCTTACTTCTTCTTGGCTTCTTTGCGAACGACAACCTCGTCTGTATAACGCACACCCTTGCCCTTATAAGGTTCCGGTGGCCTGTAGGCACGGATATCCGCCGCAACCTGACCAACTTTCTGCTTGTCGATTCCTCTAACAACCACCTCAGTCTGGCTCGGCGTTTCGATGTCAATGCCCTCTGGTACCTGATAGTTTACCGGATGGGAAAATCCCAGCGTTAAATTGAGATTGTTACCCTGTAACTGAGCGCGGTAGCCCACACCAATCAGTGTCAGTTTTTTCTCAAAACCCTCATCGATGCCGACAACCATATTATTAAGCAATGCCCGAGTCGTTCCGGCCATGGCATTGGCAGTGTTACCGGGACGGCGTGCCGCTACCTGCAATGCACCCTCATCCTGAGAAATCTCCACGTCGTTGTGGATCATCAGTTGCAGGCTGCCTTTTTTACCACTCACGGCTACAGACTGACCTTGGATTTTTACCTCGACACCAGAAGGTATAACGACAGGTTTTTTTGCGACTCTGGACATGACTCTACTCTATTAAATGATATTTCAGCAGCTTTACGAAACGGTACAGATGACTTCGCCACCATGGCCAGCAGCCCTGGCCGCACGATCTGTCATCACCCCGGCAGAGGTCGAAACAATGGCCACTCCCAAACCGCCATTCACTTTCGGCAGCTCAGTCTTACCGCGATAGGCGCGCAACCCGGGCCGGCTATAGCGCTTGATTTCAGCGATCACCGGTTTACCCTCAAAATATTTGAGGGTGATATTCAATGTCGGCTTGTTCCCTTCTCCTGCTGTCTCAAAGTCAGTAATGTAGCCTTCCTCCTTGAGCACACTGGAGACTGCCAGTTTCAGAGTGGAGGATGGCATTTGCACCTGTGACTTGCCAGCCGCATGTGCGTTTCGAATACGCGTCAGCATATCCGCGATGGGATCATTCATACTCATAAATTTTTTCCAACCATGTTGACTTAAACGGGTCTAAATAGCTTAATCTTTCAACTCACCAGCTTGCCTTGACCAGACCCGGGACATCGCCACGCATCGCTGCCTCACGCAACTGGTTGCGCGCAAGCCCGAACTTACGGTAAAAGCCATGTGGACGCCCACTCAAACGGCAACGGTTTCTCAACCTGCTGGGACTGGCATCACGCGGCAATGAGTGAAATAGCCGCCATAATTCCTCCCGGGTCTCACTGTCGGTACTGGGGTCCTTCAGTTTGCGCTTCAAATCAAGACGTTTTGCCGCATATTTTTCCACGGTACGCTGACGCTTGAGCTCGCGATTGATCATCGAGACTTTGGCCATAAATCACCCTTGCTTTCTAAATGGAAAATTAAAGGCCGCCAATAGTGCGCGCCCCTCTTCGTCGCTCACGGCGGTGGTCGTTATGGTAATATCCAGGCCACGCAAAGTATCAATCTTGTCATATTCGACCTCGGGAAACATGATTTGCTCGCGGACACCCATGCTGTAATTACCGCGGCCATCAAAAGCCTTGCCATTCAGGCCACGAAAATCCCTGATGCGGGGAATTGCAATATTGATCAGGCGGTCCAGAAACTCATACATCCGCACACTGCGCATGGTCACTTTACAGCCAATTGGCCAACCATCACGGATTTTAAAGCCTG
>CAZFJS010000024.1:12008-18185 GCA_964519605.1 uncultured Gammaproteobacteria bacterium
CTGCGCATGGTCACTTTACAGCCAATTGGCCAACCATCACGGATTTTAAAGCCTGCAATCGATTTTCTGGCCAGCGTTACTACCGGCTTTTGACCGCTGATTTTGGTCAAATCACCGACCGCGTGCTCGATGATCTTTTTATCATTGACAGCTTCTCCCAAACCCATATTCAGGGTGATCTTGGTGATCCTGGGAACCTGCATGACACTTTGATAGCTGAATTCCTTCATCAGCTTCGGGACGATCGTGCTGCTGTATACTTCCTGCAATCTAGCCATAATAAAACCCAATCTTAAGCTTGATATTCAAATATCAAGAACTTCATTGTTCGACTTGAAATAGCGCACCTTGCGGCCATCCTCAAGATTCCGAACGCCTACCCTGTCCGCCTTTTTGCTAACAGGATTAAAATGTGCCACATTCGACATATGGATCGACATTTCCTTCTCAATAATACCGCCCGGCTTCCCCTGCGCGGGATTACCTTTAGTGTGCCGCTTCACCACATTAACCTTTTCGACAATCAGACGATCATTCGGCAACACACGCACTACCATGCCACGCTTGCCCTTATCCCTGCCGGTAATCACAATAACATCATCGCTTTTTCTAAATTTACGCATACCAGTCAACCCACATAACAGTGCCGCTGAGCCTACAGTACTTCAGGCGCCAACGAGATAATTTTCATAAATTGCTCCGTACGCAATTCCCGTGTGACCGGCCCGAAGATGCGGGTACCAATCGGCTGTTTTTGATTATTCAGCAAAACAGCTGCATTGCTGTCAAAACGGATCAGCGAGCCGTCAGGCCGGCGCACCCCCTTCCTGGTCCGAACTACGACGGCATCATAAACTTCGCCCTTCTTTACCTTACCGCGAGGGATAGCTTCCTTGATGCTTACCTTGATAATATCACCGATATTGGCATATCGGCGATGCGAGCCACCCAGCACCTTGATACACATCAAGCGACGCGCGCCGCTGTTGTCGGCAACCTCCAGCCTTGACTGCATCTGTATCATTATTTATCTCCAGAAATCATTTGTTGTCATTCGAGTGACGCACTGAAACAAAAAACGTCTCAGGCGGCCTTCTCAACCACTTTGAGCAGGCGCCAGGATTTGCTCTTGGAGAGCGGCCGGCACGCTTCGACCAGCACGGTATCACCAATATTGCATTCATTATGCTCGTCATGTGCGTGGATCTTGGTTGAGCGTCTCACATATTTACGGTAAATGGGGTGCGGCACCTTGCGTTCTATCTTTACCGTGATGGTCTTGTCCATTTTGTTGCTGACCACATTCCCCATCTCGGTCCGAACCATTTTATCTTGTCCACTCATGATGCTTCACCCACACGCTTTTTTTCATTCATTATCGTATACACGCGTGCTATATCACGCTTGACGGTGCCCAGCTTATGGGTCTGGGACATCTGACCGGATCCTTTTTGCATCCACAGATTGAACTGTTCACGCAACAGATCCAGTAGTTCCTGCTGTAGCTCGGCCATTGTTTTATCTCTAAGTTCACTGGCTTTCATCACATAATATTCCGTGTAACAAAGGTTGTTCTCACCGGCAGTTTTGCTGCTGCCAGTCTGAATGCCTCTCGGGCAATATCTTCGGGAACGCCCTCCATCTCATAGAGGACACGACCGGGTTGGGTCAGGGCAACCCAGTATTCTACATTACCTTTACCTTTACCCTGTCGTACCTCAATCGGCTTTTTGGTAATCGGCTTGTCAGGAAAAACACGAATCCAGATCTTGCCACCACGCTTGATATAACGCGTCATTGCGCGGCGCGCGGCTTCAATCTGACGGGCCGTAATACGTCCTCGCGTTGTTGCCTTCAGGCCGTATTCGCCGAAGCTGACACGGTTACCTGTTGTTCCCAGGCCCCTGTTCCTGCCCTTATGCTGCTTGCGGAACTTGGTTTTTTTCGGTTGAAGCATGGCTGATCCTTCTCCTAGCTGACTTCAGCTTTATCTGCTGCCGGGCGATCTTCCTGCATCGGGTTGTCGAAGATCTCGCCCTTAAATATCCACACCTTGATACCGATTACGCCGGATGTCGTGCTGGCTTCAGCAAAACCATAGTCGATATCCGCCCGCAGGGTGTGCAGTGGCACGCGACCTTCGCGGTACCATTCTCTCCTGGCGATTTCCGCCCCATTCAACCTGCCGGCCACATTGATCTTGATACCCTGTGCGCCCAGGCGCATCGTATTGGTTACCGCCCGTTTCATTGCCCGACGATACATGATGCGGCGCTCGATCTGCTGAGCAACGCTTTCCGCAACCAGCTGAGCGTCGAGTTCCGGTTTGCGGATCTCCTCAATGTTGATATGCACAGGGATACCCATCATGGCGGATACTTCCTTACGCAGAGATTCAATATCCTCACCCTTCTTGCCAATCACCATACCAGGCCTGGCGGTGCGTATTGTAATATGCGCGGTACGTGCCGGACGTTCAATCTGAATACGACTGACAGATGCCTGTGCCAGCTTATTCTTTAAGAACTTTCGCACCGTCAGATCGGTATACAAATAATCCGCGTAATGCTCGCTATCAGCGTACCACTTTGAGGTCCAGTCCTTAACAATGCCCAGTCTGATGCCGGTTGGATGTACTTTTTGGCCCATGCTTGATGCTCTCTTTTAATTATCGCTGACCGCCACAGTAATATGGCTGGTCCGTTTCAGAATCCTGTTGGCACGTCCACGCGCACGTGCGCGCCAGCGCTTGAAAACCGGCCCTTCGTCGACAAAGACCCGCGATACTTTGAGCTCGTCGATATCAGCACCTTCATTATGTTCAGCGTTGGCAATAGCCGATTCCAGTACTTTCTTGATCAGCCCGGCAGCCTTCTTGGGGCTGAAGTTCAACACATTGAGTGCATTCTCCACCGACAGACCACGAATCTGGTCGGCCACCAAGCGGCATTTCTGGGCGGACATGTCCGCGTATTTGCGTTTTGCTAAGACTTCCATCTCGCTTCCTTCTATCTCGATTTCCTATCGCCTGAGTGCCCTCTGAAGGTCCGGGTAATGGCGAATTCACCCAGCTTGTGACCCACCATGTTCTCGGAAATCAGCACCGGCACATGCTGCCTGCCATTATGAACAGCGATTGTCAGGCCTACCATATCCGGGATCACCATAGAACGGCGAGACCAGGTCTTTATAGGTCTTCTATTATTGGTCGCCACCGCCTGCTCTACCTTTTTTATCAGGTGAAGATCGACGAAAGGACCTTTTTTGATTGAACGCGGCATCTAATAACCTCTTTCTGACTTCCAATAGTTAGCGTTTATTTTGACTTGCGGCGTCTCACAATCAGCTTGTCAGTACGCTTGACTCGTCGGGTTTTAAATCCCTTCGAGGGGACACCCCAGGGACTCACCGGATGACGACCACCGGAGGTACGTCCCTCACCACCACCATGGGGGTGGTCAACCGGGTTCATCGCCACACCACGTACAGTCGGACGAACACCACGCCATCTGCTGGCACCGGCCTTACCTAGAGAGCGCAGTCCATGGGCACTGTTGCCCACTTCGCCGATAGTGGCACGGCAGTCCAGGAGTACCTTGCGCATTTCTCCGGAACGTAATCTCAGGATAGCGTGCGGTCCTTCCTTGGCAACCAACTGCACTGAAGCACCTGCGCTGCGCGCCAATTGTGCGCCCTTTCTGGGTTTCAGTTCTACACAATGGATCACTGTACCCATCGGAATATTACGCATAGGAAGACAGTTGCCAGTCTTAATGGGGGCGTTGTCGGCGGCAAGAATCTCATCGCCGACCTTGATCTTGCCGGGCGCAATAATATAGCGGCGCTCACCATCCCGATACAGCACCAGGGCAATGTGGGCGCTGCGGTTAGGGTCGTACTCTATCCTTTCAATATCACCCGTGACATTCTGCTTGCTACGTTTGAAATCGATGACACGGTAGTGTTGTTTGTGTCCACCACCCTGATGACGGACAGTAATCCGCCCGGCATTGTTACGCCCACCCTGCTTCGACTGCCCCTCCACCAGCGGCGCATAGGGTTTTCCCTTATATAGCTCCGGATTGGTTATCTTGACAACAAAACGGCGCCCCGCAGATGTCGGTTTTGTCTTTACTACTGCCATAATTATAATCCTTCAACAAGCTTGTCGGTTATTTTACTGCGGCCCCATCAAATCAATATCGAAGCCTGGTTTCAACGACACATAAGCCTTTTTCATATGATTGCGTCTACCGCTGATCGCCCCGGTACGCTTCGTCTTGCCTTTCTGATTGAGTACCTGGACCTTGTCCACCTTGACATCAAACATCATCTCGACGGCCTGCTTAATCTCTGTCTTTCTGGCATCCGGCTGGACGCGAAACACGAATTGGTGGTGCTTCTCAGCAATGATGGTAGCCTTCTCGGAAATATGCGGCGCCAATAATATTTTCATCAGTCGTTCCTGATTCATCCGAGCCGCTCCTCAAGTTTTTTAACCGCAGCTACCGTCATCAAAACCTTCTCATGACGAATCAATGTAACCGGATCGAGCATCGCCACATCCAGCACTTCCGCCCACGACAGATTGCGCACGGCAAGATAAAGGTTTGCGTCCGGCTCATGGCAGACAATCACCACGTCGCTGAGGCCTAATGCGCCCAGGCTGGCCACCACATCACGTGTTTTTGCCGCCGCCATGGTGAATTCATCCACAATCACCAGGCGCTCCTGGCGTAGCAGCTCGGAAAACAGCGAACGCATGGCTGCACGATACATTTTCTTATTCAGCTTTTGCTGATAGTTGGCAGGGACTGCTGCGAATGTCCTTCCACCACTACGCCAGATGGGGCTACGACTGGTACCGGCACGCGCCCTCCCGGTACTCTTCTGACGCCAGGGCTTGGCACCTCCGCCACGCACCTGGGCACGGGTCTTCTGCGCATGGGTACCACTACGCCCACCCGCCAGAAATGCGGTCACAGCCTGATGAACCAGCGGTTCGTTGTACGGACAGGCGAACAGGGTATCTGACAGCTGGACTGCTGCCCCCGCGGCCTGGCCATTTGCTGTTGTTAAATTCAGTTCCATATTTTTTTCCTCAACGCGCCTTCACTGCCGACTTCACAATCACATCGCCGCCAGCAGCACCGGGGACCGCCCCCTTGACGAGCAGCAGGTTACGCTCATTATCAACCCGGACCACTTTAAGATTCTGGACACTGCGCTGAACATTCCCCATGTGCCCGGACATTTTTTTGCCCTTGTGGACACGACCTGGAGTCTGGCACTGGCCGATGGAACCTGGCGCACGATGGGAGAGGGAATTACCATGGGTGGCATCCTGCATGGCAAAATGATGCCGCTTCACTGTCCCCGCAAAACCCTTACCAATGGTGATACCGCTGACATCAACTCGCTGCCCCGGGGTGAATATATCCGCCTTAATCTCACCACCAACTTCCAGGCTCTCACCTTCATTGTCTCCAAGACGAAACTCCCACAGTCCTCGTCCAGCCTCCACGCCGGCCTTGGCAAAGTGCCCGGCCATCGGTTTAGTCACCCGACTGGCACGCCGACTGCCAGCGGTCACCTGAATGGCGCGATAGCCATCAGCCTCAAGGGTTCTTAACTGGGTGATGCGGTTCGCCGCCACCTCAATGACAGTCACGGGGATAGACTCACCCTCATCTGTAAAGATTCGGGTCATGCCGCACTTTCGTCCTACTATGCCTATTGCCATGGTTAATAACCTCTATATCAATTTTGCCTGATGCCAACAACCCATGATCAATTGAGTTTGATCTGGACATCCACACCGGCGGCAAGATCTAGCTTCATCAGCGCGTCCACGGTCTTTTCCGTCGGATCAAGAATATCCATCACGCGCTTGTGAGTGCGAATTTCATATTGATCGCGAGCATCCTTGTTGACATGCGGAGATATCAGCACGGTGAAGCGTTCCTTGCGGGTGGGCAGAGGAATCGGCCCCTTAACCTGGGCACCCGTTCTCTTCGCGGTCTCCACGATCTCACGCGCCGATCGGTCAATCAGCCGATGATCGAAGGCTTTCAGACGGATACGTATTCTTTGACTGCTTGCTGCCATAATTTAAACAACCTCAACCTGCGGTTTTGGAGACCGCTGCTCTGCCAATTGAGCTACTGGCCTAATATC
>CAZFJS010000025.1:0-18017 GCA_964519605.1 uncultured Gammaproteobacteria bacterium
CACAAAGGCGGCGGCTGCCGTGGCATCGGCACCCACAAAACGCTGCCGCACCTCTGCACCCACCTCGAAACGCCCGGGGCCGATGGACGGCCCCAGCCAGGCCAACAACTGGCTGGCCTCACCTGACAGCGCAGCGACCGCCGCCTCGATGATACCTTCTGCCAGGCCTCGCCAGCCGCAGTGCACCGCCGCTACCCGCTGTCCCGCGCGGTCACAGAGCAGCAAGGGCAGGCAATCGGCCGTCAGTACAGCGCAGACCACGCCCACCTGGCAAGTGAAGGCGCTGTCGGCCACGCACCCCGCCTCGACAGCAGCGGCCTCCACCACCCGAGCGCCATGCACCTGATGCAGCCAGTGGGGCTCGGCGGGCAAACCGGCCTGCCGGTAGAGGCGCCCTCGATTCACCATCACATGAGCCGGATCGTCACCCACGTGGTCGGCAAGGTTGAAGTCCGCCCATGGTGGCCGGCTCACCCCACCATATCGCAGCGTACTTAAGGCACGGACGGTGGGTGGTGCCGGCCAATCCGGAACCAGCCACGGCACGCCGGTCTCAGTAAGATGCGGGGATCTCGACATGGTCGGCATCGTCCGCCAGCGCCGTCAGCAACTGTGCCATATCTGCCGGTGGGGGAACCTCCCAGTGCAGGGACTCACCGCTCAGGGGGTGAGTGATACCCAACTGCGCGGCATGCAATGCCTGCCGCCGGAAACCGCGCAGAGTGGCCTGCAGTTCAGCACTGCAGCCTCGCGGCAGGCGCAGACGGCCGCCATAGAGCGGATCACCCATCAGAGGAAAATGGATATGCGCCATATGGACACGGATCTGGTGGGTACGACCGGTTTCCAGTTTAACCCGGATGTGGGTATGGGCGCGAAAACGCCTCATCACCCGGTAATGGCTCACCGCCTCCCGGCCGCCCTCCCTCACCGCCATACGGGTGCGCTGCACCCGGTGCCTGCCGATCGCTGCAGCGACACGCCCCCCTGCGGTCATCACCCCGTTGACGATGGCCTGATATTCCCGCACAAAGCGCCGGGCGGCAAGCTGTTCACACAGTTGCCGGCGTGTACCCGAGGTCCGCGCCACCACCAACAGGCCGCTGGTATCCTTGTCCAGGCGATGAATGATCCCGGCGCGCGGCAAGGCCGCCAGCTCGGGGGCATGGTGCAGCAGGGCATTCATCATGGTGCCCTGACGGTTGCCTGCACCGGGGTGGACTACCAGACCGGCCGGTTTGTTGATCACCAACAAGGCCTCGTCTTCATAAATGATGTTCAGCGGGATTGCCTCGCCCTGTTCGGGGCGCGGTGCCGGCAGCACAGCAGTCAATTCCACCCGTTCCTCTCCCTGCAAGCGATCCCGCGGACGCCACAGCTGCGCATCCACGCGCACCAACCCCGCCCGGATCCACTGTTGCAGTTGCGCACGGGAGTAATCGGGAAAGAGCTGCGCGAGCGCTTTGTCGAGGCGCTCGCCGGCCAGGGTAGTGGGGACTTGGGCTGTCAACTGCCGGGCCACCTCTTGGTGATCTGCATCCATCAATCTGATATCGCTTTGTTTTTTTGCAGTAACTTAATCATAATAACCTATTGACCTAACCGGACCCGATCGGAATCATGCCTGGACGATTGTCTTTGATACTGCTGGCACTACTGTTGGTCCTCACTGCCTGCACCCATCAGGAGCTAAAAGCCCCACCACGGCCGGGCGCACAGCTCATCTACGACCAGGGCAAAGCTGCCTTGCGAGAAAAGGATTATCCACTGGCCGCCGACCGTTTCCGGGCCGTGGGGGTATACTACCCCGGGACCCCGCTGGCAATCCAATCCCGCCTGGAACTGGCCTACACCTATTACAAAAGCGGTGATTTCATCTCCGCTCTGGCCGCTGCCAACCGCTTTATCCGCAATCACCCCGACAACGCGCACCTGGACTATCTATATTACCTGCGCGGCCTGGCGGCCTTTCAACAAAGCATCGACGCTCTGGCCGAACAGCAGAACACCGAGGCGCCCCGCGAAGTACACCAGGCCGATCTTTCCCTGCGCTACTTCAACGCCCTGCTCCAGCGCTTTCCCACCAGCAGATATCGTGAGGATAGCCATCAGCGTATGGTCATACTGCGCACCCGCCTGGCGGAAAATGAATTGCAGTTAGCGAAACACGCGCTGGAAACAAAGCGTTATGCCACCGCGGCCCTGCATGCCCGGGCAGTCATCGAGAATCACGCCGCCCCACCGCTCCGCGAGGAAGCCCGCACTATGGCAAGCATGGCCTATCACATGCTGAAGCTGGCGCCCCCCCCGGCTGCCGGCAGCCGGCTTCCGACTCCCCACCCAGAAATCACTCCGACAGCGCAGGCACAAGCCTCCCCACGGGCCGCAACTCCCGCACCTGACTCATCACCGCCGAAACCTGCAAGCCCTGCTGCCAGTGCACTGCCTCACCGGGAAGCATGGCTGCTGCGCCAACCGGCCACCCGCTACAGCCTGCAACTACTGGGCACCCGCAGTGAACAAGCGCTGCGCGCATTCATTCACCGCTACCACCTGACGGCGCAAGCTGCCTATTTTCAAACCCACCGCAACGGCACCGCCTGGTTTACACTGCTCTACGGGAGCTATCCGGATGCGCTGGCCGCCCGCGATGCCGCAGCGGGCCTGGCAGAAAAATTGCGCCCTCCCCGCCCGTGGGTGCGCAAACTGGGAGATATCCAGCACATCATTCGTAAGGACAGGAAATAGATTCTCATCAGCGGCAATTGCTTTATAATAGCCCGCCTATCCAAGTCCATGCCACAACCCATGTCACACACACCGATTGTCCTCATCCTGCTCTCCGCATTACTACTCGGAGCCTGCGCCACCACCAAGGGCACAGGAGAGGTGCTTGGCAGTGCGAAAAGCCTTTATCTGGCAGGCAAGAAAGACCTGGATGCCGGTTATTACGACAGCGCGATCGAGCAATTCGAATCCCTGGAGGCCCGCTACCCCTTTGGCAAATATGCCCAGCAGGCACAATTGGATATGGCCTATGCCTACTACAAATCCGACCAGCCGGAATCCGCCATCGCGGCAGCTGACCGTTTCATCAAGACCTTCCCGCGCCACCCCCATGTGGACTACGCCTATTATCTCCGCGGCCTGGCGGACTTCGACCTGACCAGCAGCCTCTACAGCCGCATGCTTCATGATGACCCCGCCCGGCGGGACCCGCGCTCGGCACGGGAATCCTTCCGCTATTTTTCGACGCTGTTGGAACAGTTCCCCGCCAGCTCCTATGCGCAGGATGCCAGACTACGCATGATTTTTCTGCGCAATTATCTGGCGCGCCATGAAATCCATGTTGCGCACTTCTACATGCGCCGTGGCGCCTATGTGGCGGTGCTCAATCGCAGCAAAAACGTGCTGCTCACTTACTACCAGACACCTTCGGTTCCGGAGGCACTATGGCTGATGATCCGCGCCTACCGCAAGCTCGGACTCAAGGTGCGGGCGACGGAAACACAGCAGGTGCTCAAGCTGAATTACCCTCGCTTCCTGGCGCCACGCAAGGACAGCTGAAATACCGTACAACAGGTGATCGGCACAGCACAAATCTGCTAACATTGACCGCAGACGAACAGGGGGCAAGATCATGTGGGATTTTTTTGAAACCGTCCGCCACCGCCACTCGATCCGGCGCTATCAGGAGGAAACCACCATCGAGCCGGGCAAACTGCACGCCATCCTTGAGATGGCCTGCGCGGCGCCCTCCGCGGGGGATCTGCAATCCTATCAGATCATCGTTGTCAGCGCGCCGGCAACCCGCGCCGCGCTGCGCGGGGCAGCGGATGATCAGGTATTTATCTCCGAGGCCCCGGCCTGCCTGGTATTCTGCGCCGATCTGCAGCGTTCGGCGAAGCAATTCCAGCAGCGGGGCGAAAATCTCTATGCCATTCAGGACGCCACGATCGCCGCTGCCTACGCCCAACTGGCCATCGTAGCCGCCGGCATGGGCTCCACCTGGGTAGGTCAGTTTGACGAAACCGCTGTGCGCCGCGTCCTCGGACTCGATGAGACCCTGCTTCCCATCGCCCTGCTAAGCCTCGGATATCCGGCTGAACTGCCGGCCACCACCACCAGACGGTCCATGGATGAGGTGATCACCTACCTTGAATAGGCGCACGCCCTCGTAATCAGATCGCGTCTTTGTCTTCTTCCCCGGTGCGGATACGAATTATCCGCTCTACCCTGGTGACGAAAATCTTGCCATCACCGATCTTGCCGGTACGGGCGGCACCGCTAATGGCCTCGATACAGGCATCCAGTTGGTCTTCGGTAATGACCACTTCAATCTTGACCTTGGGCAGAAAGTCCACCACATATTCCGCACCGCGATAAAGCTCGGTATGCCCTTTCTGCCGACCGAATCCCTTGACCTCAAGCACTGTCATGCCGGTAATACCAATTTCGGACAGCGCCTCGCGTACGTCATCAAGCTTGAACGGCTTGATGACCGCCTCGACTTTTTTCATAGCCCATACCTCCTTAAATTATTATTAGTCACCCACAGGTCACTCTACAGCCCAATCCGACAGGCGCTTTTCACGAAAACCTGAAGTGATAGGATAACGCCGGTCCCGGCCGAAGGCGCGCCGGGTGATGCGCACCCCGGGTGGTGCCTGGCGGCGCTTGTATTCATTGTGGTCGACCATCGCCACCACCCGTCGAACGGTCTGCGCCTCATAACCCGCCGCAATGATGTCAGCCGGGCTGGCATCCCGCTCGATATACATCTCCAGTATCGGATCCAGCACCTCATAGGGCGGCAGCGTGTCTTCATCCTTCTGATCCGGCGCCAGTTCCGCCGAAGGCGGCCGCTCCAGCACCCGCTGCGGTATCACCGGCGCCAGGCCGTTGCGATAGGCCGCCAGGCGGTAAACCAGGGTTTTGGGCACATCCTTAATCGGTGCGAAACCACCGGCCATATCGCCGTACAGGGTGGCGTAGCCCACCGACATCTCGCTCTTGTTGCCCGTGGTCAATACCATCCTGCCTTTCTTGTTGGATATCGCCATCAATAAAATACCACGGCAACGCGCCTGAATGTTTTCTTCAGTGGTATCACGCCGCGTGCCGGCAAAGGCCTCTTCCAGGCTGGATAGAAAGGCACTGAACAGCGGTTCGATGGAAATGATACGAGAGGCCACCCTCAGGGTCTCGCACTGCCGACGCGCATCCTCCACACTGATCTCCGCGGTATAACGGGAGGGCATCATCACCGCCTCCACCCGTTCCGCGCCGATGGCATCCACCGCAATGGCCAGGGTGAGGGCCGAATCGATGCCGCCCGACAGGCCAATGACCACCCCGTCAAAACGGTTTTTTCCGATGTAGTCCCGGACCCCCAGGACAATGGCCCGGTAGATCCCCTCTTCCTGCGATAAGGGAGGCGCCGCGGGCACTGCCAACGGCACCACCGCGCCACGGTTCCCGTCACAGCGAAAATCCACCGGCATCATCGCCTCTGCCAGTGTGGGCGCCCGATGGGTCACCTCCCCGGCATCGTTCATCACGAAGGATTCACCGTCGAACACCAGCTCATCCTGACCGCCCACCAGATTAACATAGACCACCGGCAGACCGTTCTCATGAACCCGTTGCGCGACGACTTCCTCACGTTCGCGTCCCTTGTCGACATGAAAGGGCGAGGCATTAAGATTGATAATCAGGCGGGCGCCAGCTGCCGCTGCCTGGGCAGCCGGCCCGGGCTGCCAGATATCCTCGCAAATAGTAATGCCTACCGGCACCCCCTTGATGGCAACCACACAGGGACTGTCACCGGGCTGAAAATAGCGCTTTTCATCAAATACGCCGTAATTCGGCAGCTGCTGCTTGTGGTAAATAGCGGCCACCCCGCCATCCCGAAGCAGCGCCGCCGCATTGTAACGCCCGCCGCTCGTCTCGCGGGGAAAGCCCAGGATCACATCGATGCCCCTCACCTGGCGTGCCAGCGCCGCCAGCGCCGTCTGTGCCTGATGGAGAAAAGCGGGACGTAGCAGCAGATCTTCCGGCGGATAGGCACTCAGGCTCAGTTCCGGAAAAACGACGCAGTCAGCCCCAAGCTCATCCCGCGCTCGATAGATGGCACGCAGAACTTTTTCCGTATTACCGGCGATATCGCCCACCATAAAGTCCAGCTGGGCCATAACCAGGCGCAGTGCGGCGGCAGCAGACACGTCACTCGCGTCCCCATGTCCAGGCGTGCAGCGCACTGCTTATGAAGTCAATAGACATCGGTATTTTATTGCGGTTTTCCGACAGGCGGATGGCCTGTCGACCCGGCTACAGATCGCAGCCAGGCGCTCTGCCACAGTCAGAACGGAATGTCATCATCGAAATCATCCATTGCGCCAGCTGTAGCGGGTGCTGCGGCCGGCGCCGCTGTGCCCGCAGCCGCCCGGGATGACTGGTTGAAAGCACCCTGGCCTTCACCACCGCCACGGCTATCCAGCATCTGCATCTCGCTGGCAACGATCTCTGTGGTATAGCGATCGGTACCGGTATTTTTGTCCTGCCATTTCCGGGTACGCAGACTGCCCTCAACGTAAACCTTGGAGCCCTTCTTCAGATACTCACCGGCGATCTCCGCCAGACGATTGAAAAATACGACATTATGCCACTCGGTACGCTCCTGCTTTTCCCCACTCTGCTTGTCCTTCCAGGATTCAGAAGTTGCAATGGTCACATTGGTCACCGCCGACCCGCTGGGCATATAGCGCACTTCCGGGTCGCGCCCGAGATTGCCGATCAGAATTACTTTATTGACACCTCTTGCCATGATCTTTCTCCCCGCTCATTGGATGAGCTTAGTGTAACGATAAAAACCGGTTTCTCCTACCCGGCGGCGGACCGGACAGTCTTCAGCCGGCAGCCTGTGGATCCCCAGAAATACCCTGCAACGCCGCCTCCGCTGACGCGGTCATTTGCTGTACGCGGTGCTCCAGCGCAGTTTTTTCAACCACCTGGCTGTCGATCTTGAGGTAGACCACTTCATCGGCGACGATACAGACGACCTCCTCTACCCCCTCGACAGTGGCCAGATCGCGCTCGATACAGGCCGCCTGGCCGGCATCGATACTGCCGGTGTTGATCATATGACTGCTCAGATAGCGGGGGGTGCTCATGCCCCGGGCCAGCCACAGCCACAGGCCGGCTGCCAGGGCACAGGCCCCGAAGACGCCGGGCAGGCCCGCAAGGCCATAGAGGCTGCCACCCGCCACACCACCAATGAAGGCCCCCATGAACTGGGAGGTGGAGTAGACCCCCATGGCAGTGCCCTTCATCTCTGCCGGCGCGTATTTAACGATCAGAGAGGGCAACAGCGCCTCCAGCACATTGAAGGCGATGAAGAACAGCAACAGGGAAATCACAATGCCCGAGACATGGCGAAAAAACAGCAACAGGCCCAGTTCGGACACCCCCAACAGCAAAATAGCCGTCAGAAATATGGTTTTGATACGACGACGCTTTTCCGCCACAATCACCAGCGGCACCATGAGTGCCAGAGAAACCAGCAACACCGGGAGATAAAGATAGCCATGATGCACCGTGGCGATACCGGCATAATCCCGCAGGGCAAAGGGCAGGACGACAAAACTGGCGGTTAACATCATGTGCAGCAGAAAAATACCACTATCCAGCCGCAGCAAATCAGGGTTTCTGATGACCGTGGAGAACAGGCTCGGGTCCGCCTCCGTATCGCGGTGAAAACCGCTGTGCACCGGCACCGGCACGGCGAAATACAACAGGGCAATACCGCCGAATGCCAGCAAGGCCGTCAGCCAGAAAATGCCCGGCACCCCGATCCAGCCGTTGAGAATCGGCCCCAGGGCCAACGACAGGGCGAAGGACAGGCCAATACTCATGCCAATCACCGCCATGGCCTTGGTACGGTGTTCCTCGCGGGTGAGATCGGCAGCCATGGCCATGACGGCAGCAGCAATCGCACCACTGCCCTGCAGCGCCCGGCCGATGATGATGCCGGTGATGCTATCGGCCGTAGCTGCCAGCACGCTGCCTGCGGCAAACAGCAGCAGCCCGGCGGTGATCACCGGCTTGCGTCCGATCCGGTCCGAAAGCATACCGAAGGGGATCTGCAACAGGGCCTGGGTCAGACCATAGATGCCGATCGCCAGGCCAATCAGCACCGGCGGCGTTTTACCCCCCCCCAGGTCTTCGGCATACAGAGAAAATACCGGGAGAATCATAAACAACCCCATCATCCTGAATGAGAAAATGCCCGCCAACGAAAATGCGGCGCGGCGTTCCTGGGGGGTCATAGCATTCTGTTCCATCGAAGATGTCCTTTGCCTTGGTGCTGCGAAAAGCGGTATATTAGCAGGTTCGCTGTACTCTGGGAAAATTGTGTGAAATCCATACAGATACGGGGTGCGCGCACCCATAACCTGAAAAATATCGATCTCGATCTGCCCCGCGACCGGCTGATTGTCATTACCGGCCTGTCAGGCTCCGGCAAGTCCTCACTGGCCTTCGATACGATTTATGCCGAAGGCCAGCGACGCTATGTGGAATCGCTGTCCAGTTACGCCCGCCAGTTTCTCTCCATCATGGAAAAACCGGATATGGACCATATCGACGGCCTGTCGCCGGCCATCTCCATCGAGCAAAAAACGATCTCCCATAACCCCCGCTCCACCGTCGGCACGGTCACTGAGATCTATGACTATCTGCGCCTGCTGTTCGCCCGCGCCGGTGTCCCGGAGTGCCCTGAGCATCGCCGCCCCCTGGAGGCGCAGACCATCAGCCAGATGGTGGACCGTCTGCTGCAACTGCCGGAAAACACGCGCCTGCTATTGCTGGCACCGGTCATCAAGGAACGCAAGGGCGAACACCTGCAACTGCTGGAGGACCTGCGTAGCCAGGGTTACATCCGGGCCCGGATCGACGGTGCAGTGATAGAGCTGGATCAGACGCCACCCCTGGATCTGCGGAAAAAACACACCATCGAGGTCATCGTTGACCGACTCAAGATCAGACCCGACGTCCAGCAACGTCTGGCCGAGTCGCTGGAAACCACGCTGCAACTCGCGGATGGTATGGTGCGGGTTGCCTTCATGGATGAACCACAACGGGAGGAACTACTGTTTTCCGCCCGCTATGCCTGCCCCTACTGCGGTTACAGCCTGGCGGAACTGGAACCCAGACTGTTCTCTTTCAACAATCCGGCCGGAGCCTGCCCCAGCTGTGACGGCATCGGCGCCATGCAGTATTTCGATCCCGGCCGAGTGGTGGCGCACCCTGAACTCAGCCTGGCAGGCGGTGCCGTGCGCGGCTGGGACCGGCGCAACAACTATTATTCACAGCTGCTCAGCGCACTGGCCGCACATTACCACTTTGATGTCGAAACCCCCTTCAAGCGGCTGCCGGAAAAACTCTGCGAGATTATTCTCTATGGCAGCGGGGATGAACGCATCGAATTCCATTACCATTCAGGCGACCGCCAGGGCCGCAAGCGCCACCATCCCTTTGAAGGGATCATCCCCAATATGCAGCGCCGCTATCGCGAAACCGATTCCAACGTAGTGCGCGATGAACTGGCCAAATATCTCAGCCACAAGCCCTGCCCGGACTGCCAGGGTACCCGCCTGCGCCAGGAGGCGCGTCATGTATTCATCGCCAACCAGGCACTGCCGACAGTCACGGCCATGCCTGTAGGACAGGCACTGAGCTTCTTTGAGCAACTGGCGCTACCTGGAAAACGGGGCCAGATCGCCACCCGGATTGTCAAGGAAATCCGTCAGCGGCTGGCGTTTCTGGTCAATGTCGGGCTGGACTATCTGACGCTGGAACGTTCCGCCAACACCCTGTCCGGCGGCGAAACCCAGCGCATCCGCCTGGCCAGTCAGATTGGCGCCGGCCTGGTCGGGGTGATGTATGTCCTCGATGAGCCCTCCATTGGCCTGCACCAGCGTGATAACGCCCGCTTGCTGGAAACCCTGCACTATCTGCGTGACCTGGGCAATACGGTCATCGTAGTGGAACATGATGAAGAAGCCATCAGCAGCGCCGACCATGTCGTCGACATCGGCCCCGGCGCAGGCATTCACGGTGGCCGCATCATCGCCCAGGGCACGCCGGCAGAAATCGCCGCCAACCCCGACTCCCTTACCGGCGGCTATCTCTCCGGCAGACTGGCCATCGACATCCCTGCCCGGCGGCGGCCCATGGCCCCGGACAAGTGCTGCCACATCATCGGTGCCAGCGGCAACAACCTGGCGCAGATCGATGTCGCCATTCCCGCCGGACTGATGACCTGTATCACCGGCGTATCCGGCTCCGGAAAATCCACCCTGATCAATGATACCCTCTACCGTTACGCCGCCCGCACACTCTATGACGCCGGCGAGACACCAGCGCCCTACCGGGAAATCCGCGGTATGGAACTGTTCGACAAGGTGGTCAACATCGATCAGAGCCCTATCGGCCGGACGCCGCGCTCCAACCCGGCCACCTACACCGGCCTGTTCACCCCCATTCGCGAACTCTTCGCCGCCACCACCGAGGCACGCATGCGGGGCTATAACCCGGGGCGCTTCAGTTTCAACGTCAAGGGCGGGCGCTGCGAGGCGTGCCGGGGAGACGGTGTGATCAAGGTGGAAATGCATTTCCTACCCGACATCTATGTACCTTGTGACATCTGCAAGGGCAAACGCTATAACCGTGAAACCCTGGAAATCACTTACAAGGGGCGGAATATTCATGAAATACTGGAAATGCCGGTGGAGGAAGCGCAGAACTTCTTCAGCGTCGTACCGGTGATTGCCCGCAAGCTGAAGACCATGATCGAGGTCGGACTGCCTTACATCAAGCTGGGACAGAATGCCACCACCCTGTCCGGCGGCGAGGCACAGCGGGTCAAATTGTCCCGTGAGCTTGCCAAACGCGATACCGGCCGCACTTTATACATACTGGATGAACCGACCACCGGCCTGCACTTTCACGACATCAGGCAGCTGCTCGGCGTACTGCATCAGCTGCGGGACCACGGCAATACCATCGTCATTATCGAACACAACCTGGATGTCATTAAAACAGCGGACTGGATTATCGACCTGGGCCCGGAAGGGGGCGACAAGGGGGGCCGGGTGGTTGCTTCCGGCACGCCGGAGGCCATCGCCGCCTGTGAACACTCCCACACCGGGCGCTTTCTCAGACCCGTACTGGAACGGCAGGGCCGACTGCATGCCGCCCTGAAACAACCCGCCTAGACACTCACCCGGAATCAGCGCCATAAACACCATGACAAGCAAGCGACGACAACGTGCCTTGCCTGCAGCCGCCAGGACCGCCCTGCTGGCCGTCCTGTTTCTGCTGTGCCCGATACCCGGGCAGGCGGGCCAGGCACCCTTGCCGGATATCGGAGAAACCGCCCAATCCTACTTATCCACCGCGGAAGAACAGCGCCTGGGGGCGGCATTCATGCATAAACTCCGCCATTCCCTGAAGATCATCGCGGACCCGGAAGTCAATACTTACATCCAGTCCCTGGGCTACCGACTGGTAGCCAATAGCGATTTTCGGGGCCGCGAATTCACTTTTTTTGTCGTCGATTCGCAAGTAATCAATGCCTTTGCCGGCCCCGGCGGACACATCGGCATCAATAGTGGCCTGGTCCTGATCACCCACTCAGAGGCTGAGCTGGCCTCAGTAATCGCCCATGAAATCGCCCATGTCACTCAGCGTCATATCGCCCGCGCGGTGGAAGAAGCATCGAAGATGAATCTACCCATGACCGCCGCACTGATCGCTGCCCTTATTCTGGGCTCCCAGGATGCCCAGATGGGAACCGCCGCACTGGCGGCCACGACAGCAGGAAGCGTGCAGCATCAGATTAACTTTACCCGCAGCAATGAAATGGAGGCAGACCGCATCGGCATCCGTATCCTGGCAGAATCCGGCTTCGACCCCCGCAGCATGCCGCTGTTCTTCGCCCGCATGCAGCGGGCCAGTGGAACCGCCGAAAATCCCCAGTTTGAATTTCTACGCACCCACCCGGTCACCACGGCGCGCATCGCCGATACGCTGAACCGCGCGGCCCAGTATCCACGGATCGACAACACACCCAGCCTGAACTATGCGCTGATCAAGGCCAAGTTGCGGGTTATCCAGCAGGACAATGCCCAACAGAGCGTTGCCTACTACGCTGCCCGAATCAAGGACAAAGCGGCAACCGAGGCACCGGCAATGCACTATGGCTATGGTCTGGCACTGCTGGCTCTGAACAAATACAGCGCCGCCCGCCAGCAGGCACGACTGCTGATCGCCCGGGATCCGGACAAACCCGCCTATCAGATTCTGCTGGCGAAAATAGAACTGGCTGCGGGCCAGCCTGACAAGGCCTTAAATATCTACCGGAAAAGTCTCGAACTCTATCCCTATCACCAGGCCCTGACCCTGCTTTATGCCCGCACGCTGATAGCAAGCGAGCATCCGGAACGGGCCCGGAGCCTCCTGGTAGACTATCGGCGCGCAAGGAAACAGAAAAATCCGCTATTCTACAGCCTGCTGGCGCAGGCGGAGGACGACAGTGGCCGTGTGGTTGCAGCGCATCAGGCACTGGCTGAATATTACTATCTGACAGGAGAAACCGGCTCGGCAATCGAGCAGCTGAAAATCGCCATGAAGGCAGCCAGGACCAAGAATACTTTTCAGCAGAAAAAAATCGCCGCCCGCCTGAAACAATTGCAGCGACTCTTCCTGCAAGAGAAGAAAGACGAAAAATAGGCGGGCTCAGACCCCGAGCGCCTCTCTCAGGGATTTGTTATCCACCGGCCTTTGCAAATAACGGATCCCGTCCGCCAGGCCTTCGCGGGCATCCGCCGGCGTATCGGTCAGCAACACGACACTACCCGCCTGTTCAGCGGACAGGCGCGCCAACACCTCCGTGGGATTTTCACCCAATGCGCTTTCACTCACCATCAGCCAATCAAAATTCTGCTTAGCCGCCGCCACTGCGGCCATCCCGTCGGCAGCAATACAGACGCTGTAGTCCAGGGCCTCCAGCAGCGCCAATAGCTGCTTACGCTGGATTTCATCCGTCTCTACCAATATCACTTTGCCACGGGAGTAGGCCCCCGACAGCGCCAGATTGTGACGTGTCACCAGGGTCTCCATATCCTCGGGGTCCCGCCTCATAATCGTTGCCACACAATCCAGCAGCTGTTCATCCGGCACCGGCATAGTTAGATAGCCGGCGATCCCGGCGCGGTGAACCACGTCGCTATCGCCGCGATAGCCTGTGCTGGTAATCAGGATCATGCGTGTTGCCGCGATACGCGGATCATTTTTGACGGCTTGCGCCAACTGCAACCCGGTCATGCCGGGCATCATCCTGCTGAAGATCACCAGATCGAAGGGCTCGTTTGCCACCGTGGCGGCACAAAGCTCATCCAGCGCATGAGCGCCGTCCTTTGCCGCAGTAATCTTCATTCCCCGGGATGCCAGCAATTTTGCAAATGCATCACGGCCTGACTGCCGATCATCGACAATCAACACCCTGAGGCTCTGCAGGATTTCATCGCCACGCTCATCGCGCGCGCCCTGTTCGTCTGACCGTTCGAAATGAGCCGTGAACCAGAAACTGCTGCCCTTGCCCGGGGTGCTCTCCACCCCCATCTTGCCCTGCATCATGGACACCAGCCTTCTGGAAATCACCAGGCCGAGCCCACTGCTGCCATAAGTCTGCGACAGTGCGGCGCCACTTGCCGGCAGAAAGGCATCGAAGATGCGCTGCTGATCGTTGCTGGAAAGCCCAATGCCGGTGTCATTGACCTCGAAGCGCAGAACACAGCCTTCCGCCGTCTCGTCGATGAGCACCACCCTGACAACCACTTCACCTCGGGCGGTGAATTTGATGGCATTGTCCACCAGATTGACCAGTATCTGGCGCAGGCGCGTGGGGTCTCCACGCAGCAGGACCGGCAGGCCACAGGGAAAAATATAGATCAGCTCCAGGCCTTTGGCCACCGCCACCTTGCGCAGCATCTGACAGGCCACATAAAGGGTGCGATGCAGATCAAAGCGGATGGACTCCAGTGCGAGCTGACCGGCCTCGATCCGGGAGAAATCCAGCACATCATTAATAATGGTCAGCAACGACTTACCGGATTGCTGGATCCGCTCGGCATAATCATGCTGCTCCGCCCGCAGCGGGGTCTCAAGCAGCAGGCTGCTCATGCCCAGCATACGGTCCAGCGGCGAGCGGATTTCATGACTGATATTGGCGATAAATTCGAATTTCCCCCGCGACGAGGCCATCACCGCGTCACGCGCCCGGCGCAACTCATCCTCGGTACGCTTACGCTCGGTGATATCCCGCGTGATGGCAATAAACAGATAATGACCTTCGACCTGGACCTCACTGACCTCCACCTCCATGGGAAAGCTGTGACCATCCTTACGGCTACCCACCAGCTCACGCCCGGTGCCGATAATTCTTTTTTCTCCGCTGCGTAGATAGCGCTGCAGATAACCGTCATGCGCCGAGTGATAAGGCTCGGGCATCAGCATATTCACATTATTACCAATGACCTCGTCGGCATCATAGCCAAACATCCGCTCTGCCGCCGGATTAAAGGATTCCACGGTTCCGTATTCATCGATCGTAACAATACCATCCAGGGCATTGTTCACCACCGCCTGGATGCGCCGTTTGCTGGCCCGTAACTCCACCGTCGTATGTTCAGATTCATTGAGGGCCGCCTGTTTCTCGGAGTAGAGCATCGCCAAACGCCGCGACATGGTATTGAAGGCCCGCGCGGTCTGCGCCAGTTCGTCATTTCCTGAGACCGGCAGCTGGTAACCCACATCACCGGAGGCGATCCGGCGCGAGGCATCACGCAGGATCTTCAGCTGGCGAGCGAAATAATTGCCCAACATCAGGGCAATCATCAAACCCACGCCCATGCCAAGCATGGAAATCGTAGCGGTCTGCCGTCGCGCCGCCAACATCACATCATCGATTTCAGCGGTGGAGAAGCCCATCTCTATCGTACCGAAAACGACACCGTACTGGCTGACCTCAGCGGCCACATCAAACACCCCATCGGTGGCATCCTCCACCAGAAAATCCTCCGAGAAAGGCTGGGCCAGTGCAGCAGGTTCCCCCCCCTGAACCAATACGCCATCCAGATCCCTGATACGGATATAGACGATGCCCGGCTGAGTAAGCAGCTCATTGCTAAGCCGCTGCAGTGAAGCGCGGTCCGCGGTCAGCACATCAGGTTTTATCGTAGCAGCCAACACGGCAACAGTTTCCGAGGCATGCTTGTTCAGTTCCACTTCGTTGGAGGTACGCAGAAAATGAAAGTTGCTCCAGACGACAAAGAGCAGCAGTAAAACCTGGATAACGACAATTCCCAGAACGATTTTAAGGCGAAATGACATCGGCAATGAATGAGAAAGAGATAGCGCTCAGGGCCGCAAAGACGCCGCGGCATATCTGAGCAGCCTGGTAGCGGCTATAGACCTCACAGTAGCCGCCAGAATGGGTTTTGTCTCCCACAGATCGGTCTTCACTTGCTTCCCCAAAGAATGGCAGTGGTGTTGCCGGAATATCCTGCGCACCTTCCGGATAGCTACAGACAGTCGCTGCGCCGGTTAGCACCCAAGGGTAGCTAGATTAGCCACACTCAGAACACAATTCAACCACTATTGGTGCGGCCGCTATGGCACGACATACTGTCGCTTGTTGAAAAATCAGGAATGGTGGGCCGTCCGCGACTCGAACGCGGGACCAACGGATTAAAAGTCCGGTGCTCTACCAACTGAGCTAACGGCCCATAAAAAATGGGATGCTGCAAACAAACAGCGCGCTATTTTAGCCTTATTGACGGTCACCTGACAAATCATTTCACCAGCCCGGCTATGAGTAGCGGGTAGGGTCCGCGACCCCTGCCTCCCGGAAACCGGCCGCCCGGAGACGGCAGGAATCACAAATACCGCAGGCGCCGCCAGCCTCATCCGCCGCATAGCAGGAAACAGTGCGGGCATAATCCACGCCCAGACGTAGGCCGGTACGTATAATCTCCGCCTTGCTCATACTGATCAACGGGGCACGAATACTGACACCGGCGCCCTCAACGGCCGCCCGGGTTGCCAGATTGGCCAGCTGATTAAAGGCAGCGATAAATTCCGGACGGCAATCAGGATAGCCGGAATAATCCACGGCATTGACGCCGATAAAAATGTCCTGCGCCTCCAGCACTTCAGCCCAGGCCAGAGACAAAGCCAAAAAAACGGTGTTGCGCGCCGGCACATAGGTCACGGGGATACCCGCCACCGGGTTGTCAGGCACCGGAATTGTCTCGTCAGTCAGCGCAGAACCTCCAATATCCTCCAGTCCGATACGCAGGGTGCGATGTTCAACTGCACCCAGCAAATGAGCCAGCTCACTGGCAGCCGCCAGCTCCTGGCGATGACGTTGATGATAGTCGAAACTCAGGGCATAGCAGACATAGCCCTGTTCCCGGGCGATTGCCAGGGTCGTTGCCGAATCCAGCCCGCCGGAAAGCAGCACCACAGCCCGCCCGGCTTTGCTATCCATGCTCACCGGCCTGCCACATCGCCCCAGAGGCACTTATGCAACTGTATCTGTAAACGCACGGGCAGGCGATCTGCCAGGATCCAGTCAGCAAGCTGGGCCGCATCCATCTGTTGGTAAGCAGTTAACATTAGAATCTCGCAACGCTCCGCCAACCTGTACCGGGTGATCACTTCCTTCGCCCACTCATAATCCTGGCGATCGCAAATAACGAATTTGAGCTGATCCCGGCAACCCAGGCAGTGGATATTGTCATACAGATTACGGCTGGATTCCCCCGATGCCGGCGTTTTCAGATCCATCACCCGCACCACCCGCGCATCGACGGCACGGATATCCAGTGCCCCACTGGTTTCCAGAGAAACCTGATATCCCCGGTCACACAGACCGCTGAGCAGCGCCAAGCAATGGGGTTGAGCCAGCGGCTCGCCGCCGGTGACAGTGACCTGCTGACAGCTATAGGTGGATACCCGCCCCAGAATCTCTTCCAGCGTCAAACGCTCCCCACCACTGAATGCGTAAGCGGTATCGCAGTAGTGACAGCGCAGCGGACAACCGGTGAGGCGCACGAAAACTGTCGGCATACCGGAAAACCGGGCCTCCCCCTGCAGGGAGTAAAAGATTTCGCTGATTCGCAGTGTATCGGACAAGGCCGGGATGCCCACCAGAAAAGCTAACGCCCCTCCAGCTTCATACGGTGTAAACGATTCTTTGCCAGCTTGGCGGCCGTGCTATCCGGGTAAAGCCTGGCCAGTTCCTGAAGAATTTTACGTGCCTGTTGCCACTTTTTCAGCTCGTAATAGCTGTAGCCCATTTTCAGCATGGCGTCAGGAATCTTGCTGCTATCCGGATAGCGCTTGAGCACCTTATCAAAGGCCTCGATTGCCTTCGAAAAACGGCGCAATACATAATTGGCCTCCGCCATCCAGTACTGTGCATTATCGGAAAACTGACCGTTGGGATAGCGCTGCAGAAACTTTTTGAAAGCCTCGATAGCATCATCATAACGCCCATCCTTGAGCACATCGAACACCTTCTGGTAGGCAACCTGCTCTGCCAGCAGATCTCTTCCGCCACCGGCTGCGGAAACGGCCGGGTTGGCTGCAGCCGGGGTTGCTGACGCACCCGACGCTGCCGGGGCAGTGGGAACTGCTGCCGATAATACCGGCATCTGGCTGCCACCTGCCCCGTTTTCGGTATGCACTGGCGTTGACGGGGCTTTCCGTGCCGCCTGCTCGGTCTGCCGCAGGCGGCGGTCGATATCGAGATAAAGTTCCCGCTGCCGCTGCTTGATCCCCTCGATCTGATGGGATTGCACCTCACTGATACCGCGCAAATCCTGGATATCCTGCTGCAAAGCATCCAGTCGCATCAGCAAATTCGTCAGGGCCTGCCCCTCGACGATATG
>CAZFJS010000026.1:0-9276 GCA_964519605.1 uncultured Gammaproteobacteria bacterium
TGAGGCGCTGGCCATGCCGCCGGACAGCAGCCGCATGGCCAATGAGAAGCTTCCGCCTGCTGACCGTGAGATGGGGGCCGAAGAGGAGCAGCGCGCCTACCTGGACGGGCTCATTACCGTCAGTGCCAATCGCTATCTGCACCTCGATTTTGATCTGTTATACGGCGTGCCGCCACCGGCAGACAAGGAAACGCACCTCTTCAGTTTATTCGGTACGGGTAACGAAGAAAAAGAAGCCCATGTTTTTCGCATGGTGCAGAGCAGGCGGCTGCGACGCGGGGAATATCACTACTTTGATCATCCCCGCTTTGGTTTGATCGCCCTGGTGGCGCCCTATCGCTATCCGGTCAAACCGGAGAACACGGCGCCAGACGATAACAGCGGGGTGACGGTACTGCCCATTGAACCGAATCCATGACTTCAGCCCAGCCGTCAGAGTAATGTGATTAGCGCTTTCAGCAGGCGCCGCACCTGATCCATCCCGCGGAGCAAATTGTCTTCGATGAGTGCCATATCGATGGTGGCGGCATCACCTTTGCCGGCAGCCCAGTTGGCGACCACGGCGCAGGAGGCATAACTGAGGTCCAGTTCCCGAGCCAGGACAGCTTCGGGCATGGCCGTCATGCCCACCAGGCTGCAGCCATCGCGTTCCATGCGTAGAATTTCCGCTGCCGTTTCCAGGCGCGGGCCCTGGGTGACCCCATAGACCCCGCCGTCAGCGGCATCGATGCCGGCGATGCGGCAGGCCCGGAGCACGATGCGCCGCAAGTTTTCGCAGTAGGGCTGGCTAAAGTCGACATGGGTGACGTGGCCCAGATCTTCTTCAAAATAGGTGGCGCTGCGCCCTGAGGTATAGTCAATGAGCTGGTCCGGGATGACCAGTTTTGTCGGCGCCATACCCTCAGAGATACCCCCCACGGCGGCTACGGCCAGAATGCGGGGGGCACCGGTCTGTTTTAATGCCCAGATATTGGCGCGATAATTGATCATGTGGGGTGGCAGGCTATGCGTTGCACCATGCCGTGGCAGGAACACGATCTCCCGATCCTCCAGCATGCCGTAACAGAGGGGGCCTGAGGGTTTGCCATAGGGTGTCTGCACGGTTTCCCTGCTGATGATCTCCAGGCCGTCCAGGGCTGTCAGTCCGGTGCCGCCGATGATCGCAAGTTCAGACATGTTCGTTCACCGCGTAGATGCCGGCAGCGTTTCTGAGATAGCCTTTGTAGTCCATGCCGTAGCCGAAGACATAGCGGTCGGGCACTTCCAGTCCGGAAAAATCTGCATGGCGTTGCTGTTTGCGGTCATGCACCTTGTTAACCAGGACGGCGCTATGGATTTCGTCAGCGCCGGCCTCGCGGCAATCCCGGATAATGGCCTCCAGGGTCAGACCTTCATCGTGGATATCATCGATCAACAGGAGCGTTTTACCCGCAAGGGGGGCGGCGGGTCTGACGATCCACTGCAGCTCACCCCCGTGGGTATTGCCGGCATAACGACTGGCATGAATATAGTCCATCTGCAGCGGGAAACCCAGTCGGGGGCTCAGCTGCCCCGCGGTGATCAGCCCGCCCTGCATGATGGTCAGTACGAGCGGGTTGCTGTCGGCGAGCCGGTCCGTGATCGCTGCGGCCATGCGGTCGATGGCCTGGTGTACTTCTGCCGTAGTGTACAGACAGTCTGCGGCGGCCAGTACCTTTTGCGCCTCGTGGGGAGAGATTGCCATGGGTGTCGTGGTCTTTTCTGCTTGATGAGTGTCGGGATGAGTATTATAGCCGGATGCCGCAGCGGCATAAAGCGCTATGCCGCTGCGCCCCTGTCCCCAGTCAAGGCATCCAGTACCTGGTGCAGGGCGCTGATCCGGCTATCGGCATCACTGCCGTTGAGCGTGAAGCGCAGCTTTTCCCGACCATCGAAGCGGTAGCGCTGCGGTTGTTCCTGGATCAGCCGGATGAGCCGCTCCGCATCGACGTTGGGCTGCGATTCGAAGAGGATACGGCCGCTGTCCGGTCCTGCTTCGAGTTTGCGGATGCCGAGGGGTTCTGCCCGCAATCTCAGTTCGGTCAGGTGGAACAGGTTGCGTACTGCATCCGGCAGCAGGCCGAAGCGGTCGATCATTTCCACCTGCAGTTCACGCAGCGCCTCCTGACTGCCGGCGCTGGCGATTCGTTTGTACATCACCAGGCGGCTGTGAACATCCGGCAGATAATCCTCCGGGATCAGTGCCGGCAGACGCAGATCGACCTCGGTCTGGGGGTGCAGCGGCTGGTCGAGGGCGGGTTCCCGGCCGGATTTTAGATCGGCAACCGCCCGTTCCAGCATTTCCGAATACAGGGTGAAGCCGATTTCCTGGATCTGTCCGCTCTGGTCCTCACCCAGCAACTCGCCGGCGCCGCGAATCTCCAGGTCGTGGGTGGCCAGGGTGAAACCGGCGCCCAGATCCTCGATGGCTTCAATGGCCTCCAGCCGTTTGCTCGCATCACTGCTGAGGGCCTCATGCGCAGGGATGAGCAGGTAAGCGTAGGCCTGGTGGTGGGAGCGGCCGACGCGCCCACGTAACTGATATAACTGCGCCAGGCCGAGTTTGTCGGCGCGGTTGATGATGATGGTGTTCGCATTGGGGACATCGATACCGCTTTCGATGATCGTGGTACAGAGCAGAATATTGAAGCGCTGGTGATAAAAATCCAGCATGATCCGCTCCAGCTCCCGCTCCGGCATCTGACCGTGGGCGCTGCGGATGTTGGCCTCCGGTAGCAGCGCAGCAAGTTGTTCCTGCACCCTGGCGATGGTACGGACTTCATTATGCAGGAAGTAGACCTGGCCACCACGGCGGATTTCCCGCAGGCAGGCCTCACGCAGCAGCTCATCACGCCATTCTCTGACAAAGGTCTTGACCGCCAGGCGTTGCAGCGGTGGCGTGGCGATAATGGAAAGGTTACGCATTCCCGCGAGGGCCATGTTGAGGGTGCGGGGGATCGGTGTGGCCGTCAGTGTCAGCACATCCACTTCTGTGCGCAGGGCCTTGAGGCGTTCTTTCTGGCGTACCCCGAAGCGGTGCTCTTCGTCGATGATCACCAGCCCCAGGTTGCTGAAGCGCAGATCTTTTTGCAACAGCTTGTGGGTGCCGATGAGGATGTCCACTTTGCCCGCCTCAGTGTCCGTCAGCACGGCCTGCTGTTCAGCGGCGCTGCGGAAGCGGGAGAGCATCTCGATGCGCAGCGGCAGTTCGGCGAAGCGGTCGCGGAAATTCTGAAAATGCTGCTGTGCCAGCAGGGTGGTAGGCACCAGGATCGCTACCTGCCTGCCGCCCTGGATGGCGATGAAGGCCGCCCGCATGGCGACCTCTGTTTTGCCAAAACCCACATCACCGCATATCAGGCGGTCCATGGGGCGGCCTATCGTCATGTCGGCGATCACATCGCGGATGGCATCCTGCTGGTCGGGGGTTTCCTCGAAGGGAAACGCTGCGGCAAAGGCGGCATACTGGTCATCGGGCTCAGGAAAGGCGACCCCCTGCCTCGCCTGGCGACGGGCGTAGATGTCCAGTAGTTCGGCGGCGGCATCATGGGCCTTTTGTGCGGCCCGCCGCCTGGCCCGCTGCCACTGGCCGCTGCCCAGCCTGTGCAGCGGGGCCTGTTCGGGGGCCACGCCGGTATAACGACTGATGAGGTGCAGCGATGATACCGGCACATAGAGCTTATCGTGGCCGGCGTATTCCAGTGCCAGGAATTCGTTGGTATTACCGCCGATGCTCAGGGTCTGCAGGCCCAGATAGCGGCCGACACCATGTTCCTCGTGTACCACCGGGGCGCCGCTATGCAGTTCCGTCAGATTACGGATGACGGCATCGGCATCGCGCACCATGCGTCGGCGGCGCCGGCGCTGCATGACATGGTCACCGAAGAGTTGTGATTCGGTGATCACGGCGATCCGGGGGCTGTCGATCAGCAGGCCATGGTCCAGAATCGCGACGGTAATACCCAGGCGGGCATCACCATCCAGAAATGTCTGCCAGTCCTCATAGTTGGCGGGATACAGCGCGTGATCATGCAGCGCTTCCAGCAGGGCTTCCCGGCGGCCGGTGGTTTCCGCCACCAGCAGGGTGCGGCCGGTGAAATTCTCCAGGAAGCCGGTCAGCGGACCCATGGCCTGCTGAATCCGGGGCGCACCGGCCAGTGCGGGCAGGGCGTGGGTGGCGAAATTATGATGATTCGCCTCACGCTCATCCAGGGCGAAGCTCCGCATGCTGCAATGCGCCCGGCGGTGGATCTGTTGCTGTACCTCAGTGGGGGCGATGAAGACCTGTTGTGGTGGCAGCAGCGGGTGTTCCCGGTTGTGGCGTCCGGCTTCATAGCGTTCTTCGATCTGCTCCCAGAATCCCTGACAGGTGCCGGCAAGACCTTCTTCGTAGAGTATTGCGGTCTGTTGCGGCAGATAATCCAGCAGGCACGCGGTGTGTTCGAAAAACAGTGGCAGGTAATATTCGATTCCAGCCGGCGCCGCCTTGTTACTGACTTCGCGATAGATGACACTGGCTTGTGGATCCCCGGGGAAAATGCTGCGGTAGGCCTGTCGAAAACGGTCGACGGCAGCATCAGTGAGCGGGAATTCGTTGGCAGGCAACAGCCTGATGTGCTCAACCTTGCTGATGGAACGCTGGGTGGCCGGATCAAACAGGCGGATGCTGTCGATTTCATCATCAAGCAGGTCGATGCGGTATGGCAGTCGGCTGCCCATGGGGTAGAGGTCGATCAGACTGCCGCGAATGGAGTATTCCCCGTGCTCCATAACCTGAGAGACATGCGCATAGCTAGCGCGTTCCAGTTGTTGTCGCAGCGTATCGCTGTCCAGCCGTTCACCGGCATTCAGTATCAGGCCGCTGCTTTCCAGGTAGTCTCGCGGCGGCAGCCGGGTCATCAGCGTCTGGATGGCGACGATCAGCACACCATGCGACAGGCGGGGCAGGTGATACAGGCAGCTGAGACGTTCCGAAATAATGTCCTGGTGGGGCGAGAAACCGTCATAAGGCAGGGTCTCGCGATCTGGAAAACTCAGTAGTTCATGTTCCGCACGTGCGCCCATATAAAAACGCAGTTCATGTGCCAGTTGGTCATGACGGGAAATATCCCGGGTAATGACTACCAGCAAGCCATCATGTTGCCGGTAGGCATTGCTGATCGCCAGCCCCGGGCTGCTGCCATATAAGCTCCCCCAGTGACAGGCGGCGCCCTCACGATGGGGGAGTATGGGTTTGAAAGGACTAATTTGCTTCATGAATAATACGTTTGTGGGGATCGATCAGGCTTTGCTGCAGGATGCGTAGGCAGCGTTGAGGCCGGCATCCATAACAATCGAAACGATGGATGCCGGCTCAGGTCCGGTATGACGAATAAATCAGCAAAGGTCTATTTGATTCCGCTGCGCATCAGGACATTCATGTCATAGGAGATGCGTTGATCCGGTGTCAGAACGCCACGCATTGCGACGATATGATCGTAGCGTGCCTGCATGATGCGGGTCTTGATGGCCATGAGTTCTGCGATCTTGCGCTTGATGGCAGCCTGGTCCGCATGGTCCTGTGCTGTCAGGACATTCAGCTCTTTCTGCTTGAGATCAGCCTCGGCCTTCAGGATGACCAACTGGCGGTTCAACGCCAGATGCATGCTGTCGATGTCATGTTTTTGTTGGTCACTCAGGGTTTTCGACCAGTGTGGAGTGAAATGGTGCGCTTTCTGCTTGCCGCCATGGGCCGCGGCGGCTTTGTGACCCATCGCGGCATAGACGGGTGTACTGAGCAGTATTGTGGCCAGGCACAGTGCCAGGCTTGATTGGAAATATTTATTCATCTGCAGGTCTCCTCACGGTTTTAGCTGCGAAATCTATGGGCACACGGGTACAACGTCACCTGTGGTGACCGGTCTGCCGGTGGGATGGGATTATAGCAAAGTTGCTCCCTGGGTATGGGATTCAATTGATGCCGAAGGCCGCTTCATTGGCAGATTCATGGCCAGGGTAATTCCGGTATGATAGCCCGATGTATGAAAATATCGGAAAGGATAAAGTGAACTCATGCCTCTACTGAGCCTGCGCGCAGTCAGCGTTGCCTTCGGTGGCCCGCCGGTGCTTGATAAGGTGGATCTGCGTATTCACGCCGGAGAGCGCTTATGCCTGCTGGGGCGGAACGGGGAAGGCAAGTCAACGTTGTTGCAGCTGATTGCCGGTGACTATGATGCCGATGAAGGCGAAATTCAGCGGCGCCAGGGCCTGCGGGTGGCCAGTCTGGCCCAGGATGTCCGTGAAGTGCTGCCTGGTTCAGTATATGAAGTGGTTGCCGCCGGGATGGGTGAGCAGGGTGAGATGTTGGCGCGCTATCATGACATCAGCGAACAGCTCGGCACAGCCCGATCCGGGCAAGAGGCGCTGCTTAATGAGTTGGCGCGGCTCCAGGAGTTACTGGAAAGTGGTGGTGGTTGGCAACTGGGTCAGCGCGTGGAACAGGTATTATCGCGCTTGCAGTTGTCGCCGACGGCCGCTTTTCAGGCCTTGTCCGGCGGTTTCAGGCGCCGCGTCCTGCTGGCTCGGGCATTGGTCTCCGAACCTGATCTGCTGTTGCTGGATGAGCCGACCAATCACCTGGATCTTGAAGCGATTCTCTGGCTGGAAACATTCCTGCTGGCTTTTCCGGGAACCCTGTTGTTCATCACCCATGACCGCATGTTGTTGCAGAAGCTGGCGACACGGATCATCGAGCTGGACCGCGGCCGTCTGACCAGCTGGCCGGGTGATTATCAAAATTATTTGCGGCACAAGCAGGAGGCCCTGCAGGCCGAGACCGCTGCCCAGGCCCGCTTTGACAAAAAGCTGGCCCAGGAAGAACGCTGGATACGCCAGGGCATCAAGGCGCGTCGTACCCGCAATGAAGGCCGGGTGCGGGCGCTGCAGCAGATGCGCAAAATACGCCAGGCACGCCGGGTCACGGGTGACAAGGCGCGCCTGCAGTTCAATGAGGCGGTGGCCCCGGGGAAACTGGTGGTGGAGGCAGTGGAGGTCTCCTGTGGCTATGGTGAACAGCGCATCATCGATCATTTCTCCACCCTCATCCTGCGGGGTGACAAAGTGGGCATCATGGGCCCTAATGGTGCCGGTAAGACCACGCTGTTGAATCTCTTGCTGGGTCGTTTAAAACCCATGGCGGGCCAGCTGCGGCTGGGAACCGGGCTGGAAGTTGCCTATTTTGATCAATACCGCGCCCAGCTGGATGAAGAGAAATCAATTCTCGATAATGTAGCGGATGGCAGCGACCGGGTCATGATCAATGGCAAGGAGCGCCATATTATCAGTTATCTTCAGGATTTCCTGTTCGCACCGGCACGCCTGCGCACGCCGGTGCGCGCACTTTCCGGTGGCGAGCGCAACCGCTTGCTGCTGGCGCGCCTGTTCACCCGGCCGGCTAATCTGCTGGTGATGGATGAGCCCACTAATGATCTGGATATGGAGACGCTAGAGCTGCTGGAAGCGCTCCTGGTGCAGTTTCAGGGAACCCTGCTGCTGGTCAGCCACGATCGTGCCTTTATCAACCAGGTGGTCACCAGTACCCTGGTACTGGAAGGCCAGGGCAGGGTGGCGGAATATGTGGGTGGCTACGATGACTATCTTCGTCAGGCACGGTCGCCTGCGCCGCCAGCGGAAGGCGCGGGTGGCACCCGCCCCAGCTCACCCCGGCCTCGCAGCCGCTCAACCCAGCTGGGTTATCGTCAACAGCGGGAACTGGAGGCGCTGCCACAACAGATTGAGTCCCTGGAGCTGGAGCAGCGACAACTGCATGAAGCTATGGCGGGTGCGAATTATTTCCACCGCCCGGCAGCTGCCATTGCCGCAGACAAGCAGCGTCTGGTGGTGCTCGATGAGGAGCTGGGTGCTGCCTATGATCGTTGGGAAGCTCTGGAGGCGCTACGCCAGCAGACAGACCGTTAATCCTGCGGTGTTTGCCGTCGCAGCTGTTCCAGTAGCGCTATCGAAGGGTAACCATCAGCCGCCAGACCACGGGCCTGCTGGTAGGCGCGTACTGCCTGGCGAGTGCGTGCGCCGGCTACGCCATCCGGTTCACCACTCGAAAAACCCAGGGCATTCAGGCGTTGTTGCAGTTCCAGGGCAAGTTGATGGCTCAGCCGGCGGTTGTCGACCTGCTGTCCGTTACGGATGGGTGGCAGGCCGATCATGCGGTCTGCAAGATGGCCGACAGCGATGGCGTAGTTGATCGCACGGTTCCACTTCAGTATTACCTGGAAATTGTTATAGACCAGAAAAGCAGGCCCTTCGTGACCCTGCGGCAGGATGATGGCACCCTGCATGTCCGCCACGGGCAACGGGGCGCCATTCGCCCGTTTGACACCCAACTTGCTCCAGGTTTTCAGGCTTTTTCTGGTCTGCAGGCCAGTTATCTGCCAGTCAAATTGCCGGGGCAGTTGTACTTCCCGTCCCCACAGCTCCTCTTTACGCCAGCCAAGGCGATGGAGATAGTTGGCGCCGGATGCGAACACATCCGGCAGGCTGGACCAGACATTTTTTTTGCCATCGCCGTCGTCATCCACGGCATTGTCAAGAAAAGTGGAGGGCAGGAACTGCAGTTGTCCGATGGCGCCGGCCCAGGACCCCTGCATTTTGTCCACCGTGGTATGTCCCTGATTCAGAATTTTCAGGGCATCCAGTGCCTGGGCACGAAAAAATCCGCTCCGCCGGGGGTCGTAGGCCAGTGTCACCAGGGCATTGACGGTGGGAAAGCGCCCCTGATATTTGCCAAAATTGGTTTCCAGTCCCCAGAAGGCGACCAGGTAGCGGGGGGGTACGCCATAGCGTTGCGCCATACGCTGTAACAGTTGATGATGGCGCTGTAGCAGGCGTCTGCCGGTGGCGATACGCTGCGCACTAACGCGTGCCCTGAGATAGTTCCAGAAGGTTTCCGTGAATTCCGGCTGGCGGTGGTCAAGTTCGATGACCCGTGCGATCGGTTTAATGCCATTGAGCGCATGTTCCAGGATCTGCCTTGAAATACCTTGTTGCAGCGCTTCCTTGCGTAGCCCCTGCAGCCAGAGAGTGAAATCTGTCTCCTCGTTACGGGCCGCGGTAGCCACCAGGTTCGTGAACATCAGTGCGGCTGTCATCAGAAAAGACAGCCAATTGCAGCGTCTGGTTGTGCCGGGGTGCATAAAAATTTCTGAATGGTCTTTTGCGTGCTTCAGTAATTTTGGGCTATTCTTATATCAATAGTAGCAATAT
>CAZFJS010000026.1:9376-10594 GCA_964519605.1 uncultured Gammaproteobacteria bacterium
GCCGCTAAAAAAATCTCCGAAGAAGCGTATGCCATGCTGTTAGGCCTGTTGAACCCCTTCTATTTGCAGGATCCCCGCGGTGCTTTGGGTTTGATCGCCACCGCCAGAAAATTGTATGGCAATCCTGAAGAATTGCGCTCCATGGAAGATGCGATTTACAGCAATCGCCGATAGGTGCTGACATGACACTTGCAGTACTTGCCATGAAAACCTCAATCCGAGAATTGCCCATACTGCGATGAGTGACTGGTTTGTCTATATCCTGAGGTGCGCAGATGGCAGCTTTTATACCGGTATCACCCGTGATGTGGTACGGCGTGTGAATGAACATAATCACGACGATCTGGCGGCAGCCAAGTATACCCGTGGCCGGCGCCCGGTCATGCTGGTTTATCGTGAGGCCTGTCTATCTCGCGCGGATGCATGCAGACGGGAATTCGCTATTAAGCAGCTTAACCGTGGGCAAAAAGCCGCTTTGATCGATGGAGTCGCGAGTCTGCTGCAAATATAATGACCTATAATCCGGTTTTAGATACAAGGATAATAATATGAAACAAAAGAGATAATTCTGTTAAATTCTAATTGCCTGACCGGTGGGGTGTGTTGCGGATTTTACAGTGCTCGAAATAAATTATATATTATCAGGCAGCTAGATATAGAGTGCGAGCTTCCATTTCCTTATTCGTCGTGGCAGTTTAGCGGGCGACGAACAGAACTGAAGAGGTTGTACGAAGATGATTCCAGATTCGTCCCAGGCTCAACAGGCGCTTCAGCTGGCGATTGCCATAGAAGAGAATAATGCACATTGTTTCCACGATTGTGCGATTCGCTTCATGACCTACGATAGGGATGTGACGCTGTTTCTGGAAGAACTGGTGAGCGAAGAACGGGCTCATAAACAGGAGCTCATCGAGTTCTATGAACGCAACTTCGCTAGCAGAATCCCGGCCGATATCCCGCCTCCGGCGGAATTGCAGGCCTATCGTCGCGGGCTGGAAGCCATCCGCGAGCATTTTTTCGTTGTTGACAACATCATGGCGCAAACCTTGCTGGAACTGGCCCTGGAGATGGAACGCTATACGCGCAGCTTTTATGTGAAGCAGACGCTCACGACCAGCGACCCGGAGGCACAGGCTATCTTTTCCCGCCTGGCAATGTATGAAGAGGATCATGAAGGTCTTTTTTTAAAGCGTATCGAGATGATGATGCATAAAAAAA
>CAZFJS010000026.1:10694-13848 GCA_964519605.1 uncultured Gammaproteobacteria bacterium
TATCCTCTGCAGGAAACGGCTGATATTGATAATACGGTCAGAACGGAATTCAATACCCGGGACTCGGATGGCTGCCTGATCATCAACCGGGGAACATTGCATGGTGGCACGGCCTATGCTGTGGAAATGGCCAGACATCTGCAGAAGCCGGTTTTGCTTGTCGATGTGGATAGTCCGCCACCACTCGGCGAGATCAGTCATTGGTTGGAAAACAATAAGGTGAAGGTGTTACATATCGGTGGGCCACGGGAGTCGAGTCGGCCCGGGATCTATGTTCAGGCACAATCTCTTATTCGCGCCTTGCTGGCGTGTCACTTAAGGAACCTGTGCTGACCGCCGGATTTCCGTCCTGTTTATTAAAAATTTTTTGCAAAAATATTCCATGAGTCCTGTTAACAGCGCGATTTTGATTGGCGCCGCGAGTTTTGCCATTTTGAGTGGCAGGCCAGCGTATTCCGAGGTACTGCTGGACGTGAACATCGGTTTCGTCAGCGATTACATCTTTCGTGGCGTCGAACAGTCTAACTCTTCCGCATCTGCTGGTCTGGACGTCGGTTTACACGGCCTGTATGCCGGTACTTTTGTGATTGATGTGGATCCGGGGCTTGAATACGATTTGTATGGGGGCTATGCCCTGGATTTGGCGGGCTTCGGCCTGGATCTCAATTATACCAGCTATAATTTCACCCAGGATGATCCCAACAGTAATGTCGGTTTTGCCGGTGATACCTCTCGGGAGGTCAATCTCGGTGTCTCTTACGGGCTGCTGGACCTGAGGTATACCAAAGGGACTTTTGATAATTTCCAGGGCCATGAACCGGGTAATCGCAAGTTGGATTACACCGTGGGAACGGCGAGGCTTTCCTATCTGGGTTTTTCTGTACTGTATGGTGCCAATGGCGATGAGTTCGATGGTAGTTGGTGGGAGATTGGCTATGGCGCCGATTTCGGTGGCTTTGATGCCAGTGTCAAGCTGGTGATTTCCAATGCCAGCCTGGATGATGAGGAATATATTATTTTCTCCCTGAACAAATCCTTCGACCTCATTGCCGAGTATCAGCACCTTCATGATGTGGTGGATACGGCAGCTGATTCGGAGCCCCTGGCCAATCCACCACCGGTGCCTTGAGATCTACAGTGGGGTGTCTGCATCCCTGGCGCAGCGAAAACCAACGTCTTCACCCGCCATTTCGGGTTCGGCAAACTGCCGGGTGGCGGTGCGGAAGAAATAACTGAGGGCATAGTGACCGATACCGCCCCCTCCGCCGCGGATTACTTTTACCTTCTCCCCGAAATAATCGCTTTTGAAGGTCGTGTTGGGATAGGGGTGATACCAGTCGGCCACCCATTCCCAGACATTGCCCGCCATATCATAGGCGCCATAAGGTGAGCGGTTGCGCGGGTAGGAGCCGATGGGTGCGATACCGTTTTCCCAGTCCGAATCATCTCCGGTATTGGCGATCAGGGTGTCCCATTCGTTCCCCCAGGGGAATTCCCGGCCGTCGTTTCCCCGGGCAGCCTTTTCCCATTCTGCCTCGCTGGGCAGACGTTTTCCTCGCCAACGACAATAGGCTTCGGCATAGTGCCAGGAGATGCCAGTGACCGGAAATGGATCGCGCCGGTGCTGTTCTTTCTGCATGGCCGCCATCAAGGCCTCCCGTGACATGCGGGCGGTATCCATGTCCAGTTTGAAATCTTCGCTTCCGATCTGGCGCAGGCGCTTCATATCCATAGCAGCGGCTTCCTTCATAGTCAGCCCATAGCCATTATGGCCCCATTCATAGGGCAACGGCCGCTCAGTGCTCAGGATAAATTCCTTGAACTGCAGGTTGCTGACTTCGTAGGCATCGATGAGAAAGGCTGCTAAATAAACCTGTTGGCGAGGGTGTTCATCGAGAAAAATAGGATGTGCGAAACCGTATCTTTGTTGCAGCCCCTGATTATCGATTTTATTACTGCCCATAATAAATTTCCCCGCAGGCACAGAAACCATGGGCATGGCAGGAACGGTACTGTCGGTGGCATGCATCGACGTGGCGCTAACGGTTGCGGATTTTTCGGGCGCTCCCGGATGTTTGCTGCAGGCGGTTATGGCGGCCAGTAGCAGCAGGCAGGGGAGGAACGCTTGGCTTGCTTGTTTCACTTATTCGGCCGTGGCGTCTCTGGCGCAGCGGAAACCAAAGGTGTCGTTCTTGGTGCGTTTGGCAAAAAACGAGCGGTTGTAAACCGGGGCAGACAGGCCGCATTTGTAGAAGGAGCAGTCAAACCATGAGCCACCCTTCAGGGTTTTATAGCGTTTACCATAGCTTTCCGAGGGCGTGTGATTACCGGGATAGGCTTGATACCAGGATGATGTCCATTCCCAGACATTGCCTGTCATGTCAAAAAGCCCGTAGGGACTGCGTCCATCAGCGAAGCTGCCTACCGGGGTGGTATCACCCTGATGGCCGATGGCCTGCCAGCGTACCGGTGTATTGGCCTTGGTAACATCAAATTCATCGCCCCAGGGGAATATCCGACCATCGGTGCCGCGCGCTGCTTTTTCCCATTCTTCATCCGTAGGCAGGCGTTTTCCCGTCCAGTGGCAATAGGCCGTGGCATCATTCCAGTTGACGTAGGTAACGGGATGATCGGCCTTGCCGGGTGGGAAGCTGCGGTTGCGGAAATGGGCAGGCGAACGGCGGCCGGTTGCATCGATGAATTTTTTATACTGCAGGTTGGTGACCTCGTAAATATCAATATAGAACGCAGGCAGATCGACAGTATGCTGTGGTCCTTCGTCCGGTAAACGGTTATTGGTCCCCATGAGGAAAGGGCCTTCCGGGACACGCACCATCTGGTTGGGTTCGGCACCCAGGCGTGATTTCCCCGGGTACTGGGAGAATCGCATGCCCGCGTCAGCTTTGATCGGTCGGTCGGGTGCGAACTCGGACAGCTCCGATTCGGCTGGTGAAGGCCGCGAGCTTTTTACCCGGGCAAAACTCTTCAGGAGCGTATCCCGGTTATGGCACTGTAGGCAGTTTCTTCCTGAATCGTGAAGAATTTTCGGAAAATTAACCCCCTGGGGGTGACAATCTTTACAATTAGCGACACCATGAACGTGATCAACCGGTTTTTTATCTGCCGCGATAGCCAGGGAGGTGGTGCCTGACAG
>CAZFJS010000026.1:13948-15068 GCA_964519605.1 uncultured Gammaproteobacteria bacterium
CAGGAGTCCAGGGTAGCGTGTTCACATAGACCATCGCCATAGGGGAGTTCGATGATTCGACCGCAAGGTCTGAAAAACAAGCTCATGGGAGAGATCCTTCAGGCTACGGAGGCGCGAGCTGATTTTAAACTCTACACCGAGGGTGATGAGCTTTATCAGGATATGCTGGCATCGTTGACGCAGGCTCGCCATACCATCCGCATGGAAAGTTATCTATTCGCTCCTGATCGCATTGGTTGGCGTTTTGCCGAGATTCTGGCGCAGTGTGCCAGACGAGGGGTGGCGGTGCGGCTGCATCTCGATGCGGCAGGCTCCTTGTTCTGGAGTACCCAGAAACTGGAACGCTATCTGCGCCGCAGTGGCGTCAGGGTGCGCTGGTTTCACCGCTGGAGCTGGCGAGCGCCGCTGCGCTACAATCGACGCAATCATCGGAAATTACTGGTGATTGATCAACAGCAGGCCTATCTCGGCGGTTTCAATATCCACGAGGAGAATTCCCGGGAACTCTATGGAGAGCAGCGCTGGCGCGATACTCATGTACGCCTCACGGGGAGGCTGGTGGCTCAGGCCTGTGCACTGTTTGATAATTTCTGGAAGGGCCGGCATCGTCGCTGGCGGTCTCCGGAACTGGTAGTGGGTGGCAGTATTCTGCTGCCCAACCATAACCGCTATTACCGCCTGACACTGCACTCCCTGTATATGGATGTCTTCAGCCGGGCGATGAATTCGCTCTATTTGACAACACCGTATTTTGTACCGGACCGCCGCACCCAGGCGGCCCTGATGGCTGCTGCACGTCGCCATGTGGATGTGCGTATTCTGGTGCCGCGCAAAAGCGATATCTGGGTGACGCAGTGGGCGGCACAGGCCGCCTATGCCGCGTTGCTTGAAAGCGGTGTGCGTATCTACGAATATCTGCCCCGGGTGCTACATGCGAAGACCCTTGTGGTTGATGGCAGCTGGTGTACTATCGGGACAGCCAATGTGGATTATCGTAGCTTTTTCCTGAATTATGAGTTGAATCTGGTTAGTAGGGATAGGGCATTGTGCCATCGCCTGGGAACGCACTTTATGAACGATCTTGCCGAATCAGTGGAGGTTTGTCAGCATCAATGGGCCC
>CAZFJS010000026.1:15168-17272 GCA_964519605.1 uncultured Gammaproteobacteria bacterium
ATTAAGCACGATTTTTATCTGACCACCAGTACGGTGGGACGGGGTGCCGGGACTGTCACCAAGGGTGTCAAGGGACAGTTTACCTATATCGGAAAAGTTTTTTTTACGCCCTCCAGAGATACCCCGGATATTATGTATTACCAATGCCGCAATCATCCCAACATGGGGGGGCCGCTGTATATTGTCAACCAGGGAGATGGTGTGGATCTGACCATGTTGCAGGCGGGGAACAAGGCGCTGCAAACATTGCAACAGGCACCGGATAGGCGTCGCATGCTCACAGCGGAGCGGGTGCAGCAAAAGATTGATTTTGCCGCCTTGCTGGTGAATGATTCGGCAATTGCAAAGCGCATCGAAAAGAGTGAATTGCAGGTGCCCCGGGATATGCGGCGGCAGGCCCTTGTTTTGCTACAGCAGGGGCGACAGTTGCTGCAGCAGGGTGATGATCTTGATGGTGCCATGGCGGATGCCCGTCAGGCTATAGAGTTCATGAATCGGGCTGGCCAGCAATTGCCAGGTGGTTCGGCGGAGGTTGATCAGCAGGCCTTATACAAAAAGTTACTGCGGGCGATTACTGATTACAGTGCCACCTATCAACGTGAGTATAACCGTATGGTGGCCAAGAAAGGGGCTTTGGCCGGTATCCTGGATCAGCACTTGATGCAACAATTGGTGGATGCAGCCCGGCAACAGGCGGAAGCCGGGCATCACGCTGCCGCCAATGAAAAGCTGCAACGGGCGGAGCGTCTGGTGACCAATGCCCTCAGTATTTTGCTCGATAACGAAACGGTTGTGTTTGAAAAGAAATTTTCCAGCCCGAGGGAGGAGTATGAATGGGAAAGCGCACGCCATCAGAGTTATACGGAACTCATTCCGGTTGCCATTCAGCAGCGTAGACCTGGTGAGAGGACGGTACGCCTGATGAATCAATTTGTCAGTAAAAGCATCCTGGCGAGAAAACAGGCACAGGCAATGGCGCTCAAGGGAGATTACCGGAATGCGATTCTGGCTATGCAGGCGGCTACCGATCATCTGCGCACTGCGCTGCGGCTGGCAGGCGTGCAGTAAGATACCCGGCCGCACAGCCATGGCCGGCATAGCCTCGTTGTTTATTACGGTTTTGCTCCTGATATTTCCGATTTATTTGCCATGCCGGCCTTAATCCAGCATCCAGGCTTTTGATTTTGATGGATTAGTCGCTGTGGCCGCCCCGCGGGCGCTCAACGCCTCAGCGTTTTTGTCCGGCCTGCACCAGAATGACGGTCCTAGAATGAATTCAGAGTCTTCCTGAATAACCCCCTTCAGCAACCGGCCCTTTGTACTGACAGGCTCTAATAAGCTATTGTAATTATGGCGAGTTGCCATCATATTATGTCCATAGTACTGGCTTGATTGATGGGGGTATATGATGACTGAGAAGCTCTTTCAGATTGAAGAACTACTTGAGAGCCTGAAACAGCAGGCCGATGAGATCCGTGTTCAGTTACATCTCGCAAAGGCAGAGGTGCGTGATGAATGGGTGGATGTGGAGCAAAAACTTGATGAGCTGAAATCTAAGGCGGATGAAATCCGTAAAGAGGCCGGTGAAGCCTCGGTCGACGTGTTGGAGGCAGCCAAGCTGGTGGGTGAAGAGGTCCGCCATGGGTTTGCGCGGATTCGCAAGCTGCTATAGGGTGCATCTTCTCCCTGGTTATGATGGTAGCCATGTGGTGCTGAGATTTAAAAATGGGAGCTGATGTATGCTATCAGTGATGATGGGGCTGCACCTGCTCGCTGCAATTATCTGGGTGGGAGGAATGTTTTTCGCCTATGTCGTGCTGCGACCTGTTGCGGGTTCGCAATTCGAGGTACCACAGCGTCTACGTCTGTGGAATGCTTTATTCAAAAAATTCTTTTCCTGGGTATGGCTGGCGATACTGGTTTTACCAGTCACTGGTGTGGCAATAGCCGCTCGCTTGTTTGGCGGTATCGGCAGCAGTCCCCTGTATGTGCATGGGATGATCATGCTGGGTGGCGCAATGATCCTGGTGTTTCTCTATCTCTACTATGTTCCTTTCCGCAAACTAAAGGAAGCAGTAGTGATCGAAAACTGGGCCTGGGGTGG
>CAZFJS010000027.1:0-3674 GCA_964519605.1 uncultured Gammaproteobacteria bacterium
ATGACTGGTTTTGTGAAACTGATGACAACGGGCCATGAAAATAAAAAAAGCGATTTTTCCGGTGGCCGGCATGGGGACGCGGTTCCTGCCGGCTACCAAGGCGACGCCCAAGGAGATGCTGCCCATTGTTGACAAGCCGCTGATTCAGTATGCCGTCGAGGAAGCCATGGCGGCGGGTATTACTGAACTGGTATTTGTCACCAGCGGCGCCAAGCGGGCGATTGAGAACCATTTTGACCGCAATTATGAGCTGGAGGCTCAGCTCAGGAAACAGGACAAGCAGGATCTTCTGGAGATTGTCCGGGCAGTGGTGCCCAAGGGAATATCCTATATCTATGTCCGCCAGCATCAGGCCCTGGGACTGGGGCATGCGGTGCTGTGCGCAAGGCCGGTGGTGGGTGACGAGCCTTTTGCCATTTTGCTGGCCGATGACCTGATCGATGGCGCTGCTGAAGGCTGCCTGGCGCAGATGGTGGCGCGCTTCAATGAGCAGGGCAACAGTTTACTGGGGGTGGAAGAAGTGGCGCCGTCGGAAACAGAAAAATATGGGATTGTCAGCCACTGCCCCTTAAACGAGCAGCTATCCCATGTCGAGGCGATCGTGGAGAAGCCCTCACCGGATGAAGCGCCCTCGACCCTGGCCGTGGTCGGGCGTTATATCCTGACCCCGCGCATTTTTGATTTCCTTGAGAAGCAGGGCAGAGGTGCTGGTGGCGAAATCCAGCTGACGGATGCCATTGCCGGCCTGCTGACGGTAGAGGCGGTAGAGGCCTACCAGTTTGAGGGCAACCGCTATGATTGTGGCAGCAAACTGGGCTATCTCAAGGCGACAGTGGAATATGCCCTCAAGCATCCAAGCTTGCAAACGACTTTTCGCGAGTACCTGCAGAAATATTGCCTGCTAAAGTAGCGGCGTCGCTTCCCCGGCCAGGCCGGAGAAGCGACGTGGTTCAATCTTTTGCTGTTCCCGCTTTGCTCTCAGCAGACCCTTCGACTGTCTGTGCGACGGCGTTATGCACCGGAGATTGGGGGAAATCCGGCTTGAGTGTTTTGTCAGCCCGGGCCGCTGGAGGCGTTTTCTCCTGTAACAACACGTTGCCGTCGGTGTTAGCCGCGTCATCCTGGTGGGTGCGCTGCTGGTTGTTCGGGGCAGGCTTTGCCTGTACGTCCGCAAGCGGCGCTTTCATCTCCGCTTGTTGCTGGGGATGGGCTTCGGCATCCGGTCGTACGGCCTCCGTACCGGCACTGTTCTCAGTTGGAGCGGGATGTTCTTGGCTGGCTTCCCGGGCTGAGGATTCGCTATCTCCCCCGGTGGCGTTCCTGGCACCCTGAGATGAGCCTCTGCGTCTATTGTTTCTCCCCCCACGCCGGGAACGCCCGGATCTTGAACGCTCTCTATTGCCGGATTTGCTGGTATTGTCCGCGCTTGCCGGGCTGGTGGTAGTGCCGTTTTCACCACTGTCAATGTTTTCCGCCTGCTGCGCTGATTCAGCGGTGGGGCTCTTTTTCTGTTGTTGATCGCTGCTCTCAGTACGCCGCCCCCCCTGCTGAGCGCCGCTGCGCCGCTGTCGGCCGCCGCGACTCCGTCCTCGGCCGGAAGCGTTGCCCGATGTCCCGCTTGATCTGTTGCGGCTACTGCCGGTACTCCTTGTCCTGGTTGGTGCGTGTTCTTTTTTCGGGGCCGTTTCTTCAACTGCTTCCTTGGCGTTGCCACCGAACAGATTTGAAAACAGGCTTTTGATAAAACCACCTTCTTTTTCCTGGTTTTTTTCCGTCGGGCGTACCGGGACGGGGGTTCCTGGGCGGATTCCCTTGACCATGGGTTTTTCAGTGGGCGGCTTCTGCTGTAACAGCTTCAGCGCATCACTCTGCTCGAATTCCTCGGCCATGCGGTAGCTGGCGGCTTCCTCATCGGGTAATTCATCGTAACGGATGCGCTTTACCTCAAAATGGGGCGTTTCCAGTCCTGGATTTGCTATCAGCAGCAGTTTGACCTGCTGGCGCTGCTCGATCTGGCTGACAATGCCGCGTTTTTCATTGAGCAGATAGGTGGCGACATTGACGGGAAGCTGGCAAATCAGACTGGCGGTGCTTTCCTTGCTGGATTCTTCTTCAATGATTCTCAGGATGGACAGTGCCAGGGATTCCACATTGCGAATGGCGCCCAGGCCACTGCAGCGCGGACAGGTTTCGTGGCTGGACTCGCCCAGCGAGGGACGTAGGCGCTGGCGTGACATCTCCAGGAGGCCGAAACGGGAAATGCGGCCGATCTGGATGCGTGCCCGGTCCTGTTTGACGGCCTCTCGCAGGCGGTTTTCCACCTCCCGCTGATTGCGCGCCGGTGTCATATCGATGAAATCGATTACGATCAGGCCCCCCAGATCCCGTAGCCGTAACTGCCGGGCAATCTCATCGGCGGCTTCCAGGTTGGTATTGAGCGCGGTTTCTTCAATGTCCTCGCCCTTGGTGGCACGGCTGGAATTGATATCGATAGAGATCAGCGCCTCGGTGTGGTCAATCACAATCGCGCCGCCGGAAGGGAGGCTCAGATCGTGTTGAAAGGCGGCCTCAATCTGGCTCTCGATCTGATAGCGGGTGAACAGGGGAACGTCTTCCTGGTACAGCTTGATCTTGGACAGGTTATGAGGCATCACCTGCTGCATGAAGTCCCGGGCATTCTCATAAGTTTTGAGGTCATCGATGAGGATTTCGCCAATATCGGGGCCCAGGTAGTCGCGGATTGCGCGGATGATAATATTGCTCTCCTGGTAGATCAGGAAGGGCGCTTTTTTCTCCTGAGAGGCTTTCTCGATGGCTTCCCACAGGCGTACCAGATAATCCAGATCCCACTGCAGTTCCTCGGTATTTTTACCGACCCCGGCAGTGCGGATGATGATGCCCATGCCTTCCGGTATCACCAGGTCCCGCAGTGCTTCACGCAGCTCATTGCGGTCGTCGCCTTCGATGCGGCGTGAGATGCCACCCGCCCGGGGATTATTGGGCATCAGTACCAGATAGCGTCCCGCCAGGCTGATAAAGGTAGTCAGGGCTGCGCCCTTGTTGCCCCGTTCCTCCTTGCTAATCTGGACCACCAGTTCCTGGCCTTCCTTGAGGACATCCCTGATTTCGGGTCGCTGGCCCTTTTCCGGTACCTTGTTGAACAGGGCGGGAGCCACCTCTTTTAGGGGCAGGAAGCCGTGCCGTTCGGCGCCGTAATCCACAAAGGCGGCCTCCAGGCTGGGTTCCACACGGGTGATTTTCCCTTTATAGATATTGGCTTTTTTCTTCTCCCGCGCGGGAATCTCGATATCCAGGTCATACAGGTACTGGCCATCTACCAGTGCAACACGCAACTCTTCCGGCTGAGTTGCGTTGATCAGCATTCTCTTCATTATTAATCCTTGTTCGCACCCGGTTAGGCAATGATTGCGTGAGAGAATGCCGGCCGAAGCGATTCAGCGGATGCGGACAGTCCTGGCCTTCGGGCCAGTTTATGGCCAGGCGCCGTGTTGAGACGGGGGCTGGTTAATGACTGGTGCGACACTCTCCACAGCTCGCTCATGAACCGGGAGTCATTAATTCAAAAGTCATACAGCCGAGTACGCTTCAACCCGGCTGCCATCAAACTCGTTTACTGTCAGAGTATTTGTCATAACTCTGATCGTTTTCAGTAA
>CAZFJS010000027.1:3774-16494 GCA_964519605.1 uncultured Gammaproteobacteria bacterium
GCATATTATTACCCGCGGCTAATATAGCAGGCTTTTCTTCTGGCATCAAACCGGCTAAGCCTATTATTTGATTGGAAAAATCAAGAAATTATCGATGGATTTCAAAGAAGGTGACAAAGGAGGGCTGATTGCCTGCCACCTGACAGTGGCAGGCAGTACTTTCTTGCGGGGCATTTCATGGTGGACGGCAGGAATTCCGTACCTACTGACCACCCCTGCCTGCGTGATCAGGGGGGGCGGCTGTCATGGCGAGTGATGAGCCGGGCGGGCCCCGACTGGTTCGCATCGATGACCGTCATGCGGGACAGCGTATCGACAATTATTTGCTGACGGCGCTTAAAGGCGTGCCGAAAAGTCATGTTTATCGTTTGCTGCGCAAGGGGCAGGTGCGGGTCAATAAGGGCAGAATCAAGCCAGTCTATCGCCTGCAGCAGGGTGATATCGTGCGTATTCCGCCGCTGCGCATGCGGTCGGAAGCGCCCCCGGTGCTGTCTGCAGCTGCTAAATGGCGCAGCCGCCTTGAAGCCGCATGCCTCTACGAAGATGAGGCACTGATGGTGCTCAATAAGCCGGCTGGCATGGCCGTACACGGGGGCAGTGGTCTCAGCTATGGTTTGATCGAATTGTTGCGTCAGCTGCGCCCCGATCTCCCGGAGATCAGTCTGGTACATCGTCTGGATCGGGAAACTTCCGGTTGCCTGTTGCTCAGTAAATCCCGCCGGAGCCTGTTGGCGCTGCAACAACAGTTTATGACGGATACGCTAAGCAAGCACTACTTGAGCCTTTTGCAAGGCCGCTGGCAGCAGGGACGACAAATGGTGGATCAGCCGTTGCGTAAGAACTGTCTGCAATCCGGGGAGCGAATGGTGAGCGTGGATGAGACCGGAAAATCGGCCAGGACCCTCTTTAAGCCGCGCCGGCTTTTCCGTGATGCCAGCCTGCTGGATATTCTGCTGATGACCGGGCGTACCCACCAGATACGGGTACATGCCGCCTGGTTGGGATGTCCGATTGCGGGTGACAGCAAGTATGGAAATGCAGAGTTCAATAGCCTGATGCGGGGCCGGGGTCTCAGGCGTCTGTTTCTGCATGCCGCCAGCATGGATCTGATACAGCCGCTGACGGGTAAAAAACTCCGGATTAATGCGCCATTGAGTGATGAGTTGGCAGCCGTGTTGGCTGCCTTGCCAGAGTGATCGTCAGTGCGCTCTGGTCCGGCCTGAGAACCTCAGGGTGTGGTGCTGTGTACAGAAATGTTTTTTGGGCGCGCAAGGATTGACAATGGCAAATAAAACAGGTCACTCTGCGGGTTTCTAAAACAGGGCCAAACAGGAATACGAAGCCATGACAGATGATAACCGTCAGGATCCCTGGTTGCGGGAGAATCCCTACCAGAAACAGGACGAGCCGACAGCCGCGGGAACCAGCGGGGGCGGCCGCTGGGAACGGGACATGATCGAACGCCTGGCCTTTTCCGCGCTTCGGGAGCAGCGTCGGGCACGACGCTGGGGGATTTTTTTCAAGCTGCTGATGTTTGCCTATCTGATTGTCTTGTTCATCAGCTATATGCCGGAAGATTGGACCGGGGACGGTTTGCCACGGGGGGGGCGGCATACCGCGCTGGTGGATGTGCGGGGCGTGATCGCGGACAACGAAGCCGCCAATGCGGAAACGATTATCAGCGGCCTGCGGGCGGCCTTCGAGAACAAGAATACCGCCGGGGTGATTCTCCGGGTCAATAGTCCCGGCGGTAGCCCGGTGCAGGCAGGTTATGTGAACGACGAGATTTTCTCCTTACGCAAGAAATATCCGAATATCCCTATCTATGCGGTCATCACTGACATCTGTGCTTCGGGTGGTTACTACATCGCTTCGGCAGCCGACAAGATCTATGCGGACAAGGCGAGCGTGGTGGGTTCCATCGGCGTGCTCATGAACGGCTTCGGATTTGTCGAGACGATGAAAAAACTCGGCGTTGAACGCCGGTTGATCACTGCCGGCAAACACAAGGGCTTTATGGATCCTTTTTCACCGCTCAAGGCATCGGACCGGAAATACATCCATCAAATGCTGGACGATATTCACCGCCAGTTCATCGCTACGGTCAGAAAGGGGCGTGGTGATCGCCTCAGGGAAAATGATGAACTATTCAGCGGCCTCGTGTGGACCGGAGAGCAGGGTATCAAGCTGGGGTTGGTGGATGCGCTGGGCAGTACCGATTATGTGGCCCGGAAAGTGATCGGCTCCGCCAAAATCGTTAACTATACCCGCCGCCGACCCTATCTGGAACGCCTGGCGGAGCGTCTCGGCACCGGCGCAACCCAGGCGCTGGGCAGTCTGTTTAGCAGTCGCTTGCAGTAATCCGTGTGCCTGGATGAGGCGTATCACCAGAGGGCTGGTCTGATGTGTCTTATCCCTGTTTGAGCAGGACGTAAACCGCGCCGGCGCCACCATCCTCCGGCCGTGCCGGGCAAAAGGCCAGCACATCACCGCACTGGCGCAGCCAGCTGTTGGTGCGGGTTTTCAGGACAGGTTGGCGGTCAGGGGAGCTGAGTCCCTTGCCATGAATGATTTTGACACAGCGCAGCCGTTGCAGGCGGCAGTCGCGGATGAAATTTAGCAGGGCCTGGCGGGCGACGGGTACCGTCATACCATGGAGGTCCAGTTCGGCTGAGTGGCCGGACGGGCCTCGGCGCAGCTTCCTCAGCACCTTGTGCTGGATGCCCGGCCGCGAAAACTGCAGCGCGGCATCCCTGTCTGTGTCCAGAGGCTCATAAGCGTCGGATAAGTTGTCGGCTGCTTCCGGGCAGGCATCTTCCTGTGTCTGTCGTCGGGGACGGGGGGCGGGGCGTGGGGCAGGGCAGACGACTTTATCATGCCGCATTCTTCTGGTCTGCCCGACTGTCTGACGGAACAGCATCCGGTCTTCCTTGCTGATTTTGGGCTTATCGGTCATATGCTATCAGTGTCATTAAGGACGCGCCGCTGAGTCGCCATTGCGGATGAGGCATCGCGTAGATTCGGAATCCGGAGTTTATGATTCAGTAGCTTACTGGATTTCGGCAGGTTCCGGAATGATAATAAACGACAATCGCCAGGTATCCCGCCCGGTACATTTTAACAAAAGACTATTGACCCGCGGTAATGCGATTCAGTAGTATACAGCGCTTGTCCGAGCACGCTTCCCCGGTAGCTCAGTTGGTAGAGCAGGTGACTGTTAATCACTTGGTCGGTGGTTCGAGTCCGCCCCGGGGAGCCAATACAACTCAATACCAGTCCTGTCTTTTCTTCGTGGTGCGATTACAGCGCACTTCCAGCAATGAACCTCAACCCGGACAACAAACCAGTAGCTGATCTGCGCTTTTGTCAATGAATATCCTGATTATTACTGTCGTGCTGCTCGTAGCAGGCCTGGTAGTGTGGAAATTGTCAGGCTTTCACAGAAAAGGGATTCAGACCAAAAGGATTCCAGTCAGCGATATTGGTGAGGTTTATCGTCAGATATCGGATCAGAGTGTGGAGACATCGTTCGCGGTTTTTATTATTGCCCCGCCACAATGGAAAACGAAAGACACTGTGGAGATACAATTCTCGGTAGAAGGCGGGCTCACGGGTCTGGACTGGATCCTGATGGCCGAACCCAACCGGAGGGAAAAACCGCGGGTGATTCAATATGCTTTGCGCAAAGGGATAGCATGGCAGGAATGCGAGATGAACAACTGGCTTTACCTGCGTATTGAGCAAGGTGATCTGCCGAGCTTCTGTACTTTCCTGATTAGAGATCTTTACGAGGTTGAGGATGTTCTGCTCAAGTACGGTGGATTCGAGTACCGATGAGCAGGCAAGCGGGGGAGGCGCCGGCTTTTTACAGCCTGGTGGCTCACTCAAGATAACTGGCAATGTGCTCTGCGAGATTCTTCGGGGTCGTTGTCATCTTGGCCAGGAAACCGAGGATACCGTAAGGGGCGAGTTGTTCCATCAGATCGGGCCCTGTGGCGCTGCTGAGGACTACGAGTTTAAGGTCTTTCAGTTTTTCGTCGGCACGGACGGCCTTAAGGAACTGCAAACTATCCATATTATCCTTATATAGGTCGATAAGCACCAGATCCGGTATCGAGTGAGCAATTTGTTTCAGGGCTTCGTGACCATCGGCAGCTTCGCGTACATCGAAACCTTTCAGCACAATGTTGGTCCGGAACATGGTTCTGACCACTGCGGATTCTTCGACGATCAGGACCTGTTGGCGACATTCGGTAGACTTTCTGCAGAAATTTTCCACAAAGAATTTGATTCTCGCCAGCATCTCCTCGGAAATATCCTGGAACCGGACGCCAATGCCCACACCTTTCTTAACGTGTTGTACCAGGGCTTTTGTTCTGATATGGGTCGGTGGGGTTGCGCCCTGCAGTGAAAAGTCGAGCGTGATGATGCTGCCAACAGGAAAGAGAATATGTGAATGAATGAACAGGCCTGTTTCACTGATATCCAGGGCTTTGGCATGAACCCTGTCGTTGACCAAGATATCCTGTTTAACGTCAAAGCGGACAAAGCTACGTGCGTTTGACAAGCTACACCTCCTTCCTTGATCAATTCGAAAGACGACACTAGCAGGGTATCGACAGGCAGGTACAAACTATTAAGGGAACAACAAAAGCGCTGGCATGTTGAACGCCCACAGAGCGAGTGCCGCGGGCCCGCCATCAAAATTCTGGATGCCGTCAAGCCGGTGCTAAACCGGGTTCAGTATCCAGCATGACGAAAAAATCCGCGTCCTGAAGTTATTTGCCGCCCAGCAATCCGCTGATACGTCCCAGGCCGTCGTGCAGGTTAGCCATGCTGGTGGCGAAGGAAAGCCGCATGTAGCCGGGGGCGCCAAACGCGGAGCCCGGCACCAGGGCCACACCGATGGTCTCGATCAGATATTCGCCAAAGGCGACATCATCAGCGACACCGTCAATGGCGGCAATGGCATCTGTCATCAGGGGGAAGGCGTAAAATGCCCCTTGTGATGGTCGGCAGGTGACCCCCGGGATAGCATTGAGTGCGGCGACAACAAATTCATGTCGTTCCCTGAAGGCCTTATTCATGACCTCGATACAGGCCTGGTCCCCGGTGAGTGCCGCCTGGGCGGCTGCCTGGGAGATAGAGGCGGGGTTGGAGGTGCTTTGAGACTGGATCTTTTTCATGGCGTTGATCAGTGCCAGGGGGGCGGCGGCGTAGCCGATGCGCCAGCCGGTCATGGCGTAGGCCTTGGAGACGCCGTTGAGGATGATCGCCTGGTCATAGAGTTCGGGGCAGGCCATGAGAATGTTAACGAAAGGCTCGGCGGTGAGCTGGATATGCTCATAGATATCGTCGCTGGCCACCATGATTCGGGGATGCCGTTTGATAACGGCACCCAGCGCTACCAGTTCCTCACGACTGTAGGTAGCGCCGGTGGGATTGGACGGGCTGTTGATGACCACCAGGCGGGTTTTGGGGGTGATCGCCTGTTCAAGCTGCGCGGGGCTGATCTTGAATTCCTGGGTGATGTCTGCGGATACCACCACGGGTACTCCGTCTGCCAGCAGCACCATATCGGGATAAGAGACCCAGTAGGGCGCGGGGATGATCACTTCATCACCCGGGTCCAGCAGCGCCTGCACCAGGTTATAGAAACACTGCTTGCCGCCCACGGAGACCAGGATCTGCTCCGGTGTATACTCGAAGCCGTTGTCACGTTGGAATTTGTCGCACACGGCCTGCCTGAGTTCCAGGGTGCCGGCCACGGCGGTATACTTGGTAAAACCTGCCTGGATGGCGGCAATGGCAGCCTGCTTGATGGGGTCCGGGGTATCGAAGTCTGGTTCTCCGGCGCCGAAGCCGATAATATCCCTGCCTTCCGCCCGTAGCTGCGCCGCTTTTGCGGTGATGGCCAGTGTCGGAGAGGGTTGGATGCGTTGTACTCTTTGCGATAGTTGCACAGTGTGGCCTCATGATGCTGTTTTTCTGTCAGTGTAATATATTTGCCCCACCCGTTGTACTGAATAAACCCAAACACGGCTAAGCGATGCCTTGCTAAACGAACACGAGTGATGACAAAACAATTTCAATTGCATTCTCCCTTTGAACCGGCGGGTGACCAGCCGGAGGCGATTCGTCAACTGGTGGGCGGGCTGGAGGATGGCCTGGCGCACCAGACCCTGCTGGGTGTCACAGGTTCAGGCAAGACCTTCACCATCGCCAATGTGATCGCCCGCGTGCAGCGCCCGACCCTGATTCTGGCGCCCAACAAGACGTTGGCTGCCCAGTTATACAGTGAAATGCGCGAGTCTTTCCCCCGTAATGCCGTGGAATATTTCGTTTCCTATTATGACTACTACCAGCCGGAAGCCTATGTGCCGGCTTCGGATACCTTTATCGAAAAGGATGCCGCCATCAATGAACATATCGAACAGATGCGCCTGTCGGCCACCAAGGCCATCCTGGAGCGTCAGGATGCGGTGATCGTCGCTTCGGTATCCGCGATCTACGGTCTGGGTGATCCCCGCGCCTACCTGAAAATGGTGTTGCACCTGGCCTGTGGTGCCATTATCGACCGGCGTGCCATCCTGCGCCAGCTGGCGGATATTCAGTACACCCGGAATGATGTCGAACTCCATCGGGGTAATTACCGCGCCCGGGGCGATGTTATCGATATCTTTCCAGCGGAGTCCGAGAGCGAGGCCGTGCGGGTGATCATGTTTGACGATGAAATCGAATCGCTGGCCTATTTCGATCCGTTGACGGGAGAAGTGCTGCGCAAGGTGTCCCGCCTGACCATTTATCCCAAGACGCACTACGTCACGCCCCGGGAGGTGATTCTCAACGCCATGGACCAGATCCGGGAGGAATTGCGTGAACGTCTGGCACAGCTACGTGAGTCCAATAAGCTGGTGGAGGCGCAGCGTCTGGAAGAGCGTGCCCGCTTTGATATGGAGATGATGCAGGAGATTGGTTACTGTTCGGGGATCGAGAATTATTCACGCTATCTCTCCGGCCGTCAGCCCGGCGAACCGCCGCCGACCCTGTTTGATTATCTGCCGGAAAACGCGCTGCTGGTCGTGGATGAAAGCCACGTCACCATCCCCCAGTTGGGTGGCATGTCCCGGGGTGACCGCGCCCGCAAGCAGAATCTGGTGGAATATGGTTTTCGTCTGCCCTCCGCCCTGGATAACCGGCCCCTGTGCTTCGAGGAATTTGAGCAGCTGGCGCCGCAGACCATCTACGTCTCGGCTACCCCCGGGGCCTATGAAATGGAACACTCCGGTGCCGTGGTGGAGCAGGTGGTGCGGCCCACGGGGCTGATCGATCCGGCCGTGGAGGTGCGCCCGGTCATCAGTCAGGTGGATGATCTGTTATCGGAGATCAAGCGCCGGGAGCCATTAAAGGAGCGGGTGCTGGTGACCACCCTGACCAAACGCATGGCGGAAAATCTCACGGAATTCCTGCAGGAACACGGCGTGAGGGTACGTTATCTGCATTCGGATATCGACACCGTGGAACGGGTGGAGATCATCAGGGATCTGCGCCTCGGTGAATTCGATGCCCTGGTAGGGATTAACCTGCTGCGTGAGGGGCTGGATATCCCCGAGGTCTCGCTGGTAGCCATCCTGGATGCGGACAAGGAAGGTTTTTTGCGTTCCGATCGTTCGCTCATCCAGACCATCGGCCGCGCTGCCCGCAACCTGCATGGCAAGGCGATTCTCTATGCCGATCGGATTACCCGATCCATGCGCCGCGCACTGGATGAGACCGAGCGCCGCCGGTGCAAGCAGGTGGCGCATAATGAAGCCCATGGCATTACCCCGGTAGGTGTGCAGAAGGCGGTGATCGAAATCATTGATGGGGTGGCTGTCGGGCCCATGGTGTCCGCTCGAAACTACGCCCAGGTGGCGGAAAAGCTGATTGAATATGCCGCCCTGAGCCCGGCGCAGTTGCAGAAGAAAATCAGCGAGCTGGAGTTGCAGATGTACCAGCATGCCCGCGACCTGGAATTCGAGGAAGCCGGCGCCCTGCGCGACCAGATCAAACAGCTCCAGGAAGCTAACATGGGTTTGGCTACCTCCGGCGGGTAGCAGGCTGCTGAACCGCTCAGGTGCGTGCGAAACAAGGCAAAATCGAGCGAGAATGTGCAGTTTGCTCAAGTAAATAGGCATGTTGTGCTCGATTTTAAGGCTGGGGGTCGTGCTACATGAGCGGAATTTCAGCAGCTTGTCCGCACTGCCCCGGGGATGGCAATGCCAGGCCCCGGCATTGCCATCCCCGGTTTTTTGCCCGCAGATGTTGCAATCCGGCCCGGGTATCTTGTATCTTGTCTCTGGTTTTGCAGGCGCGTAGCTCAGCTGGTTAGAGCACCACCTTGACATGGTGGGGGTCGTTGGTTCGAGTCCAATCGCGCCTACCATACTTATTCAGAGCACTGTATTATGCAGTGCTTTTTTTCTTGGGGCTGCGGCAAGGTCCGGCAGTCGAGAATGACACACTGAAAACGCCGGATTTGCGATGCCGACAGTTACCCTGCCTGACAACAGTCAACGCCATTACGAGCGCGCCGTCACGGTTGCTGAAATCGCTGCTGATATCGGTGCCGGTCTGGCGCGGGCCGCCCTGGCCGGCAAGGTGGATGGCCGCCTGGTGGATACCTCCCATCTCATCGCGGAAGACGCCCGACTGGCCATTGTTACGGATCGCGACGAGGAAGGGCTGGAGATCCTGCGTCATTCCGCCGCCCATTTGCTGGCCCAGGCGGTGAAGAGCCTTTTTCCTGCGGCCCAGGTGACCATTGGTCCGGTGATTGCGGATGGCTTTTATTACGATTTCGCCTTTGAACGCCCCTTCACGCCGGAAGATCTGCAGGCCATCGAGAAGAAAATGATGGCACTTGCGGCGGCCGACCTGCCGGTTATTCGCAGTGAAATGTCGCGCGAGGAGGCCATCGGGTTTTTTCTGGAAATGGGCGAAGCTTACAAGGCGGAAATTATCGAGGCCATCCCCGCCCACGAGATCCTGTCACTCTACCGTCAGGGTGACTTCGTGGATCTGTGCCGGGGGCCGCATGTGCCCAGTACCGGCCGGCTCAAGGCCTTCAAGCTGACCAAACTGGCGGGTGCCTACTGGCGCGGGGATTCGCGCAACGAGATGCTGCAGCGTATCTACGGGACGGCCTGGCCAAATAAAAAAGCGTTGAAGGCCTATCTCCACCGATTGGAGGAGGCTGAAAAGCGCGATCATCGCAAAATCGGACGTCAGCTGGATCTGTACCATACCCAGGAAGAGGCACCTGGTATGGTGTTCTGGCATGACAAGGGTTGGGTGATCTACCGGGCGGTGGAACACTATATTCGTGAGCAGTTACAGCATCATGATTATCAGGAAGTACGCACGCCGCAGATCGTGGACCGCAGCCTGTGGGAAAAATCGGGCCACTGGGAGAAATTCAGCGCAGACATGTTCACCACCCAGGTGGAGAACCGCGATTATGCCGTCAAGCCCATGAACTGTCCCTGTCATGTACAGATTTTCAATCAGGGGGTCAAAAGCTACCGCGATCTACCCTTGCGCATGGCGGAATTCGGTTCCTGCCACCGCAATGAGCCTTCGGGCACCCTGCATGGCCTGATGCGCCTGCGCAACTTCGTGCAGGACGACGCGCACATTTTCTGCACCGAGGACCAGATACAGTCCGAGGTGGCGGCCTTCATGACGCTGCTGTTCCAGGTTTATGCCGATTTCGGTTTTCACGACATCATCATCAAGCTGTCCACCCGCCCCGAAAACCGGGTCGGGGACGATGCCTCCTGGGACAAGGCGGAACATGCCCTGGAGCGGGCCCTGAACGACCAGGGCCTGGACTGGGATCTGCAGCCGGGGGAGGGCGCTTTCTATGGCCCCAAGATCGAGTTCTCACTCCGCGATTGCATTGGCCGCGTCTGGCAGTGCGGCACCATTCAGGTGGATTTCTCCATGCCGGGCAGACTGGGGGCGCATTATATCGCCGAAGATGGCAGTAAACAGCCGCCGGTGATGCTGCATCGGGCCATTCTGGGTTCGCTGGAGCGTTTTATCGGGATCCTGATTGAGGAACACGCCGGGCATTTCCCGCTTTGGCTGGCGCCGGTGCAGGCCGTGGTCATGAATATTACGGATAAACAGGCGGAATATGCCGGGAATGTAGGGGAATTACTGAAAAAACAAGGGCTCAGGGTTAATTTGGACTTGAGAAATGAGAAAATAGGCTTTAAAATCCGCGAGCACACGTTACAGCGAGTTCCCTATCTCCTCGTGGTGGGTGATCGGGAAGTGGAAAATCGTACTGTGGCCGTACGCACGCAACAAGGCAAAGATCTCGGTAGCCTGTCCCCGGACGCGCTCGCCGGGCGTCTACTGGCTGAGGTCGCGGGCCGCGGCCGTCATGTTTTGGAGGAATAGAATATCGCTGCAGATAAAGAACTGCGCCTGAATGATGCCATTACAGCGCCGCAGGTGAGATTGATCGACGCCGATGGCGGGCAGGCGGGCATTGTCTCCATTGATGAGGCCCAGCAGATGGCAGAGGAAGCGAATCTTGATTTAGTGGAAATCGTGCCGAATGCAGCCCCCCCGGTTTGCCGGGTGATGGACTACGGAAAATTCCTGTTCGAAGAGAGCAAGAAGCGCCATGCCGCAAAAAAGAAACAGAAGCAGATCCAGGTCAAGGAAGTCAAGTTTCGGCCAGGCACTGACGAGGGGGATTACCAGGTCAAGCTGCGTAATATCATTCGTTTCCTGAGCGTCGGCGACAAGGCCAAAATTACCCTGCGTTTTCGTGGGCGGGAAATGGCCCATCAGGATCTCGGGCGCAAGCTGTTACAGCGCATTGAACAGGAGCTGCGGGAATATGGCGCCGTCGAACAGTATCCCAAGATGGAGGGGCGTCAGATGATCATGGTGATCGCGCCGCTGAAGAAAAAGTGAGTGACAGAATTTTATAATTTGAATGATATCCGAGAAGAGTCAGAAACATGCCTAAACTAAAAACACACCGGGGTGCGGCCAAGCGGTTCAAGAAAACCGCTTCAGGGCGTTTCAAGCTGAAGCAGTCCCACCGCAGCCACATCCTTACCAAAAAGAGCACCAAGCGTAAGCGCCAACTGCGCTCGCCGGCACTGATCAATCCGGCAGACAAAGCTTCATTGGTGCAGATGCTGCCCTATAGTTGATCAATGAAAGGAAGTAATCATGCCTAGAGTAAAACGCGGAGTAACCGCTCGGGCCAGGCACAAAAAGGTGCTGGCGCAGGCCAAGGGATATCGCGGCCGCCGTAAAAGTGTTTATCGTGTCGCCGTGCAGGCGGTGACCAAGGCGGGTCAATATGCCTATCGTGACCGGCGGCAGAAAAAACGCCAGTTCCGTGGCTTGTGGATCGTGCGGATCAATGCCGCTGCCCGCGAATGCGGTTTGTCCTACAGCCGACTGATGAACGGTCTGAAAAAGGCCGCCATCGAAATCGACCGCAAGGTGCTGGCGGATCTGGCTGTTTTCGACAAGCATGCCTTTGCCGCGCTGGCAGAAAAGGCCAAGACCAGCCTGGCGGACTGATGTTGGCGTCGCGCCTCAGTCAGGGGTGCGGCGGGTGGCAGATCAGATAGGGAAAGGCCGGCGCCTTTCCCTTTTTTCTTTTTCGGAAGCAGATACAGCAACGAGGAGCGGTCACTGGACATACTGGCGCAACAGGCTGAAGCCCTGATCAATGCGGCGGAAGATCTGACGCAGCTGGATCAGTTGCGAGTCCGCTATCTTGGTAAGAAGGGCCCGCTCACCGAGGCGATGAAGCAGCTGGGCAAGCTGCCTCCGGCGGAACGGCCGGCGGCCGGACAGGTCGTCAATCAGGCCAGGCAGGTCATCCGCCAGGCTATTGAAGCACGGCGTACGACGCTGGAAGCGGCTGCCCTGAACGCCCGCCTGGCAGCAGAGACGATTGATGTCACCTTGCCAGGCAGGGGGCAGGGAGCAGGCGGTCTGCATCCGGTAACCCTGACTCTGGAGCGCATCGTTGACCTGTTTGTCGCTGCAGGATACGAAGTCGCCGAGGGCCCTGAAATCGAGGACGACTATCATAACTTTGAAGCCTTGAACATTCCGCCGAATCATCCGGCGCGGGCGATGCATGATACCTTCTACTTTGACGCCCATACGTTGCTACGTACCCATACCTCGCCAGTGCAGGTGCGGGCCATGAAAGCCTGCCGGCCACCCCTGCAGATTATTGCTCCGGGGCGGGTTTATCGCTGCGACTCGGATGTGACGCATACCCCCATGTTCCACCAGGTTGAGGGTTTCATGGTAGACGAGCATATCCGCTTTACTGATCTCAAGGGTATGTTGAGCGATTTTCTGCGGGGCTTTTTCGGCCGTCAGTTAGCGGTGCGTTTTCGGCCTTCCTATTTTCCCTTTACCGAGCCTTCCGCCGAAGTGGATATCGAGTGCGTGATCTGCCGGGGCGATGGTTGCCGGGTTTGCAGTCAGACGGGATGGCTGGAAATCATGGGTTGCGGCATGATCCATCCCCAGGTGCTCGATAATGTGGGGATCGATAATGAACAGTACACCGGATTCGCCTTCGGCGTGGGTGTCGAGCGCATGACCATGTTGCGTTATGGTGTCAATGACCTGCGGCTGTTTTTTGAAAACGATTTACGGTTTTTGCAGCAGTTTAATTAA